>JBOHCG010000006.1:0-45469 GCA_050698735.1 Streptosporangiaceae bacterium | reverse complement strand
TTATCCGGAGCCTCACCCGTTCCGCAGGAAACCTGAACAACAAGCCAGCAGCCAGGCACGATCACACAGCGCAACCGTCAACAGGGCCGGCCCTCAACCGTTTCGCCCGAAAGCCGCTGGCATTGCGTCCTATCGGGCGGCTATAGGACTGTACTTCTTTAAACTCAATTTTGAATAAGCTTCACGGGTAACTCACCGGTCCATCATGGCCGACGCTATCGCAGTTGCTGGGCGTGCAGTAGTTCAAGCGGTCGGTGCCGGTCACAGTCCACGACGTCCTGGACGGGCACGTTGCCCTGGATCTGGAGCGTCTGGACCGGCTTTACCTCCATGTGGCGGGCGGCGACGATCGCCGCGTTCACCTGCCCGCCGTCCCGCCGTCGTGGCTGCTGACCACGCACACGGCTCAGTTGCATTTCTGGCCACGCGACCTGCCCGGTATGCCAGGACGTGACCCCGGCAGGGAAGAAGGCGGAATAATGTGGCGTCGGGCCCGCCTGGCCCTTCAGGCGGGATGAGGCGCACGGCTGGCTTACCCTGGCTGGGCGCGCGGTCATGACGAGCTACTGGAAGAGGCGGACATGAGCACCGGCAAGCCCGAGGTCGACTTCCCTGACGGTGACCCGCCGTCGGAACTGCAGATCACCGAGATCTGGGAAGGCAGCGGCAAGGCGGCCAGCCCCGGTGACATGATCAGGGTTCACTACGTCGGGGTGGCGTACTCAACCGGCGAGGAATTCGACGCGAGCTGGGACCGGGACGAGCCCCTGGAGTTCCGGCTCGGTGCCGGGCGGGTCATCGCGGGCTGGGACCAGGGTGTCCAGGGCATGAAGGTCGGCGGGCGCCGCCAGCTGATCATCCCCCCGGACCTGGCCTACGGAGAGCGGGGCGCCGGGAACGCGATCTCGCCAGGCGAGACCCTCATCTTCGTGTGCGACCTGGTATCAGCCTGAGGAGCGTCCGGACACCCTGGGCGTTCTCGGCTGCCCTGCGCCACGATGCGGACGGCAGCCGGCGGTCAGTCGCCGGTGACTGCTACGCCGGCTTTCTCGATCATCAGCACCTGTGTCGGCTCCAATGCCACCGGACGGTGCAGCATCCCGCGCGGAACCGAGAACGCCATGCCGGGAGTCAGCTCAACCGGGTCGCGGCCCTCGAGTTCAATGCGCAGGCGACCGTCGATCACATAGAAGAACTCGTCTTGGTCTTGGTGCTTGTGCCAGTGGTACTCGCCGCCCGCGAAGACGCCCAGGCGCAGCAGGCCCGGTAGCCTGGGCTGGTGAAGGCGGGTGGTGCCCTGGTCCTCACCGCGGACGTGGGTGAGGCGGCGAGGCGAGCTGTCGAGGAGGCCCGGTCATCGCTCGGGGGCCAGTCCCCGTCGTTCGGCGTGCTGATCGCGTCCGCGCACTTCCTCGGCTCGGCGCAGGACCTCGCCGCGGCGGTCGCCGCGCAGGCCGGTCCGCTGCCGCTTATCGGCTGCGTGGCGGAGGGAGTAGCCGGAGGCGCCCGCGAGGTCGAGTCCGGGCCCGCTGTCTCGCTCTGGCTGGCTGCTGACCTCGGCCCAGTCGAGACCTTCAGCATGCAGTTCGTCCGGACGGCCACCGGCGGCGCGTTCGGCGGCTACCGGTTCGGGCCGGACCCCACGGGCATGCACCTGATGATCTGCGACCCGTTCACTTTCCCCGCCGACACCCTGCTGGCCCACCTGAACGAGCACGTGCCGGGTGCGACGGTCATGGGCGGAATGGCCAGCGGCGGGCTGCTGCAGCGGCAGAGCCGGCTGTTCCTCGACGGCCGGGTGATATCACACGGCGCGGTCGGCGCATACCTGCCGCAAGCCGAGGTGCATTCGCTTGTCGCGCAGGGCTGCCGCCCGGTCGGCAACCCCTTCACCGTCACCCGGGCCGAGGGCAGCCTGATCTTCGAGCTCGGCGGGCGTCCGCCGCTGACGCGGCTGCGGGAGCTTGCCGCCGCGCTGCCCGTCCGGGAGCGGGAACTGCTTGGCCAGGGCGCGCACCTCGGGCTTGTCATCGACGAGTACCAGGCCGACCCCGGACAGGGCGACTTCCTGGTCCGCAGCATCGTCGGCGCCGACCCGGAATCGGGAGCCATCGCGGTCAGCGACGAGGTGCAGGTCGGCCAGACCGTGCAGTTCCATGTCCGCGACGCCCACACGGCCGACGAGGACCTCCGGCGCACCCTGGAACGGGAGACCGCCGCCCTTGACGGCCGCCGGGCCGCCGGTGCCCTGCTGTTCACCTGCAACGGCCGCGGGTCGCGGATGTTCTCCGGGCCGGACCACGACGCCGGGCTGGTCGCGAAGATGCTGGGCGACATCCCGCTCGCCGGGTTCTTCTGCGCGGGAGAACTGGGACCAGTGGGCGGGCAGAACTTCCTGCACGCCTTCACCGCGTCGATCGCGGTGTTCCCCGAGTCAGGAACAGACGCCGCGGCCGGCTAGGCAGAGGCCGAGGCGCGCAGCACCGCGCTCGCGCAGGTCGTCCTCGTCGCAGGAGCTCACGGGGCGGCGGGCAGGTTGACCAGCGCGGCGAGCGCCGTGCGGTGCGCGTCTGGGGTGCCGAAGCCGATCGAGTCCGCCTTCGCGCGCTTCAGGTACAGGTGCGCCGGGTGCTCCCAGGTGAAGCCGATACCGCCGTGCAGCTGCACGCACTCCTGCGCGGCGTGCACCGCCGCCTCCGAGCAGTACGCCTTGGCCAGGGCGACCGCGACCTTGGCGTCCGGGTTGCCGGTCGCCAGGCAGGCCGCCGCGTACCTGGAGGCCGCGCGGGCCTGGCTGACCGCCACCCACACGTCGGCCAGCCGGTGCTTGAGCGCCTGGAAGGACCCGACCGGCCGGGCGAATTGGCGGCGTTCCTTCACGTACGCGACCGTCATGTCCAGGCAGCGCTGCGCGAGCCCGACCTGCTCGGCGGCGAGGATGGCAGCGCCGGCGGCCAGCGCCGCGGCGAGCGCCCTCGTCGCCGCGGGACCGGACGCGACCAGCGTGCCGGGGGCGTCGTCGAACGACAGGTCGCACAGCTGCCTGGTCATGTCCAGCGACGTCACCGGCGCCTTGGACACGCCCTCTGAGGACATGTCGACCAGGTACAGCGCGTTCGGCACGCCGTCGGCGGGAACGATCAGCACGCCGGCGGGCAGCGCGTCGGCGACCCCGCTGACCGCGCCGCGCAGCCGCGCCACCCCGCCGTCGCCTGGCCGCGGCCCTGCCACCCGCACCGAGACCGGGAAGGCGGTCCCGGGAGCGGTCGCGAACGGCACCGCGAGCGCCGCGGTCACGCCGCCGTCCGCCACCCGGCGGAGCAGGTCGGACGCGGCCTGGGCCGGGGTGAACGGGGTACCCTGCGACGCGGAGGCGCCGGAAGCAGCGCTGAGCAGGGCCGTGGTGGCGACGACGGCGCTGCCGAGGAACGGGACTGGGGCGACGAAGCCCGCGAGCGTTTCCGCGGCGGCCGCGGCCTCGCGGTAGGAGGCGCCGACACCGCCGTCGCGCTCGGGAATCAGCAGCCCCGCGCAGCCCAGTTCGGCGGCGACCGCGTGCCATAGGTCGTCGTCGTACGTCTGCGGCGACTCGATCCTCGCCAGCGCCTTGTCGGTGCCGCCCCTGTCGGCAAGCAGCGAGCCCAGGGCATCCACCAGCGCCCGTTCTGCATCTGAATAAAGAAGGTCAGGGATTACGGCGGGATCCTGATGAAGGGGGGAGGGGAGGTGGGTGGGGCTCATCTGGGCAGGTCCTTCCAGGGCACGTCCTTGTCCACCCGGGGCTCCGGCGGCAGGCCGAGCACGCGCTCGGCGATGATGTTGCGCAGGATCTCCGAGGTGCCGCCCTCGATGGAGTTGCCGCGGGCGCGCAGGTAGCGGTAGCCGGGGCCGCGGCCGTAGAAGCTGGCGCGTTCGGGGCGGCGCATGCTCCAGTCGTCGTAGCGCAGCCCGTCGCTGCCCGCGAGCTCGACGTCGAAGCCGGATATCTCCTGGTTGAGCCGGGCGAAGACCAGTTTCGCGGCGGAACCCTCGGGTCCCGGCTGGCCGGCCGCGAGCTGCTGCCGCAGCCGCTCCCCCGCCAGCCGCGCCACCTCCGCCTCGGTCCACAGCCGCAGCAGCCGGTCGTGCAGGCCGCGGGTGCGCAGCGCGGGACGCGCGCGCCAGGTGGCGGCGACCGGGCCGATCATGCCGGACTCCCGCGCCGTCGCGCGCCCGCTGCCGATGCTCACCCGCTCGCTCATCAGCGTGGCGGTGGCCACCTTCCATCCCTCGCCCACCGGCCCGATCCGGTCCGTGTCGGGTATCCGCACGTCGGTCAGGAACACCTCGTTGAACTCCGCCTCGCCGGTGAACTGCCGCAGCGGGCGGACCTCCACGCCTGGCGCGGTCATGTCGCAGGAGAAGTAGGTCAGCCCCTGGTGCTTAGGCACATCGGGGTCGGTGCGGGTGACCAGCAGCGCCCGGCGGGCCAGGTGCGCCTGCGAGGTCCAGACCTTCTGCCCGGAGATGACCCAGTCGTCCCCACCCGCCTCCCCTCCCCCCTTCCTTAGGGCGGCCCTGGTGGACAGCGCGGCCAGGTCACTGCCCGCTCCCGGCTCGCTGAACAGCTGGCACCAGATGTCCTGGCCGGTCCAGAGCCTGCGCAGCCAGCGGTGCTGCTGCTCGTCGTTGCCGTAGGCGAGGATCGTCGGCGCCGCCATGCCCAGGCCGATCGCGTTGCGGTCGGCGTCGTTGCCCGGCGCGCCAGCCGCCGCGAACTCGGCGTCGACGACCGCCTGCAGTGAGCGCGGCAGGCCGAGCCCGCCGAGGCCCTCCGGGTAGTGCACCCAGGCCAGGCCCGCGTCGAACCGCGCGTCGTTGAAGTCCTGCTTCGGCATCTCCGCCGGGTCGTGCTCGGCGAGGAACGCCCGCGCCCTGGCGCGGATCCCGTCGGTCGTGCCCAGGTTCTCAGTCACGGCCGCTCACCCCGGTCAGCATAGGGGCCCGCCCGCGACGTAGATGACCTGGCCGGAGACGAAGCCCGCGCCCTCGCTTGCCAGGAACGAGATCAGGTTGGCCACGTCGGCGGGCTGGCCGACCCGGCGCACGGGGATCCGCTGGGCGGCGGCCTGCTGGAAGTCCTCGAACGGCATGCCGACCCGGGCGGCCGTGGAAGCGGTCATGTCGGTGACGATGAACCCGGGCGCCACCGCGTTCGCGGTGATCCCGAACTGTCCCAGCTCTATCGCGAGCGTCTTCGTGAAACCCTGCATGCCGGCCTTCGCGGCGGAGTAGTTCGCCTGGCCGCGGTTGCCGAGCGCGGACGAGGACGACAGGTTGACGATCCGCCCGTACTTCGCCTCGACCATGTACTGCTGCGTCACCCGGCTCATCAGGAACGCGCCGCGCAGGTGTACCCCGAGCACCGCGTCCCAGTCGTCGTCGGTCATCTTGAACAGCATGTTGTCGCGGATCACGCCGGCGTTGTTGACCAGCACGGTGGGCCCGCCGAGTTCGTTGGCGATCCGGCTGACCGCGGCGTTGACCTGGTCGGTGCTGCTCACGTCGGCGCCGACCGCCAGCGCCCGCCCTCCGCCGTCGGCGATCTCCTTGACCGTCGCCGCGCACGCCGCCTCGTCCAGGTCGAGCACCGCCACGGCCATCCCGTCCGCGGCCAGCCGGCGCGCCGTCGCGGCGCCGATGCCCCGGGCCGCACCGGTCACGATCGCGACTCTTTGTGTCACTTGCGTTTCTCCTTCTTTATTACTCAGAACGGGCGGTGGTGCTTGCGCCGGTAACCTTCCTCAGCTCACGGCGGGCGAGCGACCGCTTGTGCACCTCATCGGGGCCGTCAGCGAACCTGAGCGAGCGCGCTCCGGCCCACAGCTGGGCGAGCGGGAAGTCCTGGCTGACGCCTCCCCCGCCGTGCGCCTGGATCGCCTTGTCGATCACCCACTCGGCCATCGCCGGGGTCACGATCTTGATCGCCTGGATCTCGGTGTGCGCGCCCTTGTTGCCGACGGTGTCCATCAGCCAGGCGGTCTTGAGGACGAGCAGCCGTGCCTGCTCGATCCGCACCCTGGACTCGGCGATCCAGTCCTGGATGACCCCCTGCTCGGCCAGCGTCTTGCCGAACGCCGTCCGGCTGGCGGCCCGCTCGCACATCAGCCGCAGCGCGCGTTCGGCCGCGCCGATCATCCGCATGCAGTGGTGGATCCGGCCGGGGCCCAGCCGGGCCTGCGCGATCGCGAACCCGTCGCCCTCCCCCGCGATCAGGTTCTCCCTCGGGACCCGCACCTGGTCGAACACGACCTCGGCGTGGCCGCCGTGCGGGCCGTCGGTGTAGCCGAACACGTTCATCCCGCGCTTGGCGGTGACACCCGGCGTGTCGCGGGGCACGAGGATCATGGAGTGCCTGTGGTGACCCTCGGCGGCCGCGCCTGTCACTCCCATCACGATGAGGATCCGGCAGTTCGGGTTCATCGCGCCGCTCGACCACCACTTGCGGCCGCTGATCACGTACTCGTCGCCGTCCCGGGTGATCGCGGTCGCGATGTTGGTGGCGTCGCTCGAGGCCACCGCGGGCTCGGTCATGCAGAACGCCGACCGTATCTCCCCGTCGAGCAGCGGGCGGAGCCAGCGCTCCTGCTGCTCCGGCGAGCCGAACTCGGCGAGCAGTTCCATGTTGCCGGTGTCGGGGGCGGCGCAGTTGAGCGCCTCGGGCGCGATGGCCGGGCTCCAGCCCATGACCTCGGCCAGCGGGGCGTACTGCAGGTTGGTCAGCGGCGGATCGGGCACCCGGGTCTTGGCCACCTCGGCCTCGGCACCCTTGCCGGTCAGGAACAGGTTCCACAGGCCGCGGGCGCGGGCCGCGGCCTTCAGCTCCTCGGTGACCGGCAGCCGCTCCCATGGGCTCGCGGTCTCCGCCTGCTCGGCGAAGACGGCCTCGGCCGGGTAGACGTGGTCGTCCATGAACTCGAGCACCCGGTCACGGAGGTCGAGCGTCCTTGCGTCGAAGGTGAAGTCCATGGAGCGTAAACCTCCCATACGGTCGCGCACCAGCCTATCTACTCGCCAGTACGCCTGTCCGGTCCGGATGTCCCGCAGACAGTCTCTCGTCCCTTGCGGAGCGTGCTTCCAGCGGGGCGGTCAGCCGTCGCGGCGGAAGACGTAGACGTCGCCATCATCGAATATCAGGGTGTAGATGTCGTCCGGGTATAGCTGGGCGATGAAGGCAGGGACGTTGCTGACGGCCGGGGAATAGTCGCTGTCGACGCCGTCGAACACGATGTACTGGGTGACCGGGTTGCCCGCGTTGCCGAGCCAGAAGACGTCGGTGCGGGCGGCGAGCGGCGCCAGCAGGTCCAGGGTGGCCTGCACGGTGGTGCCGCTTGGCACTCGGGCCATGGCCGCGTCGGCCGCCTCGACGTGCGGGCTGACCCGGTAGGTCTGCGCGTTCCACAGGTTGTTCAGCGGGAACTGGAAGGCGAGCGGCACCGCGATCGCGAGCATCATGGCGGGGCCGTAGCGCTGCGCCCCGGCCAGCAGCGCACGCCGCGGCCCGTGGCGGCCGGTGGCGTCGGCGGGGTCCATGCCGGCGCGGATCCTGGCCAGGGCGTCGACCGCCGCGATGAACAGGATCGGCATCACGGTCGCGTTGTAGTGCCAGACCGTTCCCCAGAAGCTGCTGTCCGTGGACAGGAAGCGGAGCAGCAGGCTCGGCACCGCGATCAGCGCGATCGGCGACCGCAGTGCGATGAAGGCGGTCGGGAGCAGCAGCATCACGAGGGTCTGCAGCTTGTCCGGCCAGGCGTGCAGGAACTGCCCGATCAGGCCGGACAAGGACGTGTGCCCGCCGGGCGCGAGGACCCCGCCGTCGCTCCAGTAGTCGTACTGATGGGCCGGGTTGAAGTGCGGGATGATGACGGCGATGGCAACGAACGACCAGGCGAAGCCCCACACCAGCAGGAACTGCCCGGCCAGGATCCGCCCGTGGCCGCCTGCCTGCGGGTCCCCTGCCTGCGGGTCCCCTGCCTGCGGGTCCCCTGCCTGCGGGTCCCCTGCCTGCGGGTCGCCTGCCTGCGGGTCCCCTGCCTGCCGGTTGGCGGCCGGGTCCGGATCCGTCGCGGGCTCCGCCTGCGTTGCCGGCTGCACGCCTGCGTCCGGGTCCTCGGTCGTGTCGCCGGCTGGTGCGGGCAGGCTGGCGGGTGCGGGCATGCTGGCCGTGGCCGGCTCGGGCGCCGGACCGCGGAGGCCGGACAGGACCAGGTAGAGCCCGATGGCGGCGACGGTGAAGCCCTGGTCCTCCTTGACGAAGACCAGCGGGAGAGCCCACAGGAGCGCGGCGCGCGTCCGGCCGCGGGCCAGCGCGGACAGCGAGAAGGCGAGCAGTGGCACGGCGAACGCGATCTCGTGGAAGTCGAAGTTGACCATCTGCTGCAGGCCCCACGAGAACCCGTAGGCGATCGCGACGGCCCGGCCGGGACCTGTGCCGAGCTTCTCCCGCGCGGCCTGGCTGACCGCGAACACCGACGCCGCGGCGAGAAGCGCCTGCCCGATCAGCAGCGTCGCCGCCGACGGGAAGACCCGGAAGAACGGGGCGAGGACGGCGACGATCGGCTGGAAGTGATCGCCGAGCAGGTTGAAGCCGGTGGCTCTGATGTCGACGATCGGCGCCCGCAGGTCGGCATACTGCTTCACGTACTCGGTGAAGATGCCCAGATCCCATGACGAGGGGTTGAGCTGGATCAGCCGGGACAGCGAGATGGTCGAGTACGCGCCGAGCACGGCGATCGCGGTCGCCCAGGTGACCGGGTCGGTGTAGGCGCCGGGCCGCGTGCGCTTAGCCCGCGGGACCAGGGTCTTTCTCGCCCCCAGCCACGTGGCGTGTGATGCGGCGGCCGGTGGTACCCCGAGTCCGTCCGGCACGGGCTCGGCACCGGACTGCGCCCGCTGATTCTCCAGCATCCCCGACGTCCTCCAGCATCCCCGCGCAGCCTACCCGCTCGGGCTGCCGCACGGAATGCCGCCGACCGCAGATGAGCAGGAGGTTCCTAGACGAGCAGGAGCTTGGCGATGCGGCGGCCGGAGGCCCACAGGCCCGCCAGGCCGAGGGCGGCGAGGTACCCGGCCCGCCAGAGCAGGTCGGGGCCGGCCGCGCCCAGGGTCAGGTCGCGCAGCAGCACGACCCCCTGGTACAGCGGCGTGCACTCGATCACTACCTGGAGCGGGCGCGGGTAGACGCTCAGTGGGTAGAACGTCGCGGAGAACAGGAAGAGGGGCATGCTCGCCAGGAGTATGTAGTCGAAGTCCTGCCAGCTCTTCATGTACGTGGTGCCGGTCATGCCGAGGGCCGCGAAGCCGAAGCCGATCAGCACCGCCACCGGGACGTCAAGCACCGCCCACGCGGAGTGCACCAGGCCCAACGCCAGCATCACCAGCGTGAACGCCACCGCGTAAATGCTGCCGCGGATCAGCGCCCAGCCGATCTCGCCGAGCGCGATCTGGGTCGGGCGGATCGGGGTGGCGAGGACCGCGTCGTACAGCTTGGCGTACTTCAGCCGGAAGAAGACGTTGAACGTGGAGTCGTACATCGCGCCGTTCATCGACGACACCGCCATCAGGCCGGGCGCGACGAATTCCCGGTACGGGACCGGCTGCCCGCCGGGACCGGGCACCTTCCCGATCAGCACGCCGAGGCCCAGGCCCACGGACAGCAGGTAGAACAGCGGCTCGAAGATCCCGGAGAAGAACACCAGCCAGGCGTGCCGGTAGACCCTCGCGTGCCGCTCGATCAGCCGCAGGCTGGCGCCGTCGGCGCCGGCCCTTCGCAGCCGGGCCAGCCGCCCGGCCGGCGGCAGCATCCGGAGCGTCATGTCAGACATGCTGTGTTCTCTTTAGACATACAGGCGCCTGGAGTAGGTGCGGGCGCCGGCCCAGATGCCGATCGCGGCCAGGACCGCCAGGTAGGCGACGTGGCCGAGCGCCCCGAGCAGGTCGGCGCGGCCGAGGCTCAGCGCCCGGCACAGCGCGACGCCGTGCCACAGCGGCGTGGCGTAGGCGATCCCGCGCAGCCATGCGGGGAGCTGGGACAGCGGGAAGAACGTGCCGGAGAACAGCATCAGCGGCATCAGGCCGAACCTGAAGATGTAGGTAAAGGAGGTCTCTGTCGTCACCGTGACCGCCCAGGCCGCGATGGGGGCGGCGAACGCGAGCCCGGTGAGCACCGCGACCGGCCATGCCAGCACCACCCAGGCGGACCGCACCGCGCCGAATGCCCACATGAACACCGTGACGAGCGCGGTGTTCATGATGAGCCGCATCGCCATGAACATCAGGTGGCCGCGGTAGATGTCGCCGGGCCGCAGCGGCGTGGCCTGCGCCGCGTAGTAGATCTTGTTCCACTTGATCGAGCCGAACACGGGATAGCTCGCCTCGGTCATCGCCGTGTTCATCGCCCCGGAGGCCAGGATGGCCGGGGCGACGAAGTCCAGGTAGCTCACCCCGCCGAGGCTCGCCGTGCCGCGGGAGTTCACCAGCGTGCCGAGGCCCAGGCCCATCGCGCTCAGGTAGAACAGCGGGCCGAACACGCTGGACCAGATGCTCGACCGCCAGATCCGCCGGTATGCGGTCAGCCAGCAGCGGAACGCGCGGACCGACATCTGCATCAATGCTCCGCCCCCATCAGTCCTCCAGCCGGCGCCCGGTCAGCCGCAGGAAGACATCCTCGAGCGTGCCGCGGCGGACCAGCGAGGTAAGCGGCTCAAGCCCGGCCGCCCTGACCGCGATCAGCGCGGCGTCGCCGTCGGAGACGTACAGCAAGATCCGGTCGGCGAGCACCTCGGCGCGTTCGGCGGAAGAGAAGTCCTTGAGCTTGTCCGCCGCCGTGGTATGCATGTCCGGGTCGAAGCGAAGCTCGAGGACCTCCGGTGAGCAGTAGCGCCCGATCAGGTCGCGCGGAGAGCCCTCCGCGGCGAACCTGCCGTGGTCCATGACGACCAGCCGGTCGCAGAGCTGTTCGGCCTCGTCCATGTAATGAGTGGTCAGGATCAGCGTGACGCCGCGTTGCTTGAGCCGGAACAGCCGGTCCCACACCACGTGCCTGGCCTGCGGGTCCAGTCCGGTGGTCGGCTCGTCGAGGATCAGGATCTCCGGCTCGTTGATGAGCGAGCGGGCGATCGTCAGGCGCCGGCGCAGGCCGCCGGACAGCGGGTCCACCTTGTCCTTCGCGCGGTCGGTCAGCTGCACGAAGTCGAGCAGCGCGGCGGTGCGCTCCCTGATGACGCGCCGCGGCAGCCCGAAGTACCTGCCGTAGACGAGCAGGTTCTCACCGACGGTCAGCTCGACGTCGAGGGTGTCCTCCTGCGGCACGACGCCCAGCCGGGCCCTGATCGCCGATCCGTCCTTCACAGGGTCCTTGCCCAGGATGCGCAGCTCGCCGCTGGTCGGCGGGGAGACACAGCCGATCATCCGCATCGTGGAGGACTTTCCCGCGCCGTTCGGCCCGAGGAAGCCGAACGCCTCGCCCCGGTACAGCTCGAAGTCGATGCCGTCCACCGCCGTGAAGGTCCCGAACCGCTTGGTCAGGCCGCGGGCGCGGACCAGGATCTCATTCTGGGAACTTATGGGCACCTGATGCAGGTTACCCGCGACCTGTGACATTCTTCGAAAGGTTTACCTCCCCTCACGTACCACTACCAGCCGATACGGTAAGGTGCGGTCTATCGGGAACCGGACCGGGTAAGGACGAAGCGAGAGTGGATCTTATCCGCGAGCTTTACGCGCGTTTCAGGGTGCTGATACACGAGGTCGCCAAGTTCGGCATCGTCGGCGGCCTCGCCTTCCTGATCACGATCGGCGGTGCTAACGCGCTGCGTTCCGGGGCCGGGATCGGCCCGCTCACTTCGGTGACGATCGCCACCGTCGTCGCCACGGTCTTCTCGTTCTTCGGCAACAAGCACTGGGCGTTCAAGCACCGCAAGGGCAACGGCCTGGGCCGTGAGTCGATCCTGTTCTTCGTCTTCAACGGCGTCGGGCTGCTCATCCAGCTGGCGTTCGTGGCGACCGTGCACTACGGGATGGGCCTCACCGACACGTTCTCCTACAACGTGGCGAACATTCTGGGCGTCGCGGTGGCAACCATGTTCCGGCTGTACACCTACCGCCGCTGGGTGTTCGTGGCGGTCGACGCCGGGCCGCCGGCGGCCGAGCGGCTGGAGCCCGAGACCTCGGCCCCCTGATTCGTTACGGTTCGTTACGGGCAGCCGCGGACGGCCGAGAGGCCGAGCGGCGCCTTGAGCGCGGCCCTTTCCTGCGCGTTGGTCAGGTATCCCACGGCGGACATCCGGCCGAGGACGTGGACCAGGCGGCCCCGCGCCTGAGCCGGGT
This sequence comes from Streptosporangiaceae bacterium, assembly GCA_050698735.1. Classification (GTDB taxonomy): domain Bacteria; phylum Actinomycetota; class Actinomycetes; order Streptosporangiales; family Streptosporangiaceae; genus Palsa-504. The sequence goes on along the minus strand of JBOHCG010000006.1, from coordinate 33,103 downwards.
AGGCCAGCGGATCGTCGTAGGTGGGATCGTTCACGACACCCGCGAGCATGGCGGCCTGAACCAGGCTCAGCCCGGCGGCGGGCCGCCCGAAGTAACCGCAGCTGGCCGCGGCCAGGCCGTAGTAGCCGTGGCCGTAGTAGGCGACCTCGGCGTACAGGCGCAGGATCTCGGGCCTGCTGTAGGCCCCGTTGAGCTTGACGGCCATCGCCACCTGCTCGACTATCTGGACAAAGCTGCTGTGGCCAGAGGTGTACAGGTTCTTGGCCAGCTGCTGGTCGATGGTGCTGCCGCCGCCGTCGGTGTGACCGGTAACCCAGGAGAACGCCACCCTGATCAGCGCGAGCGGGTCCACGCCCGGGTCGGAGTAGAACCGGTGGTCCTCGGTCGCCACCAGGGCCTGGGCGAAGTACGGCGGCACCAGCGGGCCGGGATAGCCGATGTGGTGCTCCCGGGCCTGCGCCGCGGCCAGGGCGGTGGCCTGGCCGGCCGAAGGGGTCAGGACGAACAGCAGGCCGACCGCCGCCGCGAGGACGAGGATCACCGCGAGGACGATCTTGGCGAGGCGCAGCGCCAGCCGGCGCCACCTGCTGCCGCGGGTAGGCTGGCGCTCCGGCTTGCCACCGAGGCCCTTGCCGGACGAGGCCGAGCGGCGAGCGCCAAGTACTCTCAACGAGCCAGCCCTCCGTAGCCTGCGGCGCGGTTTCTCCCTTGCTTACAACGAGCACGGCCCCCCGCCTGTGCCCGGCACATCGTAGCTGTCCCGTCCGACACGACTCACGCATCGGCCGCGGTGTGGCGTACCCGACACGGCCTGGTGCGCTAGGCCGCAGCCGCGCATGACGGTATGCGGGGCATCCGTTTAGACAGCGCCGCGCTTGCGCTAAGCTGTCTGAATCCGTCGGACATGCGGCGGCGTGCGTCACGATGAGTAATCGTGACGTGACGGGACGTGGCCCAGCTTGGTTAAGGCGCTTGACTGGGGGTCAAGAGGTCGGGAGTTCGAATCTCCCCGTCCCGACTGATTTTCAGTTCGAACATCGACTGACTGCTTAGTAGGCGGCGTTGATGTGGACCGACTTGAGCATGGACGATATCGGGTTACCGCAGGACACGGCGGTCCGGCCGGGCTTCTTGGTGACCGTGCACGGGCTGTGCAGCCGGCCGGTACTCAGGTAGACGATCAGCGCGGAGAAGCTGGACACGTCGCTCCAGGCACCTGACCGCCAAGCGGCCCTGCGCTGGGGAGCCGCCGGCGCCTGGTGTTGACTATCGCTATGCCTATCGACGGAGAGTACGAGCCGAGCCCCAGGGACTGGGTACGCGAACAGGTCGAACAGTACGAGAGCTCGGGCGGGACTCAGGGCACGACCCTGCGCGAGACCGGCCTGGCCGTAGTGGTCGTGACCAACCGCGGCGCCCGCAGCGGCAAGGTCCGCAAGACGCCGGTGATGCGGGTGGAGCACGACGGCCGGTACGCGATGGTCGCCTCGAAGGGCGGCGCCCCGGATAACCCGCTGTGGTACTACAACGTCCTCGCGAACCCGGAGGTAGAGCTCCAGGACGGCGCGGGCAAGCAGGACATGGTGGCCCGTGAGGTCAGCGGGGACGAGCGGGCCGAGTGGTGGCAGCGCGCGGTCGCCGCGTACCCGCCGTACGCGGAGTACCAGCAGAACACCGACAGGCAGATACCGGTACTCGTGCTGGAGCCCGTGGCGGCGGACTGATCGCCGCCGTCACGGGCGGCGCAGCGGACGCTAGCCGTTGATCGTGCCCACGCCGGGAATGATGGGCTCGTAGATCGTCATGTAGATCGGCCCGGCATGCGAGCACGACTCCAGGCCGAAGGCAGCGTACGTCGCGCTGTACTCGCCGGGCGGGTAGACGCGCAGCAGCATCGCCGAGTACACCGGATCACATCCGGGTTCCGTGGTCACCGCGGCGTCGTGGTAGGCCAGCATCGTGTGCGCGGTCGCGCCGGGCGCGAGGACCACCGCATGTGGGCGGATCGCGCGATTCCAGTTCGCCGGGCTGCCGAGCTGGTGCCCGTCGCGGGCGATGGCGGAGACGCCCGGGAAGCCGTACAGCGAGCAGGCGTGGCCGCTGAGGTTGGTGAACTCCAGCGGGTAGTAGATGGTGCCGGCCGCTCCGTTGCCCTGCCCGACCGCGACCCAGGCACCCAGGTCGAAGGCCGTGCAGCGGGGCACGGGGGATGCCGCGGCGTGCGCGGTTCCCGACGAGGTGGCCGCGTAGGCAGCCGACGAGATAGCCAGCCCGGCGACAACCGCGGCCGCGACCGCGATGACCCGGCGGGTGGTTGTTGAAAGGCGTTTCATAGTGTTCGTCCTGTAGTGCACTGGTCCTGCTTTCTGCGGAACCTTTATGCCGTTAAGACGCCGATGTCAGGCTTTCGGTTGGAAACCGCGGCTCGTACGGGGACGCCGAGCCGGGCCTCACCGCGCATTGGGCACACGTCGTTGGGCACACTGGTGCGGTGACAGCACGGGCGGAACTCACGCGCAGGGCGCAGGCTCACGGTGTCGCGGTCTCCTACACCGACTGGCAGGGCCGCGCGGTCGAGGTGGCCGACGAGACACTGGCCGCGGTGCTCGACGCGCTGGATGGCTGCGACGGCATCGCCCCGGCGGGGCGCCGTCCCCTGGCACAGCCCCTGGCCGTGGCGCCGTTCCCCGCCCGCCGGTCGTGGGGCTTTGCCGTGCAGCTCTACTCGGTGCGCTCGCGCGCCTCCTGGGGACACGGCGACCTGCGCGACCTTGCGGACCTCGCCACCTGGAGCGGCCGCGAGCTCGGCGCGGACTTCATGCTGGTGAACCCGCTGCACGCGGCAGAGCCGATGCCGCCGGTCAGCCCCTCCCCCTACCTGCCGATGAGCCGCAGCCACATCAGCCCGCTCTATCTCAGGATCGAGGACATCCCGGAATACGCCGCGCTCGGCGCGGACGACCGTGCCCGGATCGACCGGCTCGCCGCGCCGCTGCGCGCGGCGAGCGCGACGGCGGCGCTCATCGACAGGGACGCGGTCTGGGCCGCCAAGCGCGAGGCGCTCGAGATCATCGCCGCGATGCGGCTCAGCCCGCGCCGCCGCGGCGAGCTCGACGATTTCCGCGCGCGCCACCGGGAGACGCTCGACAGCTGGGCGACCTGGTGCGCGATCGCCGAGGTGTACGGGCCGGACTGGCGCGCGTGGCCGCGGGCGCTCGCCGATGCCGGCTCGGCAGAGGTGGCGGAGCTACGGCGGAAGCTGGCGGACCGGGTTGACTTCCACGCCTGGCTGCAGTGGCTGACGGCCCAGCAAGCCGCCGCGGCGCAGCAGGCTGCGAGGCAGGCGGGCATGGAGATCGGCGCCATCGCGGACCTCGCGGTGGGCTCGCACCCCGGCGGAGCCGACGCCTGGACGCACCGGGACCTGATGGTGCACGGCGTCAGCGTCGGCGCGCCGCCCGATGAGTTCAACCAGCTGGGTCAGGACTGGACGCTGCGGCCCTGGCATCCCGGCCGCCTCGCGGCGCGGGCCTTCAGGCCGCTGGCCGAGCTTGTCGCCGCTACGACGCGGCACGCGGGCGGAGTGCGCATAGACCATGTCATGGGGCTGGCCAGGCTGTGGTGGATACCGGCTGGCCTCCCGCCCGGTACGGGCACTTACGTCAGGTACGACCACGAGCTGATGGGCGAGGTACTGGCCGCGGGGGCCGCGGACGCCGGCGCGCTTGCCATCGGCGAGGATCTGGGCACGGTGGAACCCTGGCTGCGCACGTTCCTGACGGGACGCCGGATACTCGGCACCTCCATGCTGTGGTTCGAGCGCCGCGGCGACGGCACGCCGCGCCGGCCCCGCGGGTGGCGCCGCGGCTGCCTGGCCATGGTGGGCACGCACGACATGCCGCCGGCGTCCGCGTTCCTCGCCGGCGATCAGGTCACCATCCGGGCCAAGCTCGGCCTGCTCACGCGCCCGGAGGCAGCCGAGCGAGCCGCCGCCAGCGCGGAGATAGCCGGGTGGCTCGCCGCGTTGGCCCGCGAGGGCCTGCTCGCTGGGCGGGCCGCGCCGAGCCCGGAGAAGTTTACCGCCGCCCTGTACGCCTACCTGACGCGCACGCCAGCCCTGCTGATCGGCGTCTCGCTGGCCGACGCCGTGGGCGATCGCCGTCCGCAGAACATGCCGGGGACGGTGGACGAGTATCCCAACTGGCGGATCCCGCTCACCGACGGCGACGGGGAGCCGGTCCTGCTTGAGGACCTGCCAGCGCAGGCCGGCCTGCGCGCCGTCACGGCAGCGGTTTCCGCCGGCCTGCACCGGACCGGCGTCCGCGGCCGACGGCCGTGAACGCCACCGGGGCGCCCGTCTGGTGACGGGACGCCCCGGCGTTCTATATAGATGCTCAGACGCCGCTGGTGGTTACAGCGGGCCTGCGCAGTTGAAGGAAAACTGCGGGTTCGGCAGCACGGGGCTGATGCTGGTGCCGCCGTACCAGCTCAGGTCGGGGTGCCCGTACTGGGCGTCCCCGCCGAAGTTCTCGATCGTGTTGGACAGATTGCCGCCGAAGTTCCACACGCACGAGGTCTGGTACGACCCGAGGGCGAAGCCCTGCGGGCCGCTGAGCGACCAGTACGGGTAGAAGCTCGCGCTGATCGGCGGCACCGTGCAGCCCGCGCCGGTGGCGGTGTTGCACAGGAACGACGAACCGCCGATGTCGCTCTCGTACTGGACCTGCGGATACGGCTGTCCGTTGGCCTGGAATGGCCCGACGTACTCGGCCGCCGTCGGATGGTTCGGATTCCCGCTGGCCGGCCATGCGGACCTCTGGTACGACAGGCCGTCGAAGTCCAGGTCGCCGTTCTGGTACCGGTCGGCGAAGCACTGGTTGGCATCCGACCAGGCGGTGGTCGTCACTCCGTTGACTTCGATGGTGCGGGCTCCCTGCCGGAAGCAGAAGCCGTCGGCGTACTCGCACAGATCGCCGCTGGCCGCGTTGTCGCTCGGGCACGCCTGCGGCCCGTCGGGTCCCTGCGTCTCCGCGTTCTTGCAGATGCCGGTGTTCGGGTTGCAGGGGCCTTCACCGACCGCGTTCGGCCCCTCCGACCCGCCGATGCAGGTGTCGTAGGTGTCGTTGTCGGTGTAGGACTGGCCGTTCGCGAAGGACTCCGAGAACGGGTCCTTGTGCTTCACCGAATTGCAGACCTCGGAGTGGCCGATCTCCTGCTCCATCAGCACGCCGCCCTCGAGCGCGGCCCACGGCACCCGGTTCTGGACCGACGCGGTGCTGTACTCCGCGTGGAAGGTGAACGGGGTGCCGGAACAGTCGGCGATGTTCGTGTTCATGAAGCCGTTGCCGGCACTGGCGGTCATCCAGCCCGTCTGGTGAGTGGTCAAATCTCGGATCGTTGTCGTGAATCCCTGCGGCGGGTCGGTAACCGAGATCTGCAGCACGTCACCCGCGTTGATCAGCAGCGTATGAGAGTTGGGCAGGAACGTGCTCACGTCCGCGAGCTGCGGGCTCGGCGGCCCGGCCGGGACGCCGTTGTTCTGCAGGAACGCGAAGTTGACCGGCTCCTCGCAGTTGGCGTTGCAGGTTGCGAAGCCGAAGGTGCATTCGAGGCTGTCGATCGTGAGAGCCGCGCACCACTTGGTCACGCTGCAGCTCTCGCTGTCGACGAACGGCGTGTAGCCCGGCGGGTACAGCTGCAGCTCCATGAACGCGGAGCCGGCGCCAGCCGGGTTGCTGATCGAACCCGAGTTGGTGTCGCTGTCCGGGGTGCACGGGTTCTGCGGGTAGGAGTTCGGGTCGCATATCGGCAGGCCGAACCACGGCGCGACGGACAGCTGGCCGTAGTTGGTGACGCTGCCTGTCGCCGTCGGCGCAGCCTTCGGGTCCGTCGGCACCTTCATCAGGTACGTCATCGTGTTGCCCGAGCCGGGCGTGGTGGAGATGAACTTGACGCTGGGCTCGTCGTGCCCGACGTACCAGCCGTTGTCGACGAACCTGTTGCCCTTGCCGTCCACGACCTTGATCGGGTCGGTGCACAGGTCGCCGGCGAGCTTCTTGACGGTCTTGTAACTCTTGCTCCAGCCGTTGCAGTCCAGCTCGTTGGTGGCGTTGGGTGCGACGGACCCGGCGGGCGCCGCCGCCGTCGTCGCAGAGGTAACGCTCGCTGCGGCCGTGCCCACCAGGCTCAGCTGGCAGACAAACGCGATGCCTACCGCGGGAACCAGCAGCAGACGCCATCTCCGCCGCCCATCCGGGGGTGATCCACTCCCGGAGCGTCCCCGTCTTGACCAGGGAATACGCATAGAGGATCCTTCTCGTTCGCGCGTGCCGCCAGCCCCAGCAAGCACTCCAGGCCCGACCATCACGCCACTGTGACCGTCCCGCGATCGAGACGCTTTCGCGCGAATCCTCCCAGTTACACACGAGCAAACGTTTGCGAGCTACCGAGTCGTTATTTATTCGTTTAAATGATGAAACCGGAACCGGCGATTTTGCCCCGGCGGATGATGCGGTGGCGGGCCAACGGCCGACGCCTCACTGCCGGAAATAAGACATTACTGGGCAACTAACCCTAGAGTCCCACGTGGCCGCCGGGTACCAGCAAGCGAGGCAAGCGAGGCAAGCGAGGCAAGCGATAGAGTCCACACGTGACGACCCGCGATGAACTGGACGCGCTTTCCTCCCGTGAGCTGCACGACCTCGCCGTACGGCGGGCGCTGCATCACGCCGACGCAGAGTTCCTGTGGGAACTGCTGCGCGCCCTGCCCGAGGCGGAGGCGGTCGAGGGACATCCGCAACACGCCGGGATGGACATCACCAAGGTCTGGGCGCTGGTCGCGGACGCTATCGATTCCGGTGAAGGGGATATCGCCGAGGCGTTGCGCCCGCTGTACATCGACTACCTGCTCAAGCACGGCACCGCCATACCTGACGAGGGCGCGGGCCAGACATGAAATGTGGCCGCGGGCCGGATCGGCCCGCGGCCACATAGGTCGCTCTAATTCACCTATTCGGCCTTGTCGAGGACGCCCTCGACCTCCAGCGTGATCGTGACCTTCTCGCTAACGGCCACGCCGCCGCCGGGGATCGGCCCGTTGTAGCTGACGCCGAAGTCGTGCCTGTTGATCTCGCCGCTGGCGGAGAAGCCGGACCGCGTGCCGCCGTAGGCGTCCGGGCCGAAGCCGTTGATCTCGAGCTTCAGCGTGACCGGCTTGGTGTTTCCGCGGATGGTGAGGTTCCCGTCGAGCAGGAAGTCGTCGCCGTCGCGGCGGACGCCGGTGGACTGAAAGGTCAGCGTGGGGTGCGACTCGACCTCGAAGAAGTCCGCGCTGCGGATGTGGTTGTCCCTGTTGGGCTCCCCGGTGTTAACCGAACTGAGGTCGACGGTGGCCGTGACGCTGGACTGCAGCGGATCGGGCGCCGTGGTGAAGGTCCCCTCGAACTTGTCGAAGCGGCCGCGCACCTTGCTCACCATCATGTGCCTGACCACGAACGATACTTCCGAGTGCACCGGGTCGATGGTCCAGGTCCCGGCGACGTAGCCGGGAATCTCCACGGCAGTTTCAGTCATGATTCCTCCCGATATCTGAGTTCTTACTCGTGCGTAACTTCGCTGGCGTATCTAGGTTCCTTATAGTAATCTGATTATGGTTGAAGCGTCAAGTACCGGGTATGGGTCGGCGAAGTGAAGCCTATTGGGGTGGCAGAGGGGGTGTTAGCCTGATGAGAGGGGAGGAACCAGTGGACTGCGGGCAAGTGGACGCGGCTTGCGGGCCGTCAGACCCGGTGGGCGAATCGTCCGCCTGTCATGCCCGGGAGGTGCTCCAGCGAGTCGGCGACAAGTGGTCGGTCCAGGTCATCGACCTGCTCGGGCAGGGCACCATGCGGTTCACCGAACTGCACCGCACGATCGATGGCATCACCTCCAGGATGCTCACGGTTACCCTGCGCGGACTCGAACGGGACGGCATCGTGACCAGGACCATCCACCCGGTCATCCCGCCGCGGGTCGAGTACGCGCTCACGCCCATGGGGCGAACGCTGCTCAACACGATCGGCCAGCTCGTCATGTGGGCGCAGACTCACCTTCCCGAGATCGAGGCCGCCCGGGTCGCCTACGACGCGAAGCACCCGCGCCAATAGGCTAACGTGCGTGAACAACCAGACCCTGAGGCGGTTGTTCCACGCGCCCGAGCAGCGCGAGGACCCAGGGGCCGCCGCTGGTCCCATCCCGGTATCCGCCGCAGTAGAACTCCATCTGGTCGGCCTCGAACTCGAAGCTGCTCGTCGCGCACCCCACCGGCTTGTCCGCCGAGTCGTTGTAACCGATCACCCTGATCGCGTGGGTGTACCCGCGGTCGCGCTCGGCCCGGTCATCGTCACCCCGGTCCTGCTGGCCACCCACCTGCACGGGACGCCGCTGCTGGCGCTGCCCGCCGTGGTCATGGCGGGAGTGCTCTCACGCTCGGCCAGGACTTCCTGCCGAATAGGATCGGCGTCGCCAGCGGCGTCACCCTCGGCCTCGCGGTCTCCGCCGGCGGGCTCGCCGCCCCGTTGTTCGGCCTGCTGGCCGATTCATACGGCCTGACCGTAGCGCTGGGCGCCGCCGCGGTGTTCCCCGCGGCGTCCTTTGCGCTGACCTTCCTGCTGCGCGACCCGCGCGCTGCCGGGCTCAGACCGGGACCGACCCCGGCCGGATGACGGTGCCGACCTGGCCGGGCGAGACCGCGGCCTGGATGCCGCTGCTGGCCCGGACGACCAGTTCCGGGGTGAAGACGAAGCGGCGGTGCTCGTGCTCGGCAGACCGGTCGGCCTCCTCGAGCAGGAGCTCGGCGGCCGCCCGCCCGAGCTGGTACTTCGGCTGGCGGACCGAGGTGAGCGGCACGGCCGCATCGGCGGCGAACTCGATGTCGTCGTAGCCGACGACGGCCAGGTCCCTGGGCACCACGACCCCCGCCTGACCGAGCCGGCGCAGCAGCCCGAGAGCCAGCATGTCGTTGGTGCAGAACACAGCGGTGGGCGCGGACCCGCTGCCGAGCAGCTCATCGCCGGCGGCCGCCCCGGCGCGCGCGTTCATGGCCGGCACCGTCACCTCGCGCAGAACAGCGGCCGGGTCCAGCCCGGCCCTGGCCACGGCGCGGTAGGCACCGCGACGGCGGTCGGCGCACTGCCTGATCGCGACCGGGCCGTTGACCAGGGCGATGCTCTGGTGCCCGAGGTCGAGCAGGTGCGCGACCGCGATCTGGCCGCCGCACTGGTCGTCGACCGCAACCGAGCACTGACCCGGCGATCCCGGCCGGTCGAGCAGCACCACCGGCGTGCCTCGGTCGCGTATCCGCCTCAGCTCGGGTGCCCGGCCGTGGACCGGCGTGATCAGGATGCCGCGAACCCGCTGCTCCTCCAGGACGCGCAGGTACCTGCGTTCCTTGTCGTCCGCCTCATCGGAGTTGCACAGGATCACCGCGTAGCCCGCGGCCTGCGCGTAGTCCTCGACGCCCCTGGCTACCTCGGTGAAGAACGGGTTCGTCACGTCCAGCACGACAAGCCCGAGGCACCGGCTCCGGCCCGCCCGGAGCTGGCGAGCCGAGCCGTTCGGGATGAACCCGAGTTCCTGAATCGCGGCCTCGACTCGAGCGCGGGTCAGCGGCCGCACCAGATCGGGATGGTTCAGCACGTTCGAGACCGTGCCGACCGCCACCCCGGCCAGGCTCGCCACGTCCTTCATCCCCGCCGCCATCGGCCCTCCGGCCCGTTAGCCCTCGCGTCCTGGCTCAAAACGCCCTCGACGTTCCATCGTAGACGTGCGTCGCGCCGGTAACGATTCGGCGGCGAGCCGCGGCGGGGTCATTGACACGCGTGCGGACCGCGATCAAACTACAAACCTAATTGAAACGTTCCATTCGTCACGAGATCGGACGGTAGGGGCCGAGGGTGGAGCGAGACGGGACGGCAGCGCCGAGCGCGGAGCGAGACCGGACGGCAGCGCCGAGCGCGGAGCGAGACCGGACGGCAGCGCCGAGCGCGGAGCGAGACCGGACGGCAGCGCCGAGCGCGGAGCGAGACCGGACGGCAGCGCCGAGCGCGGAGACGGCAACCTCGGGCGTCCCCGGTGGGCAGGACAGCCCGGACGCCGGTACGACCGCTGAGGTCTCCGCTGAGCCCGGGCCGCTTCTCGTGCTGGAGCACGCGGCGAAGTCCTTCGGTGCTGTGCAGGCCCTGGTGGACGGTTCGATCGAGCTGTACGGCGGGGAGTCGCACGCCTTGGTCGGCGAGAACGGGGCGGGCAAGTCCACGCTGGTGAAGATCCTGGCCGGGGTTTACCAGCCGGACGCCGGAACGCTGCTTGTGAACTCCGCGCACGTCACGCTGCACAACCCGGCCATGGCCCTGGCAGCCGGCATCGCCGTCATCTACCAGGAACCGGCGCTGTTCCCCGACCTGACCGTCGCGGAGAACATGTTCATCGGCCGCCAGCCGCTGACCTCGGGCCGCCGCATTGACAGGCGGGCGATGCGGGCCGAGGCCACGGCGATATTCGCCAGGCTCGGGGTCCAGCTGGACCCGGCGCGCATCGCGCGCGGGCTTTCCATCGCCGACCAGCAGGTGGTCGAGATCGGCAAGGCGATCTCGCTGGACGCGCGGGTCATCGTGATGGACGAGCCGACGGCCGCGCTGTCGGCAGCCGAGGTGGACCGGCTCTTCGACGTGGTGCGGGCGCTGCGGGCGGCGGGAGCCGCGGTCCTGTTCATCTCGCACCGGATCGAGGAGATCTTCGCGATCTGCCAGCGTGTCACCGTGATGCGCGACGGCAGGCAGGTGCTCACCCGCCCGCTCGAGGGCCTGGCCGCGGGCGACCTCGTCCGCGCGATGGTGGGCAGGGAACTGAGCCAGCAGCCGGCCGAGGCGCCCGCCAGGCCGGGCGAGCCGCTGCTGAACGTCGACCGGCTGACCCGTGAGGGCGTCTTCACCGACGTGTCGTTCACCGTCAGGGCGGGCGAGATCGTCGCGCTGGCCGGGCTGGTGGGATCGGGCCGCAGCGAGGTGGCCCGGGCCGTGTTCGGCATCGACCGCTACGACGCCGGGACGGTGACGCTGCGCGGACATGCGCTGAAACGCGGGTCGCCGACCGCCGCGATGGCGGCCGGGCTGGGCTTCGTCCCCGAGGACCGACGCCAGCAGGGCCTGGTCATGGAGATGTCGGTGCAGCAGAACGTGGCGCTGGCGTCCATGGGAAGCCTGCGCCGCGGCGGGCTCATCCGCGCGGCCGCCGAGCACGCGCTGGCGACCGACTGGGCCACCCGGCTGAAGATCAAGTACGGCCGGCTCACCGACTCGGTCTCGATGCTGTCCGGCGGCAATCAGCAGAAGGTCGTGCTGGCGAAATGGCTGGCACGCAGGCCCATGCTGCTGATCGTGGACGAGCCGACCCGCGGCATCGACGTCGCCACCAAGGCCGAGGTACACCACCTGCTGTCCCGGCTAGCCCGCGACGGGGTGGGGATCTTGATGATCTCCTCCGAGCTCCCCGAGGTGCTCCGCGTCAGCGACCGGATCCTGGTCATGCGGGAGGGACGGCTGACGGCTGAATACTCCTGCGCGGAGGCATCAGAGGAAGGCATCATGTCGGCGGCGACCGGGCAGCTTGGTGGCGGGAGCCAGCAGCCGTGACGGCCACGCTGCTGCGGCGCGAGCCGCCGGAGACGCCCGCGGAGGCCAGTTCGCGGCGGCTGACCGAGCGCGTCTTCCGGATCAGGGAATCCGGCATCATCGTCGTGCTCGCGCTGTTCGTCGCCGTCACCACGGGCGTGCAGCACCGATTCGTCAGCGAGACGAACATCCAGTTCATCCTGGTCAACACGACCATCTACGCACTGCTCGCGCTGGGCGAGACGATGGTGGTGATCAGCAGGAACGTCGACCTGTCCGTCGGATCCGTGCTCGGCATGTCGGCCTACCTGTCCGCCAGCCTGTTCGGCGGGCACTACGGCATCCCGATCCCCGTGGTGTTCGCGGCCGGCCTGGGCATCGGGCTCGGCTGGGGGATCGTGAACGGCCTGCTCGTGGCCGCCGGGCGGGTGCCTAGCCTGGTCGTGACGCTGGCCACCCTGTACATCATCAGGGGCGTCGGCATCCTGATCGTCGGCGGCGGCATGGTCACCGCCAACACGCTGCCGGGCAGCTTCACCGGCATACCCAAGGCGACCGTGCTCGGCATCCCCGATCTCGCGATCGCGGTCGCGGTGGTGATCGCGGCCGGGGCGTACTACCTGCGCTCGTTCCGGTCCGGCAGGGAGCTGTACGCGATCGGGTCGAACCCGGAGGCGGCGCGCCTGGCCGGGCTCCCCATCGGCAAGCGCGTCCTGTTCGCGTTCGCGGTGAGCGGGGCGCTGGCCGGTGTCGCGGGCGTGCTGTGGGCCGCGCAGTACGGCACGGTCGACTCGACCGCGGGAACCAGCTACGAGCTGACGGTGATCACCGCGGTGGTCGTCGGCGGGGTGGCGATCTTCGGCGGCAGCGGCAGCGTGGTCGGCGCCGCGCTCGGCGCGCTGCTGCTGTCGACCATCAACTCCGCCCTCTACGTGCTCGGCATCTCGGACTTCTGGGACCAGGCGATCTTCGGCTTCCTGCTCATCCTCGCCATCACCATCGACCGGATCATCTCGGTCAAGCTCACCGCGGCCCTGCGGCTAAGGAGTACCCGTCGTGGCACCTGACGTCGGCCTGGCGCCGCAGCCGGATCCCGGCCAGCGCGGCCTGGAGAGCCTGCGCGCCCGCGTGCCGTGGGCCTTCCGCTGGGAGACCGGCCTCGCCCTGGTCGTGGTCGTCATCGGCATCGCCGGAACCGCCGCCTCGCCGGACTTCCTGACCAGCAACAACCTGTTCAACCTTGGGCTTTCCAACGGCGAGATAGCGATCATGGCGTTGCCGATGACGCTGATCATCATCAGCGGCGAGATCGACCTGTCGGTCTCCTCCACGCTGGGCATGTCGAGCTGCCTGCTCGGCTTCCTGTGGGCAAGGCACTGGCCGATGATCGCCATCTTCGTCGTGATCGCGATCGTCGGCCTCGCCGCTGGTGCCCTCAACGGCCTGCTCGTCACCCGGGTCGGGCTGCCCTCGCTCGCCGTCACGATCGGCACGCTCACCCTCTACGCGGGCATCGCGGAGATCCTGCTCGGCCCGAACACCGTCTCGAACTTCCCCGCCGCCTACACCAACCTCGGCGTGGACGCGGTTCCCTTCACCGGCGGCGCCATCACGTATTCGACACTCATCTTCGCGGTGCTCGCGGTGATCTTCGGCGTGGTCCTGCACGCCACCCCGGTCGGCAGGTCCATCTTCGCCATGGGCGCCAGCCCCGAGGCCGCCCTGTTCGCCGGGATCCGGGTCAAGCGCATCAAGACCGCCCTGTTCATCGTGTCCGGCCTGATCTGCTCGTTCGCCGGCGTCCTTTACACGTTCAGGCTGTCCACCGCCGTGCAGAACAACGGGGTGGGGCTGGAGCTTGACGTCGTCGCGATCGTGCTGGTCGGCGGCGTCTCGATCTTCGGCGGCCAGGGATCCGTCCCAGGGGTGGTGCTCGGGGTCCTCGCGTTCGCCGGGATCCAGAACGCGCTCCTGCTGACCAACTTCAACCAGGAGGCGTCGGGCGTGGTCGCGGGCGGGCTGCTGCTGCTGTCCGTCTTCGGCAGGAACGCCGCGTCCTACGCCCGCCGGCTGCGCGAATGGGCACCCGCGCGCCGCCGGAGAACCGAAGGCCAGGCTCCAGCGGGGAGCCAGCCATGACAGCCGCCGCTGCCATGACGCCGCTGCGCGCCGCGCCGAACCGCACGCTATTTTTTCGCACCCCAAATTGAAAGGATTCAGGATATGAAACTGAGACAGACGGCGTGGCTTGCCCTGCCACTCGTTACGGTGTCGATCCTGCTCACCGCGTGCTCATCATCATCTAGTTCGACCACGTCCGCGCCCGCCACCTCCTCCGCCACTGGGTCCTCGTCCTCCTCGTCGGGCGGACTGAAGACGGGCCTGAAGGTCTTCGTCATCCCGAAGAACCTCGGGAACTCCTACTTCACCACCGCGGACAGCGCGAAGACCGGCGGCGCGATCGCCGCCCTCGACGCGCTCGGCGAGACAGGCACGGAGACCAGCGGCACCGCGGACACCCCCGCGTCGCAGATCCCGGCCATCCAGGCCGCGATCAGCAAGGGCGCCAACGCGCTGCTCATCTCGGCCACGGACCCGACAGCGCTGTGCCCGACGCTCAACTCGGCGATGAAACGCGGGATCGCGGTCGTCACCTACGACTCCGACGCGCCGACCTGCCGGAGCCTGTTCATCAACCAGGCCTCGGCCCAGGCGATCGGGGCCAGCGAGATTGACCTGCTGGCCAAGCAGATACACGACACCGGGCAGATCGCGATCGTCTCGGCCTCCGCCTCGGACACGAACCAGAACACCTGGATCATGTACATGAAGCAGGAGCTGAAGAAGTACCCCAAGATGACGCTGGTCTCCACGGTCTACGGCAACGACGACACGGCGACTGCGACGCAGGTGACCCAGGGCCTGCTCGAGCAGTACCCGAACCTGAAGGGCATCATCTCCCCCACCACGGTCGGGATCGCGGCCGCGGCGGCGGTCCTCGACACCGCGAAGTACCGGGGCAAGATCGCGCTGACCGGGCTCGGCACTCCCGATGAGATGAAGAAGTACGTCTCCGACGGAACGGTGGTGTCGTTCGAGCTGTGGAACCCGGCCGACCTCGGCTACCTGGCCGCGTACGCGGCGGTCGAGCTGGCCTCCGGCAAGATCACCGGGGCGGCCGGCGAGACGTTCAGCGCCGGCAAGCTCGGCTCGTTCACCGTCGGCGCGGACCACACTGTCCTGCTCGGCCCGCCCTACGTCTTTGACGCTGCCAACATCAACAACTTCAACTTCTGACGCACACACGATGATTGTGGATACTTACCCCCCGAAACATGGGCTGTAAGTATCCACGATCTCGGGTGCCTAGGAGACGAGCCATGGAGAGAGTCTGTTTTGCGGGGCGGGTGAGGGCGGAGGGGTTCATGCGGGTCGCCGAGATCTTCCACCTGGACTGACCCGCCAGTCACGGTGGCACTCACGAGGGTGCGGGACGCTTAAACCGAAGTGGAGATGAACCGGAAATGCGTGACCTGACCGCAGTCAAGGCAGCGCTGAGACAGCACGAGATCGAGCTGCCCTCCTGGGCGTTCGGGAATACCGGAACGCGGTTCAAGGTATTCGGCCAGCCAGGCGTTCCCCGGACCCCGTGGGAGAAGGCCGACGACGCGGCGCAGGTACACCGGTTCACAGGCGTCGCGCCCAGCATGGCCGTGCACATCCCGTGGGACAAGGTGGACGACTACGCCGAACTGGCCGCCTACGCCCGCGGTCACGGGATCAGGATCGGCACCGTCAACGCCAACGTCTTCCAGGACGACGACTACAAGCTGGGCAGCGTCTGCAACCCCGACCCGAGGGTGCGCGAGAAGGCGCTCGGTCACCTGCTGGAATGCGTCGACGTGATGGACGCCACCGGATCGCGCGACCTCAAGCTCTGGTTCGCCGACGGCACCAACTACCCGGGCCAGGACGACATCGCGGCCCGGCAGGACCGGCTGGCGGAGGCGCTGCAGGCGGTCTACGCGAGACTGGCGGCGGGCCAGCGGATGCTGCTTGAGTACAAGCTGTTCGAGCCCTCCTTCTATACCACCGACGTGCCCGACTGGGGTACCAGCCTGCTGCACTGCCAGGCTCTCGGCACAAAGGCCCAGGTGGTGGTGGACACCGGCCACCACGCGCCGGGCACGAACATCGAGTTCATCGTGGCGCTGCTGCTGCGGGCCGGCCGGCTCGGCGGGTTCGACTTCAACAGCCGCTTCTACGCCGACGACGACCTCATGGTCGGCGCCGCCGACCCGTTCCAGCTCTTCCGCATCGTGCACGAGGTGGTCAAGGCCGGCGCGCTCACGCCCGCCAGGGGCGTCGCGTTCATGCTCGACCAGTGCCACAACATCGAGCCCAAGATCCCCGCCCAGATCCGCTCGGTCATGAACGTCCAGGAGGCCACGGCGAAGGCCCTGCTCGTCGACGCCGACGCGCTGGCCGAGGCCCAGCGGTCCGGCGACGTGCTTGCCGCCAACGCCGCCCTGATGGACGCCTACAACGCCGACGTCAGGCCGCTGCTCGCCGGGCTGCGCGAGGAGATGGGCCTGGATCCTGACCCGATTGCTGCATACCGTGGGTCCGGTTACCAGGAAAAGATCATTGCCGAGCGCGTCGGCGGGACACCCGCCAGCTGGGGGCCCTGAGGGATGAGCAGCGGAAACGGCACGCAGAACCCGGTGGTCGCGGCCCTGGTCGCGCGCAGCAACCGGCTGGGCTCCGACCCGCGCAACACGAACTACGCGGGCGGCAATGCCTCGGCCAAGGGCATCGTCGTCGACCCGGTGACGAACGCACCGGCCGAGCTCATGTGGGTCAAGGGCTCCGGCGGCGACCTGGGCACGCTGACCGCCGCGGGCCTGGCCGTCCTCCGCCTGGACCGGCTGCGTGCCATGGTCGACGTCTACCCGGGCGTGGAACGCGAAGACGAGATGGTGGCGGCGTTCGACTACTGCCTGTGGGGCAAAGGCGGCGCGGCGCCGTCCATCGACACGGCCATGCACGGCCTCGTGGACGCCGAGCACGTCGACCACCTGCACCCGGACGCCGGCATCGCGTTCGCCGCGGCTGCCGACGGCGAGGCAGTCACCAGGACCTGCTTCGGCGACCTGGTGGCCTGGGTGCCGTGGCGGCGGCCCGGATTCCAGCTGGGCCTCGACATCGCGCAGGTCAAGCGCGACAACCCGGGCGCGATCGGGGTCATCCTCGGCGGCCACGGCATCACCGCCTGGGGCGACACGAGCGAGGAGTGCGAGGCGCGGTCTCGGAGCATCATCGCCACCGCACAGCGGTACCTCGACGAGAACGGCAAGCCCGAACCATTCGGGCCGGTGCTCGCGGAGCCGCTCGCGGACCCGCTGCGGCGCGAGGTGGCGGCGGAACTGGCCCCGGTCATCAGGGGACTCGCCTCCACCGACCACCGGCAGGTCGGGCACTTCACCGACTCCCCCGCCGTGCTCGACTTCCTGTCCCGCGCCAAACATGCGGAACTGGCGGCGCGCGGCACTTCCTGCCCGGATCACTTCCTGCGCACCAAGGTGCGTCCGTTGCTCCTTGACCTGCCGCCGGGCGCGGGAGTGCAGACGGCCGTGACCCGCCTGGCCGAGCTGCACGAGGCCTACCGGGAGGACTACCGCGCCTATTACGAGCGGCACGCGGACGCCTCGACGCCGCCGATGCGCGGCGCGGACCCGGCCATCGTGCTGGTGCCAGGCGTCGGCATGTTCAGCTTCGGCGCGGACGCGCAGACCGCCCGGGTGGCGGGCGAGTTCTACCTCAACGCGATCAACGTGATGCGCGGCGCCGAGGCGGTGTCGGTCTACCAGCCCATCGGTGAGCGGGAGAAGTTCCGCATCGAGTACTGGCAGCTCGAAGAGGACAAGCTGCGCCGCAGGCCCAAGCCAAAGCCGCTGGCCGGCCGGGTCGCGCTGGTGACGGGCGGCGGGTCGGGGATCGGCCGGGCGACCGCGCAGCGGCTTGCAGCCGAGGGCGCGTGCGTGGTCGTCACCGACCGGAACGGCGAGTCGGCGGCCGCCGTGGCCAAGGGCATCGGCTCGCGTGACGTCGCGGTAGCCGCGACCATCGACGTCACCGACGAGTCGCAGGTGGCGAGAGCGTTCGAGGCGGCCGCGCTCGCGTTCTGCGGGGTGGACCTGGTGGTGAACAACGCGGGCCTGTCCATCTCCAAGCCGCTGCTCGAGACGACCGTCGAGGACTGGGACGTCCAGCACGACGTGATGGCGCGCGGCTCGTTCCTGGTCTCCAGGCGCGCCGCGAAGATGATGACGGACCAGCGCCTCGGCGGCGACATCGTCTACGTCTGCAGCAAGAACGCGGTCTTCGCCGGGCCGAACAACGTCGCGTACGGCGCCGCCAAGGCCGACCAGGCGCACCAGGTACGGCTGCTCGCCGCCGAACTCGGCGGCATCGGCGTCCGGGTGAACGGCATCAACCCGGACGGAGTGGTGCGCGGCTCGGGCATCTTCGCCTCCGGCTGGGGAGCACAGCGGGCCGCGGTCTACGGCGTGCCCGAGGACGAGCTCGGCGAGTACTACGCGCAGCGGACGCTGCTCAAGCGGGAGGTCATGCCCGAGCACGTGGCCGCCGCGGTGTTCGCGCTGTGCGCCGGGGACCTGCCGCTCACCACCGGCCTGCTCATCCCGGTCGACGCGGGGGTCGCCGCCGCCTTCCTGCGATGACCGCGCCGGTGATGGTGGCGGCGGTTGACCTGGGCGCGTCCGCGGGCCGGGTGATGGCGGCCCAGGTCGGCGAGGCCGGCGTGGCGCTGCACGAGGTACACAGGTTCGCTAACCAGCCGGTCTCCGCGGGCGGCACGCTGTACTGGGACATCCTACGGCTCTATGCCGAGGTGCGGCGCGGCCTTGACGCGGCGTCGCGCGAGTTCGGCCTGGCCAGCGTGGGCATCGATTCCTGGGGCGTGGACTACGGGCTGATCGGCTCGGCCGGCGCGCTGCTCGGCAACCCGGTGCACTACCGGGACGCGCGCACCGACGGGGTGGCGGCCCGGATGCAGGCGGCCGTGCCGGCCGACGAGCTGTACGCGGTCACCGGCATCGCCCAGCTCCCGTTCAACACGATCTACCAGCTCGCCGCGACGCCGGAACTCGGCCACGCGGCGACCATGCTGCTGATCCCTGACCTGCTCGCCTACTGGCTGACCGGGATCCCGGGCGCGGAGGTCACCAACGCCTCGACCACGTCGCTGTTCGACGTCAGGGCCCAGGGCTGGGCGACCGGTGTGATCGGGAAGGCCGGGCTCCCGCCGCACATCTTCCCGCCGTTGCGCCGGCCCGGCGAGGTAATCGGTCCTTTGATTATTCCGAACGAACCGCGGTTTTCCGTCCCCCTTATCACAGTCGGCTCCCATGACACGGCGTCCGCTGTCGCGGCGGTACCGGCGGCTGACCCGCACTTCGCCTACATCTCCTCGGGTACCTGGTCGCTGGCCGGCCTGGAGCTCGACACGCCGGTCCTGACGCAGGCCAGCCGGGCCGCCGGCTTCACCAACGAGACCGGCATCGACGGCACGGTCAGGTACCTGCGCAACGTGATGGGGCTCTGGCTGCTGCAGGAGTGCCTGCGCCACTGGCCGGAAGCCTCGCTCGACACGCTGCTCGCCGAGGCAGCGAGGCTGCAGCCGCTGCGCTTCGTCATCGACCCGGACGACCCGGTGTTCCTGCCGCCCGGCGACATGCCCGCCAGGATTGTCTCCTGGCTGGCCGAGCGCGGTGCGGATGCGCCGGTCGAGCCTGCCCATATCGTGCGCTGCATCCTCGACAGCCTGGCGCTGGCCTACCGGCGCACGATCCGCGCGGCCCAGGCGCTGAGCGGGCGGCACGCGGACGTGGTGCACGTCGTCGGCGGCGGGACCCGCAACGCGCTGCTCTGCCAGCTAACCGCGGACGCCTGCGAGCTCCCGGTGATCGCCGGGCCGGCCGAGGCCACCGCCCTGGGCAACGTGCTCGTCCAGGCACGCGCGCTGGGCGCGGCCCCCGGCGACCTGCCGGGCATGCGCGCGCTGCTGCGGTCCACGCAGCCGCAGCGCCGCTACGAGCCGTCGGGCGATGCCGCCGCCTGGGCGGCGGCGGAGGAAAGGCTCAGCTGCTGAGCGGCTCGCCGCGCAGCCAGGCGGCGCCGCGCTCGTACAGGCGCTCGACCTCGGGCCCGCGCACGCCCGGCATGTCGGGCTTCACCGGGTACCCGGCCTGGACCTGCAGGTACGCCAGGAACCTGTAGCCCTCAGGGAAGCGGGCCAGCACCTGGGGGTCCAGGGCGAGCGTGGCGGCCGGGTCCACCGGGTCCAGCCGGTCCTTCTCGTAGATCGGCTGCCGCAGCACGATCGCCCACCGGCCGTCTCGCTCTGTTTGCCCAGGGGGGACGGCCCCCCCCAAACCCCCCCCGCTCATGGGGGGAAGCCTTTCCCCCCATACCCCCTCGGCCCGCTTTTCGAAAAAGTCGTAGAACCGGCCGATGCAGGACACGTCGCAGAGCACGCCGTCGACCATGCCGCGCTGCATGATCGTCATCCTGGTCTGCGCGATGGCCCGCGTGCCGTGCAGCGCGATGCGGCAGCCGCCGGTGTAGTGCAGGATGTTGACGCCCTTGGCGCCGCCCTCCTGGCTGACCCTGATGAAGTCCTCTTTCGGGCCCTGGAACCAGGTCGCCATCATGTAGCCGTCGTCGTGCCAGCAGGCCCTGAAGGCCTCCCAGTCCCCGGAGTCCCTGGCGTTGGCCCAGGTCTCCACGACGTCCCTGATGATGAGGCGGTCGGCAAGCGTGGCGTCCACCTGGGCACCGTAGTGCATGACCGGGGAGGCGCACCACTGCCCGTTCGGCCAAAATGGCTTTTATATGGGGAGCAGGACAGTTACCGAGGAATGGGACGCCAGGCCGGTGCGGATGTTCCGGCCAAGCGCGGACTGCCACGTCGACGAGGCCCGGTGGCCCGCGAGCGTCCCGGCCGTGGGACAGCTGCTCCGGGAGGGGCTGGAGCTGCCTGCGGGACTGACCGTGCTAGTGGGAGAGAACGGGTCGGGGAAGTCGACAATCGTGGAGACGCTGGCGGAGGCCTACGGGCTGAACCCGCAGGGCGGCTCGGCGCTTGCCCAGACGTTCAAGATCAGGCAGACCGAGCCGGGCATCGGCTCCGAGCTGACCGTGGTGCGCGGCGCCAGGCCCCGGTGGTCCTACTTCCTGCGCGCCGACACGATGCACCTGCTGTACTCCTACCTGGAGGAGAATCCGGGCCGGGTGCCGGAGCGGCTGCACGAGCTGAGCCACGGCGAGGGGTTCCTCGAGATCCTGCGCACCCAGGTTAACGAGACCGGCTTCTACCTGATGGACGAGCCGGACGCGCCGCTGTCCTTCACCGCCTGCCTCGGGCTGGCAGCGACGCTGCACGACCTGGCCACCGCAGGGTCGCAGCTGGTCGTGGCCACCCATTCCCCCGTGCTCGCGGCGGTGCCAGGCGCCCACGTGCTCGAGCTCGGCGCCTGGGGCATCCGCCCGGCCAGCTGGGAGGAGCTGGACCTGGTCGTCGCGTGGCGGCAGTTCATGCGCGACCCGCGGTCGTTTTTCCGGCATTTCTTCTCCGACCGGTTATGACGGCGGCGCGCCGTAGACTCGCGGCGTGAGTGGGGCCGAGATCACTGACGCCGCGGCCGAGGTGCTGCACCGCGTCTTCGGGTACGAGTCGTTCCGCGGCCAGCAGCAGGAGATCATCGAGCACCTGTGCGCCGGCGGGGACGCGGTCGCGCTGATGCCGACGGGCAGCGGCAAGTCGCTCTGCTACCAGATCCCCGCGCTGGTCAGGGACGGCACAGGGGTGGTCATCTCGCCGCTGATCGCGCTCATGCAGGACCAGGTCGACGCGCTGCGGCTGCTCGGCGTCAAGGCGGATTTCCTGAACTCGACCCAGGATCCCGATTCGCGGCGCGGCGTCGAGTACGCCTTCCTCGACGGCAAGCTCGACCTGCTCTATCTCGCGCCGGAACGGCTGCGCACCGAGTCCACGCTGCGGCTGCTCGACCGCGGCGCCATCTCGCTGTTCGCCATCGACGAGGCGCACTGCGTGTCCCAGTGGGGGCACGACTTCCGCCCGGACTACCTGGGGCTTTCCGTCCTGCACGAGCACTGGCCCGCGGTCCCGCGGATCGCGGTGACGGCGACGGCGACCGCCGCGACCCGCGCCGAGATCGCCTCCCGGCTGGCGCTCGGCGATGCGCGGCACTTCGTGGCCAGCTTCGACCGGCCGAACATCGGCTACCGGATCGAGCCGAAGAACGAGCCGAAGCGGCAGCTGCTGCGGCTGCTGCGAACCGGGCACCCGGGTGAGGCGGGCATCGTCTACTGCCTGTCGCGCAACTCGGTGGAGCGGACCGCGGAGTTCCTGTGCTCGGAGGGCCTGGTCGCGCTGCCGTACCACGCCGGGCTGGACTCGCGGACCCGGGCGCAGAACCAGGCGAGGTTCCTGCGCGAGGACGGGCTGATCATGGTGGCCACGATCGCCTTCGGGATGGGCATCGACAAGCCGGATGTCCGCTTCGTCGCGCACCTCGACCTGCCCAGGTCGGTCGAGGGCTACTACCAGGAGACCGGGCGGGCCGGACGCGACGGCGCGCCCGCCACCGCGTGGCTGGCCTACGGGCTCGCGGACGTGGTGCAGCTGCGGCGGATGATCGACGAGTCCGAGGGCGACCTCGCGCACCGCAGGCGGCTGGTCGCTCACCTCGACGCGATGCTCGCGCTGTGCGAGACGGCCGGCTGCCGGCGCGCGCAGATGCTCGGGTACTTCGGCGAGGTCTACCCGGGCGCGTGCGGCAACTGCGACACCTGCCTGTCGCCGCCCTCGGTCTGGGACGGGACCGTGGCGGCGCAGAAGCTGCTGTCGACCGTGGTGCGGCTGGGACGGCTGGGCGGCCCGTCGTTCGGCGCCGGGCAGCCGATCGACATCCTGCTGGGAAAGCAGACGCCGAAGGTCCTGTCCTACGGGCACGAGAAGCTGTCGACGTTCGGCGTCGGCACCGAACTGCGCGAGGCGGAGTGGCGCGGGGTGGTGCGGCAGCTGCTCGCCTCCGGGCTGCTGGCGGTCAAGGGCGAGCACGGGACGCTGGATCTCACCAACCTGAGCGGGGAGGTGATGCGCGGAGAGCGGCAGGTGCTGCTGCGGCGCGACGCGCCTCGGCCGCTGCCCGCGGCCGCTGGGGTTTCCGGCGGACGCGGCGGGCGGGCCGGTGCCGGGAGCGGGACGGGCGCCGGCGGTGCGGCGAAGACGGGGCGTGCTGGCGGTGGTACCGGAGCGGGGCAGGCCGGCGGTGGCACGGCTGCGGGAGGTCCGGAGGGCTCGTCTCGCCGGATGACGGCAGGCGACCTGACGCCGGAGGCGGCGGCGGTGTTCGAGCGGCTGCGCGCCTGGCGGACGGGCAGCGCCAAGGAGCAGGGCGTGCCGCCGTACGTGATCTTCCACGACGCGACCCTGGCGCAGATCGCCGCCTCTCCCCCGTCGACGCTAGCCGGGCTGGCCATGGTGAACGGCGTCGGCGAGACCAAGCTGGCCCGCTACGGCCAGCAGATCCTGGACCTGCTCGCCGACGACGGCTCCGGGGAGTCATAACGCATCACTAGCGCGGGCGGGAAAGCTCACTTGTGCCCGGTGGAGGACGGCGCGGACTGGGTGGGGGTAGGGACCGGGGCCGTCGGGGCGAGATCCGCGGGCTGGATGCCGAACGCCTTAGGCGACGCGCACATGGCGCCCTGCGGAGGGGCCTGCTGGCCGGGCGACGGGATCTTCTTCGTCGACTGGTGGTTCTTTTCGGCCAGGGCCACCTTTTCCCGGTAGGTGTTCTCGGCCGACGCCCACGCGGCAAGCGCGTTGTACTGCTGGTGGCACGCGGTGACCGCGTTGCGGATGTTGGTGACGATCTGCTCGGCGGCGGTCAGGCTGGACGCGGGGTCCGTGGCCTTGACCGTGCCCTGGTAGTTCGACGGCACCTGGTCCAGCGCGATACCGGTCGTCTGGTACTGGTGGGACAGGCTGTACCCGGCGATGACTTCCTTGATCCCGCGGTAGATGACCACCTGGCCCTGGCCGTTCGCGCCGACGAAGTACTGGCTCTGGGCATACCGCAGGATGCCGTAGATGCTGCCGGCGATGGCGACCATGAGCACCGCCACCGAGGCCGTGACTACGCGGCGCCGCAGACGCCGTGCCGGCCGTGCCCCGAGGCTGCCGGACCCGGACCTGATGCGGCGCGGCGCGTTAGCCGAAGGATTGGCCGGTGCGCTGGCCCGCGCGGGCACGGCCGGCTCCGGCCAGGCCGGTTCCCAGGGAAGCCAACCTGGCTTCTCGTGCGTTCCCCGCGCGCCAGTCGGCCGACTGGCTTCGCCGACCGACCCGGTATCGGCGAGAGCCGCATCGCCATCTCGCCCGGCCCTGCCGAGGGGGACGGAATCTATCGTCGCGTCTGCGAAGGGGTCAACAGGGAAGGCCGCAACTGGGACGGAGTCCTGGGGTGACGCGAGGATCGCGGGCGGCCCGGTCGCAGTCAGAGGAGGTGGGCCGCCGGATGCCGGCGCAAGTCTGTGGAAGACGTAGGGCGCCAGGCCGAGCGCATCGCGCAGCGCGTCGGCGAAGTCCGTGCAGGACCCGAAGCGCTTCTCGGCGACCTTCGCCATGCCCATGGCCAGTACCTCGTCGGCGGCCGCGGGCAGGCCCGGCCGGCGGCGGGCCAGTGAAGGCGGCGGCTCGGACATGTGCGCGAACAGCACCGCCATCCCCTGGTCTCGCTCGAATGGCGCTGCTCCGGTCAGCAGCTGGTACGCCACGCACGCCAGCGCATACTGATCGGTGCGGCCGTCTACCTCCAGGCCTTGGATCTGCTCCGGCGCAGAGTAGTCCGGGGTGCCGAGGAAATGCCCCGCCCCGGTGAGGCTTACCGACGAGATCGCGCCCTTGCTCACCCCGAAATCGGATAGGTAGACGTGCTCGGGCCGGTCGTGGCGGGTATCCACCAGGATGTTGGCCGGCTTGACGTCTCTGTGCACCAGCCCCGCACGGTGGGCGGCATCCAGCGCCGAGGCCACCGGGGAAATGAATGCCGCGGCCCGTATCGGCGCCAGGACGCCGTCCCGGTCCAGGACTCCCCGAAGGTCCCCTCCGCCGACGAAACGCATCGCGATGAACAGCGCCCCGCTCGCCTCGCCAGCCTCGTAGATCGGGATGATGTGCGGGTCGTCGACCGCCGCGGCTGCCCGCGACTCGCCCATGAACCGCCGCCGGAATCCGGGATCGGACGCCAGCGCGGGAGCGAGGATCTTCAGCGCCACCAGCCGGCCGAGCCGCTCGTCGCGGGCGCGGAAGACTACCGCCATCCCGCCCGCGCCGATCTGGGCCTCCAGCCGGTACCCGGCCAGCAGCGAGCCAGGCCGGAATCCGGCCAACTGCGCCGGGTAATCCTCGCTCAACAACCCTCCCCAGCGTCCCTGCCCACCATGCCGATACCGCCATGGGACCCAAGACGCAGCCATCGGCACCACGCTGCTCAGGGCGCAAGTATCCGGGCTAACCGCCTTCTATCGCAACCCAGCGGCGTTGCGGCACTGCCTACTGTGGCCGCTGGTGCGGGTCAGCTGCCGTCGGGGTAGCCGCCACGGTGCAGGACCATGGGGTAGTAGGGCAGGGTGGCGGGAGCGGGGACCATGGCGCGCCAGTTGTCCGGGTAGGGCTCGAGGGCGCGGGACAGCGGCACGGGCTCGCCGTCGGCGCTGGTGGCCAGGGCTTCCAGTGCGTCGCGCAGGGCACGGATGGAGTCCTCGCCGTAGCGGGCCTGCCATTGCCGCCCGACAGCGTCGAGGAAGTCGTGGTAGGTGGCCTGTGCCTCTAGGCCACGGGAGGTGAGGCGGGCGACCTTGCCTCGGCTCGCGGCCGGGTCCGGCGCCTCGGCCGCGAGGCGGGCCCGGGACAGGACGCCCATCGCCCAGCTGATGGCCTCCTTCGAGACGCCGGTCAGGAGCGGAAGGTCGCGCAGGCGGGTGCCTTTCGTGTCGAGGATGCGCAGCAGGTTCGCGCTGGTCGCGAGCGACAGCGATGAGCCGCGCTCGTACTCGATGGCAAACGAGAGCAGGACCCGGGACAGCAGCGCCGACAGCGGCAGCGTGGCCGGGTCGGCGGGGTCCGGGCGCGGCGGGAGCGCGGGGTCGGGGCCCCGGGACAGCAGGTTCGCTCCCAGGATCGGGAGGCAGTCGGGCAGGCCGGGGTCGAGCTGGCCGACCAGCTCGGACAGGGAATCCCGCAGCCGGGTGATGGTGGCGGGGCCGAAGCGCTCGAGCCAGCGCTGCTCGATGAGGCCGGCCATCGGCAGCCAGGTCTGCCTCGCCCGCAGGCCCTTGGCACCGGCGCGAAGGACGGCATTCCTTTTGGGGCTTGCCTTGTAAGTCTTGCTGGCCGCGCCGTCGACGGTGATGTAGCCCCAGCGGCGCATACCGTCCAGGTTGGTTGGCGTGCGGGCGAGGGCCTCCAGTTCGGCGACCGTGATGGGCTCGTCGCCGACGAAGCGCATGCAGGTCTCCCACATGGCCAGCGACACCAGCCAGGGGCCGTCGCCGTGGTCCGACGCCCCGAAGTTCGTGGTGCGGTGCGGGAGCCGGTGTTCGGCCTCGTTGTCGAACTCGATCGTGAACGCGACGAGCGCCTGTGACAGCAGCGCCGACAGGGAGAGAGCTCCAGGCTTTGCGGCGGCCTCGGGCTTGGCGGCGGGGGCGGCGGACCCGGCGAGGGCCACCGGGGCGGCGCGCGCGGTTAGCAGGCCGGCCGAGCGCCGTCGGCTGGTCGTGGCCCCCGCTTCCTGGTCGCTGGGGTCGCCCTCGGTGGCGAGCTGCCATCCGGTGCGGGCGAGCAGGTACGCGGCTTCGGCGGCATCCAGGGTCGTCCTGGCGGGCTCGCCCATCGACGCGACCCAGGCCTGGAAGCGGGTCCGGGCGGCTTCGTCGTAGCCGGACAGGGACACGCTGATCGCCAGGGGGCTGCCTGCGGCCGCGACCTCGCGGAGCTGGCTCAAGACGGTCTCGAGGACCGGCCGTTCCAGGTAGACGGCGACCCCTTCCAGCAGGAACAGGGCCGGCCTGCCCACCTTGAGCCCGGCTTCCCTGAGCCGGTCCGCGATCGGGTCACTGGTGAAGTCGGCCGGCACGAACCGCACCTGCGTGGCGGCGAGGCCGAGGCGGTCCAGCCGCTCCCGCTTGTCCAGCTGGGTCGCTGGGTGGTCCACCTCGAACCAGCGGACGCCGGGCTTGGCGTACCGCAGCGCCCGTCCGTCGTAGCCGGCCGCGCCGATGACGACCTGATCCACGCCGCGGCGCAGGGCGGCGACCACGGTCTGGTCGAAGAACCTGGTCCGCGCGGCGAGGTAGTCCTTCATCCGGCCTTCCGGGCCCTGCTGCCCGCCGGTGACGTCGGCGGCCAGCGCCTCGTCGGCGGCGGGATCGCCGTAGGGGGCGGGAACCCTGGTGAACCCGAGCCGGTGCGCCGCCACGCGCTGGGCGGTTATCGAGGGGCCGCCGCTTTCCACGTCAGCGCCGCCGTCCCCGTCGGTTCACCACCGGCCCATTGTGCCACGGCCGCATGGGCGGGCGGCCGGCCCTGTGGCAGTGTTAACGGCATGGCCACGCAATCCGATCACCGCAGCGTCCGGCTCGAGCGCATCGAGAACAGCAGGTACACGGCCAGCAATGTTCGTGGCGGCCAGATCGATATCGGGACCGGGGCCGGGACCGACTTCACCCCGGTCGAGTTGCTGCTCGTTGCGATCGGCGGCTGCACGGCGGTCGACGTCGACCTGCTGACCTCGCGCCGGGCCGAGCCCGACTCGTTCGAGATCGGCATCGACGCGGAGAAGGTCCGCGACGGGGCGGGCAATCACCTCACCGACCTGGTGGTGACCTTCCGCATCCGGTTCCCCGACGGCGATGCGGGCGACAGGGCGCGGGCGCTGCTGCCGGACGCCGTCAAGAAGTCGCACGACCGGCTGTGCACGGTGTCGCGGACCGTCGAGATCGGCACGCGGATCGCGACCAGGATCGAGTGACGCGCACGTTTTCCTGGCGAGCTAGCTCTGCCAGCGGAAGCGCCAGACGGCGAAGCAGGCTCCCCCAGCGGTCCACAGGGCAAGGCTGCCCAGGTCCCAGGCAGTGAACGGCCGCACCGCATAGGTGTTCTGCAGGACCTCGGCGAGCGGCTTGACCGGGAACGCGGCCACCACGCGTGACAGCCAGCTCGGCAGGCCGCTGAAGGTGGGGTCGAAGACGCCGGAGATGATCGCGATCGGGAGAAAGCTGGCGTAGGCGACCGGCCCGGCCGATTCCGCGCTCGTGATGACCGAGCTGATGGCCAGGCCGAGCGTGGCGAAGCAGACGATTCCCAGGATCAGGCCGCCGGCCAGCGCCAGCGACTCGTCCGCCCGCGGCACGGCGCCGAAGGCGAGCCAGCCGATCAGCCCGGTGGCCGCCGTGATGAGCAGCGCGGTGACGACCGTGCTCACCAGCAGGCCGCCGAGATAGGCGCCGGACGGCAGCGGGGTGGTCCTGATCCGCTTGAGCACGCCGTCGTGCCGCAGGACCGCGACCTTGGACCCCAGGTTGACGTAGGCGGCGACGATGATGCCGAAGGCCAGGATGCCAGGGACGAAGACCGTGGTGTTCTTGATGGCGGTGCCCGGCAGGTGCGAGCCGACGTTGGCCGCCCCGATCAGCAGCAGGATCATCAGCGGGAACACGAAGGTGAACAGCGCGTATTCGGCGCTGCGCCAGAAGCTGCGCTGTTCGAGCAGCGCCTGCCTGGCGGCGAGGCGGATCGTCCTCGTCACGAGCGATCTGCCTGGCTGGCGCCAGCGCCG
This sequence comes from Streptosporangiaceae bacterium, assembly GCA_050698735.1. GTDB lineage: Bacteria > Actinomycetota > Actinomycetes > Streptosporangiales > Streptosporangiaceae > Palsa-504. The sequence goes on along the minus strand of JBOHCG010000006.1, from coordinate 4,503 downwards.
GTCAGCTGCAGGTAGGTATCTTCAAGGCGCGGGGCGCTGACGGCCAGGCCGTCCAGGTCACCGAGGCGGTGCTCGCCTGCCCAGGCCAGCAGCACCCGCAGGGTCATGGCCGCGTTGTCGGTGTGGCAGACGGCCTGCGACCCGCTGATCACCAGCTCGATCGCGTCCGGCGGCGGGATCTGCCCGCGTCGCAGCGCGGACGGCGTGGCGAACGAGATGCGCGTGGCCAGGCCCGCCCGGGCGGCGACCTCGTGCGTGGTGCCGGCCAGCTCGATGCGGCCCGCCCGGAGGATGGCGATCCTGTCGGCCAGCCGTTCCGCCTCATCGAGATAGTGGGTGGTGAGCAGGATAGTCTTGCCGAGCCCGCGGAGGTTCTCGATCGCCGCCCAGCAGCGCCTGCGGGCCTCCGGGTCGAAGCCTGTGGTCGGCTCGTCGAGGAAGACCAGGTCGGGATCACCCGCCAGGGCCAGGGCGAAATCCAGCCGCCGCCGCTGGCCGCCCGACAGCTTGCGGACCTGGGTGCCGCGGACCTCGGCGAGCTCCACGACCTCGAGCAGCTCGCCGAGCGGGCGCGGGTTGCGGTAGTAGGACCGCCAGACCTCGATGAGCTCGCCCACCCGGGCCTGCCGCGGGAAGCCGCACTCCTGCAGGACCATGCCGGCCCGCTCGCGCAGCCTGGCCGGCTGGGCGGCCGGGTCGAGGCCGAGAACGCGGACCTCGCCGGCCGTCGGCGCCCGGAAGCCCTCAAGGATCTCAAGCGTGGTGGTCTTGCCCGCTCCGTTCGGGCCGAGCAGGCAGAACACCTCGCCGTAGCGGACGTCGAAGTCGACGCCGCGCAGGACATCGGTGCCGCCGAAGGCCATCCGCAGGCCGCTGACCTGCACGGCGAGGCTATCGGTCACCGCGGGGCGGTCATCTATGACGCGAGTGTCAGTCATCACCAGGGATTATATGAGGATGAAGCGAGCGGACGTCTCCGCGCTGCGGATGCTGCGCCGGGCCAGGGATCGCATCGACCGCGACTACGCCGACCCGATCCCCGGCTGCTTCGCGCTGATGTGGCGGACCGGGCTGCCGGGACCGCCCGGCCAGGAACCGTCCGAAGGCGTCACTTCCGGAGAAGCACGGCGAGCGCCGCCCGCCGTAGAGTCGCCGCATGACAAAAATCCACTCGCTGACGGGGGCAGGTGAGGTCGCGTGATCACGGGAATTTCCATGGTGTCGGTCTGGGTGCTCGACTAGGATTCGGCCAAGGATTTCTACACCGACAAGCGGTGCGGTGCGCGTGGTGCCGGGCGAGTTCGCGGGCTTAAGGTTTGTTCGTGACAGATTCAGAACCTGGCCACGAGGTGGTGGCGCGTAGCGAGTTGCGGGCGTCGCATGACGACCGGGACCGTGTGGTCGAGTTGCTGCGGGTGGCCGCGGGAGACGGGCGGCTGACCGCGGAGGAACTCGACGAGCGGCTGGAAGTGGCCATGACCGCGCGGACGTACGGCGAGCTGGCCAGGCTTGTCTCCGACCTGCCAGACACCCCGGACGTGGCCGGCGCGCCAGCACCGCGGGTCAAGGACGTGATGCGGCTGAACTGCCACAGTGGCCAGACGGTAAAAGACGGCCGCTGGGTGGTGCCGCAGCGGATGGAGCTGAAGGTAACCAGCGGCCACATCAAGCTGGACTTCACGCAGGCCGTCATCACCCAGCCGTCGCTGCGGATCGACGCGGAGGTGCGCAGCGGCCACGTCATCTTGATCACCAAGCCGGGCATCGTGGTGGACACCGATGACGTGACGGTCCGCAGCGGGCACGTGAAGGTCCGCGCGCCCTGGGGGCCGGACGTGCCCGAGGTGCTGCGTATCGACGTGGCAGGCACGGTCGGCAGCGGCCAGCTGATGGCGCGGCCTCCGAACCGGACGTTCTGGCAGTGGCTCACGAGGCAGCCCAGGCCGTACGAGACTCGTTGACCCTCATCGTGGTGTCCGGCGCGCCGGGTACCGGCAAGTCGACGCAGGCACCCGATCCACCGCGACGTGATCAATCCCGCTATGGCCGACCGGGTCGCCTCCTCGCGGACACGGTGACGCCGCTCGGGCTCGGGCAGGCACTGATCACGATTGACACCAGGCGGGACGACGCGTGGGTCCAGGCGGTGACGGAGGCCAGGGCGGCGGTGGACGCGGGCCGTCGCTTAGACGGTGGCCACCGCGATGACGGTCGATCCGGGCAGTTGGAGGTCGGCCCGGCCTGGCAGGTATCGAGCGCGGAGCGCCGCGGCGTCGAACATCTCGGCCTGGCCGAATCCGGCGGTGCACAACTGGTTCTCGACCTGGTCCCGCGTGTAGGTGGCAACGACAGGCCGCTGCCCATCGCGGAGCGGCTAGCCTTCCCTGCCTCCATCTGGTCACCTCTCGCCGTGGTTGAATCGCTGGCTGCTTGCCCAGTGTCCCGCGGGGGTGGAAGGCTGGGCCGGTGAAGCCCGCGGCGACGGCCCGGGTCCAGGCCGAACTGGACCGGCTCATCCGGTACGACGATGAGTCCATCGTGCACGAGGCGTGGATCAGGCAGCGGTACGAGGGCGGCTACGCGGCCTGCTATGGTCCGGCCAGGGTTGCGGCGGTGCGGACGGCGTGGCACGAGGCAGGGCACGCGGTCGCCGCGCTGGCCGTGGGAGCCCGGTTCAGCTCGGTCAGCATTCGGCACGGCCACGCCAGCCAGGGCCGGGTACATGCGGTGGCGGGCGGCGGCGCGGAGTCGTTCGTCGTGGACGCGGCGGGCCAGATCGCCGAGCGGCTGCGGGACTGGTCCATGCTGGCCGACGACGATCAGCTGCGCGCCTGGCTGCCGACGTCGCGCGGGGACGGCGGGGATGCCCGGCGTTTCCGCACCGGCATGCGGGCCCGCTTCGGCACCGATGAGTTCGGAGCCTGGCGGCACTGCGAGCGGGCGCTGACCCCGCTGCGGCTGCCGATCCGGCAGGTGGCGCGGGCGCTGCTGGTATATCCGCGGTACCTGCCCTATCCGGTGGTCGCGGAGATCGCAGGGGTCGGTTAGCCGACCGACCGGTACCAGGCGGGGAAGCCTTCCAGCGAGTCCAGCAGCACCTCGGCACCCGCGTCGGAGAGTTCCTGGCGGCCGAACGAGCCGGTCGCGACGCCAACCGCCGTGATGCCGGCCGCGATGGCGGCGGCCATGTCCGGCGGGGTGTCACCGACGTAGGCGGCCGCGTTGATACGGCTGAGCACGGCCGCCTTTTCCGGCCCGTGCACGTGGCTGAACAGCTCATCGGCGGCCAGCCCGACGGCCCGCATGCCGGGTTCCACGGAGACCGGATGCTTGGCGGTGATAATCACCGCGCGCCGGCCCGCGGCGTGCACGGCGGCGAGTGCCTCGTGCGCGCCTGGCAGCGCCTTGGTCATCCGCTCGGCCAGCCCGACGTAGTGCTTTCGGTAAATCGCGATAGCCGCGGCCTGCTGGTCGGGCGGAAACCAGAACGTCACCTCGTCTTCCAGCTTGATCCCGAGCCGGTGATCAACCGCCGACAGGTCGATGGGAGTGGCGGTTTCCCGCGCGAGTTCGGCGAACGCGGCCATGATGGCCGGCCGCGAGTCGATTAGCGTCATGTCCAGGTCGAAGCCGACCGGGCCAGGGCCCATTCGTCTCCCGTGGTTGGTCTTGGATTACTAGAGCATTCTGCCCGGTCGGGGCTGCGGCCTATGCGCTGGGGACGGGTAGCGTATCGATCATGACCTGGCAGGAGCTGCTCGCCTATTGCCTGGCCAAGCCGGGTGCCTGGCAGGATGAGCCCTGGGATGGCGACGTGGTGGCCAAGGTGGGCGGCAAGATCTTCGCGTTCCTCGGCTCAGGGACGGGCGGCTCCGTGGGCCTGAAGTGCGGGGCCTCCAGGGAGGCGGCCGACGAGTGGCTGCTGCGGTATCCCGACGATGTGTCGGTGATGGCCTACATCGGCCGCTCCGGGTGGAACACGCTGCGGATCGGCGGCGCGATTCCCGACGATGAGCTCACCGAGGCCGTCGATGCGTCGTACTCGGCCGTCGTCGGCAAGCTCCCCAAGAAAGACCGCCCGCCCGCGGGGCCGTAGCGTGGTTACCGTGACCGTTGCCGGCGACTCGGACCTGGAAGGCTCCGCCGAGCTCCAGGAAGAGGCGCTGCCCGCTATCCCGGTGTCGGCGGGGGCGCTCATCTTCGACCGGACGGGGCGGCTGCTGATCCTCAAGCCCACCTACAAGACCGGCTGGACGATCCCGGGCGGCGTGATGGAGGCCGACGGGGAGACGCCGTGGGACGCCTGCCGGCGCGAGGTGCGCGAGGAGTGCGGCATCGAGGTCAACGCCGGCCGGCTGGCCTGCATGGACTTCCGCCCCCCGCGGCCGGGCCGGCCGGTGGGCATCAGGTACCTCTTCGACTGCGGCCAGCTGAGCGACGAGACCCTGGCCGCGGTGGTCCTGCAGGCCGAGGAGATCTCCGAATTCCGCCTCGCCGCGCTCC
>JBOHCG010000005.1:0-46105 GCA_050698735.1 Streptosporangiaceae bacterium | reverse complement strand
CCGCCGACGCGGCCGCCCGCGCCGAGGCGGACGCCGCCCGCGCGGCCGCCCAGGCCGTAAGAGCGGCCGCCGACGCCGGTTTCGCCGACCCGGACGCCGTCAGCGACGCCCTCCGGACCCCCGACTGGCGGGCCGCCGCCGACCAGGCAATCCGTGACCACGAGGCGTCCGCCCGCGCCGTCACCGAGCTGCTGGCCGACCCCGATCTGGAAGTCGCGCTCGACCCGCCCGCCGACCTGCCCGGCGCGAGCGCGGAGGTGGACGCCGCCCGCAAGCAGCACGACGACGCCGTCGCCGCCTACGACCGCGCCGCGCACCGCGCCGAACAGCTCGCCGACCTAGCCCCCAGGCTCACCGCCAGCCTCGACGACCTGCGGCCGCTGGCCGCCAGCGCGGCGCAGGCGCGCGCCCTCGCCGACCTCGCCGCCGGGAACGGCGCGAACACGCTGCGGATGACCCTGTCCTCATTCGTGCTGGCCGCCCGCCTTGAGGAGGTCGCCGCGGCCGCCAGCGTGCGCCTGCTCACGATGACCTCGGGCCGCTACTCGCTAGTGCACACCGACGCGCGCCGCGGCGCCGGCCGCTCCGGCCTCGGCCTGCTCGCCTGCGACGCCTGGACCGGCGTGGACCGCGACACGAGCACGCTGTCCGGCGGCGAGACGTTCCTGGCCAGCCTGGCCCTGGCCCTTGGCCTCGCCGACGTCGTCACCGCCGAGGCCGGCGGGACGAGGATCGAGGCGCTGTTCGTCGACGAGGGTTTCGGCAGCCTCGACGAGGAAACCCTCGAGGAGGTGATGACGGTGCTGGATTCCCTGCGCGAGGGCGGCCGCATGGTCGGCATCGTCAGCCACGTCGCGGAGCTCAGGCAGCGCATCCCGGCCCAGATCCGCGTCCACAAGGCCCCCGCGGGCAGCCACCTGACCGTCCGCACCCCCGCAGGCTGAAAACCACAATTTTTAAGCCGAACGAGCCGTGGTGCCTGTCGTGGGCCTCCCGATTCGACCCGCTGCGCAGAGCCACCCGGTTGGTCCCGAAACGTCGCAAATAACGGGCAAATACGACCGAACTGGCTGCAAATCATTCAGGCCCCTCCTACAATCATGACGCTGGAGGGCACATGCGACGTCAATATCTACCTGCGATGGCTCTGACGAGCGTCGGGCTGCTTGTCATCCTTTGCGCCGGATGCACGAGCGCGAGCGGCGCGACGCAGTGGTCGGGCCTGGAGAAGACCAACCTTACGGTCGGCGCGGTGCCCGTCGGCGACGAGGCAGGCCTGTACGTCGCGAAGGACGAGGGCCTGTTCGCGAAGGTCGGGCTGAACGTCACGATCGATTCCATCGTCAGCAGCGCGACCGCCACCAAGGAACAGAACAACGGCACCTTCGACATCACGGCGGGAAATTCTGTCTCCTACATCCAGGACCAGGTGACCGGCGCGTCGAACCTGGAGATCGTCGCCGAGGGCTCGCTGATGCAGCCGAACAACCAGGCTCTTTATACCCTGCCAGGGTCGCCGATCAAGAGCTTCGCCAACTTGAAGGGGGCGAAGATCGGCGTCAACGCGCCGAACAACATCGGCACCCTGCTGATCAGCTCCGTCCTCGAGGAGCACGGAGTGTCACCTATGGACGTGCATTTCGTGACGGTGAACTTCCCCCTGATGGGGGAGGACCTCAAGAAGCACATCATCGACGTGGCCTGGCTGCCCGAGCCGTTCGGCAGCATTGACCAGGCCAGCATGGGCCTGCTGGAACTGTGCGACCTCGATCAGGGCGCGACGGCGAACTTCCCGGTCGGCTGGTACGTGGTGACCAAGGACTGGGCGAAGAAGTACCCGCGGACGCTGGCCGCGTTCCTCTACGCGCTCAGGGAGGGCCAGCAGATCGCGGACACCGACCGGGCCGCCGTCCAGTCCGCGATGGAGGCGCTCCCGCAGCCCTACACGGTGCCGCCCCAGATCGCCGCGGTCATGTCCCTCGAGGACTACCCGCTGACCATCGCGCCGGACATCGACCAGTCCCGCGTCCAGCGCGTGGCCGACGCCATGTACCAGTTCCAGATGCTGACCCGCCCCTTCCAGGTCAGCTCGATGCTCGGTTAACCCCCGGTGATCGCCTGGTAAAGCAGCGCCTGGGCGGTGTCTCCGCGCCAAGGCAAGGGGAAGCGGTCTTAGAGCGCAGCCCCAGTCATCTTTCCCACCCCTGACAACCTGGTGCTTTCCCCGCAGACATCAACATCTATGACGCGTCCATTCCTTACCAGTTTGACCGGGCGTAGTATCACGGAACGATAACGAAGCCGGTGCTGTCTATGGCGGGGAGGTTGGTCTACGGCGGCGGCTCAGCGGCGCGTTAGCATTCCGGCGCGCACCTGCCGCCGCCGCCCTCGCTCGGGGGAGGACTGTACTGCTGGGCTGGCTTGGTGACCGTGATCGTCCGCTGGACCTGCGGAGCGGCCGCGTACTGGGCGTTGCCGGCCTGGTTGGCGTCGATGACGCACCTGCCTGCCGCGCCGAAGCTGACCGTGTGGCCGGACAGGAAGCACGCCCCGGGGCCGCTGGAGGAGGCAACGGAGAACACGACCGGGTTGCCCGAGCCGCCGCCGGTGGCCGACAAGGCCACCGAGGACAGCACCGTCCCGGCGGGCGGGGCGGTGAAGGAGATCGACTGCGGCAGCTTGCTGACCTTGATCGTCCGCTCGACCTGGGGTGCGGCCGCGTATTTCGCGTTGCCCGCCTGGTTGGCGTCGACGACGCAGCTGCCTCCGCCGGTGAAGGTCACCGTGTTCCCCGACACGGTGCACACCTTCCCGCTGCCAGAGGAGAACACGACCGGGTTGCCCGAGCCGCCCCCGGTCGCCGACAGGTGCCCCGAACCCTTGACCTTCCCCGACGACGGGGCGGTGAAGGAGATCGCCTGGGAGAGCGCCTTGACCGTGATCGTGCGCTGGACCTGCGGGGAGGCCGTGTAGTGGGCGTTGCCTGCCTGGTTGGCGTCGATCGTGCAGCTGCCAGAGGCCTTGAAGGTCACCGAGGCGCCGGACGCGCTGCACACCCCCGGGCCGCCGGAGGAATCGGCGGAGAACACGACCGGGTTGCCCGAGCCGCCGCCGGTGGCCGACAGGTGCGCCGAGCTGCCCGGCGTCCCCGCTGCCGGCGGGATGAAGGTGATCGCCTGGGTCTGCTTCGGCCGCGTGGTGTAGGCGAAGTGGTCGGCGTTGCCGATCGTCGAGGTGCCGGCCGGGGTGATCACGGTGATGGTCACGGTGCCGGTGCCTCGCGGGGTGGTCACGGTGATCATGGTGCTCGAGTCGGCGGTGATGATCGCGTCCCCGGGGCCGAACCGGACGCGGGTGGCGCCGGCCAGCCCTGTCCCGGTAAGGGTCACGGTGGTCCCGCCCGCGGTGGCGCCGCTGTTCGGGGCCACGCCGCTGACCGCGGGCGGCGAGGCGGTGTAGGTGAAGTGGTCGGCGGCGGTGGGATGTGAGGTGCCCTCAGGCGTGGTCACCGTGACGTCCACCGTGCCGGTGCCGGTCGCGGCGAGCCGCGGGCCCGAGACGAAGGCCGCGGTGCTGGCGCTTGGCGGGCTGGTCACCGTGATCTGCGTGGCCGAATCGGCGGTGATCGTGCCGCCTACGCCGCCGAAGCGGACGACGGTGGCGTGGGCCAGCGCGGTCCCCGTGATGGTCACCGCGGTTCCGCCCGCGGTGCTGCCGCTGTCCGGGGCCACGCCGCTGATCGCCGGGAGCGTGACGGCGACAGGTTGCGGATTCGCGGCAGGACGTGCCGGACTGGACCCGGAGTTGGCCAGGACGATGCCCACGATCGTGCCCAAGATCACGATGCCGACCGCGACGGCCGCCCAGACCGGGCGGGAACGCCAGAGCCGGGAGCGCGCGGTGCGCCGGTGCAGGGGCGTCCGTACCACGGTGCTGCCCTGGACCGCGGCCGGGCCGCCGGACGGCCACAGCGCCGCGAGCAGCAGCGCCACCTCGGCCAGGTGCGTCCGGCCGCGTTCGTGCCAGTCCGGGCCGTAGGTCCCCGCCGCGACCTGGGTGAGCGCGGCGACGAATGTGCTCGCGTCGGCGGGCCGGTCCCCGGGCTGCTTGGCCATCCCCGAGGCCACCAGCGGCCGCACCGGTTCGGGTACCGCGTCCACCGGGACCGGCTGGGACAGATGCTGGTACAGCAGCGCCTGGGCGGTATCCCCGCGGAACGGCGGCCGCCCGGTCAGGCACTCGAAGAACGTGGCCGTGGCCGCGTACACGTCCCCGGCCGGGGTGGCCGGCTCGCCCGAGATCTGCTCCGGCGCCGCGTACATCAGCGTGCCCGCCGGCATCGGCCGGTCCCCGGCACGGACCGCTATGCCGAAGTCGGTAAGCTTGCTCGCCCCGTCCCCGTTCACCAGGACGTTGTCGGGCTTGTAATCCCGGTGCACCACACCGCGGGCATGCGCCGCGGCCAGGCCGAGCAGCGAGCCCTCAAGTACCACGAGCGCCGCCTCCGGCGTGGTCTCGCCGCTGCGCTCCAGGATGTCCCGCAGCGAGACCCCGTCTACAAGCTCCATCACGATCGCCGCCCCGGAGGACGACTCGACGTAGTCATAGAGCCGGACCACGTGCGGATCATTGATCGACGCCAGCACCGCCGCCTCGCCGCGGAACATCTCCGTGAACTCCGGATCCGACAGCAGTTCCTGGCGCAGGTACTTGATCGCCACCAGGGTCCCCGACTCGTCGTGCCTGGCCAGCACCACTTCACCGAAGCCGCCCGAGCCGAGCTTTTTCAGCGTCGTGTACCCAGGGACGTTCCACCCGGCCACGCCTGCCTGGTCGGCGCCCACCATGCCATCAGTCATTGGTACCCCCTCTTTGGCCGCAGGCCGACATGGCCTTACGCGGCCCGGTGTGATGGTTTGGTGGCGCCGCCATGGCGGGGGCAAGCGGTCTTAACGACCCGCCCGCGTTCATGATCCCACCCCTGACAACCTGGCGTTACCCGCAAATGTCAATAACTATGACGCGCCCGTGCTCCCCAGGTATGACCCGCCCGCATCACGGAACGATAACCCTGCGGATCGTGCGGCTGACGCCATGTGCGTACCGTTGGTCGGTGTAACGCAGGCTCGTGAGGCTACCAAAGCAGGAGAGCGCAGATGACATCGCCGCAGCCAGTGCCGGCCAGTGCCCGGGTCGTCATCATCGGCGGCGGGGTGATCGGCGTTAGCGCCGCCTTCCACCTCGCCGAGGCGGGCGTGACCGGCATCCTGCTGCTGGAGTCGCACGAACTCGGGTCGGGCTCCACCTGCAAGGCCGCCGGCGGCGTGCGCGCGCAGTTCTCCGACCGGGTCAACATCGAGCTCGGCCTGCGCAGCCTGGAGGCGTTCGGCGCGTTCGCGGCGCGCCCCGGCGGCCAGATCGACCTGCACCGGGTCGGGTACCTGTTCCTGCTCGACGATCCCGCCACCGCGGCCGCGTTCGAGCAGAACGTCGCGCTGCAGAACGAGCTAGGCGTGCCCAGCCGCATGATCAGCCCGGATCAGGCGGCCGCGCTGTCCCCGCTGGTCAGCACCGACGGGCTGGTCGCGGCGGCCTACTCGCCCGCCGATGGTCATTGCACCCCGGAAGCCGTGGTGCTCGGCTACGCGACCGCCGCCCGGGCGCTCGGCGCCCGGCTGGTGACCGGCACCCAGGTGACCGGGGTCACGCCCGGCCCCGGCGAGGGGTTCGAGGTTCGCGTTCACGGCCAGACGATCCGGGCGGAAACGGTGATCTGCGCGGCCGGGGCGTGGTCCGAGCAGGTCGGTTCCTGGGTCGGGACGCGCCTGCCGGTGACGCCGCTGCGGCGGCAGATCGTGGTGACCGAGCCCGTCGAGGGGCTGCCGCCGCGGCTGCCGATGACCATCGACTTCTCCACCACGTTCTACTTCCACCGGGAGGGTCCCGGGCTGCTGGTCGGGATGTCCGACCCGCAGGAGACTCCCGGGTACCGGCTGGGCCGGTCCGACGACTGGCTGCCCCGCCTCGGTGCGGCGATTGCCCGGCGCGCGCCACGGCTGGCCGATTGCGGCATCGCCTCGGGCTGGGCGGGGCTGTACGAGGTGACACCGGATCACAACGCGCTCATCGGCCAGACCGTGCCCGCGGGCCGCTTCCTGTACGCGACCGGGTTCTCCGGTCACGGCTTCCTGATGGCACCAGCCGTCGGCGAGGTCCTGCGCGACCTGTACCTAGGGCGGACGCCGCCAGTGGACGTCTCGCCGCTGGACGCGGACCGCTTCGCGGCCTCCGGCGCCCGGCCCGAGCTGAACATCGTCTGAACGCTCACGGTGTTCTCGTAAAAGTTCGCGTTATGCAAGAACCCGCTGAGGTTGCTGTCCGCTGCCTGCACCGACCGCTCGCGCAGGCCCAGAAGGCCTGCACTCGCAGCCGTATTTGCACAACGCTCACGGGGCGGTAACGAGACGGCGTCTGGCCGACAGTTGATCTTGACGCGCGCACGACACATGTGAGAACGTTCTCTGCATTCAGTAAGAGATCGTTCTCACAATGGTGGAGCCGCATGTCCCCGGTGACCGCGCCGCGCCCGCTACCGGTCCTGCCCGACCAGTTCCTCGCCCAGATCGAGGCGGCCGTCGACGCGGGCCCGGCGCTGGATGCCCAGCTGGCCGCCCTGGACCCGGCCCGGTTCACGAGCGTGTTCCTGGTCGGCTGCGGCGGCTCGCTGTTCACCTTCGCCCCGCTGCGCTGCCTGCTCGACCGCTCGCCGGTGCCGGTGTTCACGTTCAACTCCGACGAGCTCGTGCTGCGGCGGCCCGCCCGGCTCGGACCGGGCGCGCTGGTCATCGTGAGCAGCACCCGCGGCGCGACCAGGGAGACGGCCGCGGCCGCCCGGGCGGCCAGGGCCGCGGGCGCCAGCGTCATCGGCGTAACCCAGAATCCGGACAGCATCGTCGCGGCCGCCAGCGAGCACGTGCTGCTGCACCAGGGTGTCGAGGCCAAGCAGGTGATCCTGGCCCAGATCGGCTGGTCCCTGCTCCGTGCCTTCGGCGCCGCCTCCGATGAGGAGCTCGACCGGGCCATGACGGCGTTGCGCCAGTCGCCGCCCGCCTTCGCGCAGGCACACTACGAGTGGGACGACCAGCTGGCCGAGATGGCACGCCTGCTGCATACCGAGCCGGTGCTGTACGTGCTCGGATCCGGGCCGCTCGAGGGCGCCGCGCAGACGCTGGCCATGTGCTACCTGCAGGAAATGCTGAAGCTGAACGCGGCCGCGATCAGCGCGGGTGAGTTCCTGCACGGGCCGTTCGAGGTCATCACCGACGAGGTGCCGGTGATCCTGCTGAAGGGCGACGACGTGACCCGGCCGATGGCCGACCGGGCCGAGCGCTTCCTGCGCCAGTACACCCGCAAGCTCTGGGTGCTGGACGCGGCGGCGCTTCAGCTGGGCTCGGTCGACGCGCCGCTGCGGCCGCTGGTCGGCGACCTGGTCCTGGGCAGCACGGTGCTGAACCGCATCGCCGAGCACTTCGCCGCGTTGACCGGCCGCCGGCTGACCGACCGGCGGTACATGTGGAAGATCGACTACTGATGGACGTCGTCGCCATCGGTGACAACATCAGCGACTGCTACGTGGCCATCGGCCAGGTGTTCCCAGGCGGCAACGCGGTCAACGTGTCCGTCGCGGCGGCCAGGTCCGGCGGGCGCAGCGCCTACATCGGCGCGGTCGGCAACGACGAACGCGGGCGGCTGCTCATCGATTCGCTGACCGCCGAGTCGGTCGACGCCGGGCGGCTGCGGGTGGTGCCGGGCCAGACCGCGTGCTGCCAGGTGCTGCACGTCGACGGCGATCGCCAGTTCGGGACGACCAACCGCGGCGTCGCCCTGTTCACGCCGAGCCGTGACGACCTCGCCTTCGCGGCCACCGCGCGGATCGTGCACTCCACCTACTGCAGCGGCCTCGAGGAGTTCGTGCCCGAGCTGGCCTCCCGCGGCCGGGTGTCGTTCGATTTCAGCGACCGCATCGCCGACGGGTACGCCGACGACCTGCTGCCGTACGTGAACGTCGCGGAGTTCTCCGCGGCGCACCTGGACGACGGCGAGTGCGCCGAGCTGCTGCGCTGGGCGGCGGCGCGCGGCCCCGGCCACGTCCTCGTCACCAGGGGCGGGCGCGGCGCGATGCTGTACGACGGCGGGCAGATCACCACCGCCGAGGCCGTCCCGTCCGCGGTGATCGACACGCTCGGCGCGGGCGACTCCTTCATCGGCCGGGCCCTGTACGGCCTGATCCACGACGAGCCGGCCCCGGCGCTGCTGGCCGCGAGCGCCCGCGCGGCGGCGCGGACGTGCACGGCGTGGGGCGCCTACGGGCACGGCGTCAGCCTGCCAGCCTGCTGTGGCGATCGCGACGAGGCCGTCGCCGCCACACCCTCCATGGAATCCGAATCAGCACATCCCGAGGAATGAGGTGAGGAGCATGCCGATAACGACGGTCCGAAGATCAGCCAGAGCGGGCCAGGCACCCCGCGCGCCGCGGAGCATGCGTCCTGTGGCGGCGGCAGCCGCCGTCGCGCTGGCGATGGGCATCGCCGCATGCAGTTCATCATCAAGCAGCTCGTCGAGCGGCTCGGCCGGCGCCACGACCAGCCCCGGCAGCAGCGCTGCCGCGGTCGTCGCCACCTATCCCGGCGTCACCGAGGACGCCGCCCTGCACAACACTGTGCCGGCCAAGTACCGGACCAGCGGCGTCAACGTGGCCGTGTTCAACGACTGGCCGCCGGATGAGTTCCTGCAGAACAGCCAGCTCACCGGGTGGAGCGTCGACCTGGCGCACGCCATGGCGGCGGTGCTGAACCTGAAGTTCACCTACATCCCGACGAGCTTCGACGCGATCCTGCCCGGTATCCAGAACGGCCGTTTCGACGCGGGGTTCGCCTCCTTCGGCGTCACCACGCAGCGGCTTACGGTGCTGAGCTTCATCCCTGAGGACAGCGAGGGCGAGGGATACGCGGCGCTCGCGTCGAGCCATCTCAACATCACCGCGCTGAACCAGCTCTGCGGACGAAGCGTGGCGGTGCTCACCGGCGCCTTCGACTACGAGTACCTGGTGGGCGAGAGCAAGTCCGTCTGCGCCTCCGCGGGCAAGCCGGCCATCACGCTCCGGCAGTACGCCACGCAGACCGCCGCCGACCTGGCAGTGATCTCGGGCCGGGTGCAGCTGACCGCGGCAGGTTCGGTCGACCTCGGCTACCTGGTCAAGCAGCAGTCCAAGATGGCGCTGTCGACCCTGGTGGTCAACCCGGTCTACAACTGCATCGGAGTTCGAAAGGGCGACCCGCTGGGCACGGTTCTCGCAAACGCGCTCCAGCAGCTCATCAACGACGGTGTATACCAGCAGATCATGTCCAAGTGGGGAGTCAAGGGCCTGGTGACCAAGGGCCTGCTTGCCACGGTGAGCGATCCGAACCCGCAATGATCAGCCCGCGATGACCTGACGCGGGGCGCGGCTGTGGATGGCCGCGCCCCGCTCGGAGTCCGGGAGGAGGCACCCGATGCATCCAGACCTCGCCAAGGCCGAGGCGGGCGAGCCACCGGGCCAGCTCGACGCCAAGGATATCGTCCGGACGCCCAAGCCCAGGCAGTGGGTCGGCACGGTGATCGCGCTCGTGCTGGCTTCCATGTTCGTGCACATGCTCGTCACCAACGCGAACCTGCAGTGGGGCGTGGTCGGGCAGTACCTCTTCTCGCACACGATCCTGTCCGGCATCGCGCTCACCCTGGAACTCACCCTGCTCGCCATGCTCGTCGGCCTGGCCATCGGGATCATCGTGGCGGTGATGCGGCTCTCGGACAACGTGCTGCTGCAGCGGATCAGCTGGGCGTGGATCTGGTTCTTCCGCGGGGTGCCGCCGCTGGTCCAGCTGATCTTCTGGTACAACCTCGCGTCCCTGGTCAACTCGGTGTCGATCGGCGTGCCGTACGGGCCGGCCTTCATCTCCTGGCAGACCAACAGCCTCATCACCCCGTTTACTGCCGCCCTGCTCGGCCTGGCCTTCACCGAGAGCGCCTACGCCGCCGAGATGATCCGGGCCGGCATCCAGGCGGTGAACCGGGGTCAGGTCGAGGCAGCCAACTCACTCGGCATGACCAATGCCCAGGCGATGCGGCGCATCGTGCTGCCGCAGGCGCTGCGGATCGTCATCCCGCCCATCGGCAACGACACGATCTCGATGCTGAAGTTCACCTCCCTGGTCAGCGTGCTGGCGCTGCCCGACCTGCTGTACTCGGCCCAGGAGATCTACGCCCGCACCTACCAGACGATCCCGCTGCTGCTGGTCGCGACCCTGTGGTACCTGGTGCTGACCACCATCCTCACCGGCGCCGAGTACGTCATCGAGAAGCGGCTGCACCGCGGGCACGGCGGCCCGACCGCGATCGCCCGGCAGGGGCCGCGATGGCGGCTGCTGCCGGCCTGGCGCGACTCGGTCCCTAAGGTCGCACCGTGACCGGCGAGCCGCTGGTCGTCGTTGACCGGGTGCGCAAGTCGTTCCACACCGTCCCGGTACTCAACGGCCTCAGCTTCACGGTGGCGGCGGGGGAGGTCTGCTGCATCATCGGCCCGTCAGGATCGGGCAAGACCACGCTGCTTCGGTGCATCAACCGGCTGGAGAAGATCCAGGGCGGCATGATCTACGTGGCGGGCCGCCCGGTCGGTGTCACCGTGCACGGCACGAAGCTGCACGAGATGCGCCCCGGGGAGCTGGCCGAGCAGCGGCGGGACATCGGCATGGTGTTCCAGAGCTTCAACCTGTTCGCGCACAAGACCGTGCTGGCCAACATCATCGAGGCCCCGGTGATCGTGAAGAAGACGCCGCGCAAGACGGCCATCGCCGACGCGCACGCGCTGCTGGCCCGCGTTGGCCTGGCCGACAAAGCCAACTCCTACCCTGACCAGCTGTCCGGCGGCCAGCAGCAGCGGGTGGCCATCGCCCGCTCGCTGGCCATGAATCCCAAGCTGATGCTGTTCGACGAGCCCACCTCGGCGCTGGACCCGGAACTGGTCGGCGAGGTGCTGGCGGTCATGAAGGACCTGGCCGAAGATGGCATGACGATGATCGTGGTCACCCACGAGATGGGCTTCGCCAGGGAGGTGGCCGACACGGTCATCTTCATGGACGGCGGCGACATCGTGGAGACCGGCAGCCCGGCCGAGGTGCTGGGCAACCCGCAGCATCCGCGCACCAAGTCCTTCCTGGCCCGGGTCTCGTGACGGCTCGTCGACGGACCCGCGAGCGCGGACCGTGCAGGCCGGGGTGGTCGCGCCCGCGATGAGCCTGCTCGTCCTCAGCGAAGCGGAGATCCGGTCGGTGCTGTCGCCGCGGGCCGCCATCGACTCCCAGCGCGCCGCCTACCTGGCCGTGGCCGGCGGCACCGTAACCGCCTCGGGCATGACCTCGGCCGCCGAGCTCGCCGCCGAGTCCGACATCGTGCTGACCGCCACCACCAGCCGGGCGCCGGTGCTGCGCGGGACCTGGCTGCGGGCGGGCAGCACCGTGCTGACCGTGGGCAGCTACGAGCCGGGGGGTCGGAAGGAAGGTGGAGTTCTGATTCCCTGCCTGCCGGATAGGCTGTGCCGCATCGCCTCGCGAAGGGCCGACTAGTGGATCAGGGCCGACCCCGCCGTCCGACCGTTGCCGACGTCGCACGTCAGGCCGGGGTATCGGTGGCCACCGCCGGCCGGGCGCTGGGCGGCTACGGCTACGTCGGAGAGCAGACCCGCGAGCGGGTGCAGGCCGCGGCGAGCGCCCTGGGGTACTCACCGAACGTCGTCGCCCGCAGCATGCGCTCGGGCAGCACCCGCAGCATCGGCTTTGTCGGGTCGGACATCGCGAACCCGTACTTCGCCGAGGCGATGCGTGGCATCTGCGACGTCGCGCACCTCGAAGGCTACGAGACCATCCTCACCAACAGCGACGAGCGCCTGGACCTCGAGCAGCTGGCGGTCCGCACGCTGCTCGACAAGCAGGTCGAGGGCCTTGTCGTCGCGCCCGCCTCGGTCACCCATTGCGATCACCTGGCGGACGCCAGGGCCGAGGGCGTGCCCGTGGTCCTGCTCGACCGCGATCTGCCGCAGCTGGACTGCGACAGCGTGGTGGTGGACAACGAGAACGCCGCCTACGCCGCGGTGACCCACCTGCTGAAGCTCGGGCACGAGCGGATCGGCCTGCTGGCCTCGATCAACGCGAGCGAGCAGCCCGAGATCCGGCCGGCCGACGGGAAGGGGAGCTGGGTGGTACTCGGCGCCGACCGCCCGTCGGTCGAGCGCATCAGGGGATACCTGCGGGCGCTGGCCTCCCACGGAGCCCCGGTGTCCCGTGACGCCATCACCTGGATCGTCGCCGACCAGGCGGCGGAGGCCGACGCCGCCGCGCGCCGGCTGCTCAATTCGCCGTGGCGGCCCACGGCCGTCTTCGCCACGGACAACGAGTCGACCCGCCGGATCTTCCTGGCCGCGAAGACCGAGGGCGTCAAGGTGCCGGGCCGGGTCTCACTGCTGGGCTTCGACGACCTGGACTGGACGGTCATGGTCGAGCCGCAGATCAGCGTCGTGGCCCAGTCCCCGATGCTGATGGGCCGGGTGGCCGGCCAGCGGCTGTTCGCCAGGATCAAGGGCGACGGCCAGCCGAAGCGCCGGATCGTGCTGCCCACTCAGCTGATCATCCGGGCAAGTACAGGAACCCGACCGGAACAGGATGGATCCGATGAACCGTAGCGTCGCGTCGGTGATCGCGGGCAACGAGGTGACACAGGCGCCTGGCGGCATGTTCCGCTCGGTCAACCCGGCGGCGACCAGCGAGGTCGTCGCGGAGGTCGCGCTCGGCGACGCGAAGACGTTCGCCGCCGCCGCCCGGGCGGCACGGGCCGCGCAGGCGGGCTGGGCAGACGTGCCCGCTCCCGTCCGCGGCCGGGCGATCGCGCACATCGGCAGGCTGGTCGAGGCCAACGCCGACGCGCTGGCCCGGCTGGTGACCAGGGAGATCGGCAAGCCCTACGCCGAGGCGCTTGGCGAGGTCCGGGAGGTCGTCGACACCTGTGACTTCTTCCTCGGCGAGGGGCGCAGGCTCTACGGCCAGACGGTGCCGAGCGAGATGCCCGACAAGCAGCTGTTCACCTTCCGCAACCCGGTCGGGGTGGTGGCCGTGATCACGGCGGGGAACTTCCCCGTGGCCGTGCCCTCCTGGTATCTCGTCCCGGCCCTGCTGTGCGGCAACGCCGTGGTCTGGAAGCCGGCCGAGTACGCCGCGGCCAGCGCCCGCGCGCTGTTCGACCTGGTGGTGCGCGGCGGCGGCCTGCCCGACGGCGTGCTCAACCTGGTGCTGGCCGACGGCGAGCAGACCTTCGCCGGCCTGGAGACGGCCCTGCGCGAGGGCTGCCTGGACAAGGTCGGGTTCACCGGCTCGACCAAGATCGGCGCGCTGATCGGCGAGCTGACCGGGCGGCACCTGCAGTCGGCCTGCCTGGAGCTTGGCGGGAAGAACCCGATGGTGGTCGCGCCGAGCGCGGACGTCGACCTGGCGGTGCAGGCGGCGCTGTTCTCCGGGTTCGGCACGGCCGGCCAGCGCTGCACCTCGCTGGGCACGGTGATGGTGCACGAGGACGTGCGGGAGGAGTTCACCGGCAAGCTCGACCGGGCGACCCGGCAGGCGGCGGTCGGCGACCCGTTCCGGGACGTGGTGTATGGCCCGATGCTGGATGAGCGGTTCGGCCGCCGGTTCGAGGAGTACCTGAGCTGGATCCAGCCGCATCACCGGCTGCTCGGGTCGACAGGCACCGGCCGGATCACCGCGGCAAACCCGCGCGAGGGCTTCGTCGGCGACCTCGAGGCCGGGATCTTCTACCACCCGACGATCGTGGACCGCCTGCGGGACGACGACGCGCTGTTCCGCGAGGAGACGTTCGGCCCGCTGATCGGGCTTATGGGCTACCGCGACCTGGACGAGGCGATCCGGCTGGCCAACGTGCCCGGCTACGGGCTGTCCTCGTCGATCTACACCAGGGATCCCGCGGAGGTGTTCCGGTTCCGCCGCGGCATCTCCGCCGGCATGGTCAGCGTGAACAACTCCACCTCAGGCGCCGAGGCGCACCTGCCGTTCGGCGGCAACGGCAAGTCAGGCAACGGGTCCCGCCAGTCCGGTGTCTGGGTGCTCGACCAGTTCACCCGCTGGCAGTCGATGAACTGGGACTACTCAGGGTCGCTGCAGAAGGCGCAGATGGACGTGGCCGAGCTCACCGCGGACGAGTCGTTCCGCCTCACCGACTGACCCGCGGGAATGCGCCGGTTGCGCGTCATCCAGGAGTGCCACCCCATTCCTGGCGGAAGATCCGTGCTCAACGGAAAAAAAGGCGTCATATTCAGCGCCTTTTCTTCCGCCAGGCCCCGATCTTCCGCCATCTTCCGGGAGCTGGCCGCACCAGGGAACGCTCAGCCATCACCGGATGCATGCGCATCATCGCGAACACAGGACGCGGACCGGTAATACGACAACGCGGTATTCCGGGACGCGGCACCGCGTCGATTCAAACTGACCCACTAGCGGAAAGCTCGAGACGGGATACTAACGATCCGCGATAACGCTTCCTGATCTCCGGGCCTGGCCATGCAAGCGAGATCTACGTCTTGGCGATCGCCGAACCAGGTGTGCAGCGCCTCCTTCAGCCCGCGCGCTGGCTCCGGCGTGCCGGGTCCTGCGGCCCAGGCCACGTACCCGTCCGGCCGGATCAGCAGCGCGTCGGCCACCGCGGGAGCGCTCAGGGCACGAGCGGCCAGCACCGTGATCCGGACCGCCCAGCCCGCGGCGTGCCCGGCCATCGCGGCGTCCGGGGTGAGATCCAGCAGCACGCCCCGGGCGGGTCGCAGCAGCTCGGCGACCCGCGTCTGCCGGCCGTCGCTCGCCTCCACCCGCAGGTCCGGTGCCAGATAACCGGCCAGCCGGTGCAGCCGGGCTCCGGAGCCCGGCATCGGGTAGCGGACGTCGGAGCCCTGGATGGCCTCGCCGAGGTGACGCAGCGCCTCGGGGTAGCGCAGCAACTCGCCGAACAGCTCGCGGATCGCCGTGGTGCCCTCGTCCGCGGCCCCCAGGGCCTTCTGCGCCCGGGTCTGCAGCAGTGCCCGCTGGCCGGCCAGGTAGCGCTCGGCGTGGTAAGAATCCAGCAGGCCGTCCGGCGCCCGGCCTGCGACCTGCGCGGCGAGCTTCCAGCCGAGGTTGACCGCGTCGAGCAGGCCGACGTTGAGCGATCCGCCGGCCCCGAAGATGTGCGCCGCGTCGCCGGCCAGCAAGACCCGGCCGGCCCGGTAGCGCTCGGCCTGCCGGCTGTTGCCGACGGTCCGTGTCAGCCACTGCGGTTCGGTCATCTTCACGTCGGCGCCAAGCACCCGGCGGAAGCTGGCGCGCAGCTCATCGAGGGTCATCGGACCGTCCTCTGCCGCCGTGGCCGTCGGGTCCTCCTCGCTGGTGAAGACGATGAACAGCCCCGGCAGCGCGTTTTTGTCCATAAAGGCCAGCGGCATGATCGAGTACGCGCCGCGCTGCGTGCGCACCACGCCGGGGAACGTCAGCCGCCCCGCGCCGGGAACCTCAACCGCGGCCCCGCCCGGGGCGATCACCGCGGTGGGCAGGAATACCCGGCCGATTCTGGAGATCTCCGACGAGGTGATGCCGGGAAAGCCGATGCCGGCCTGCTTGCGCACCAGGCTGTGCGCGCCGTCGCAGCCCACCAGGTAGCCCGCGCGCAGCGAGTACTCGCCGTCCGGGCCGCGGACCTCCAGCGTGACGCCGTCCTGGTCCGGGACCAGCGCGGTCAGCTCATGCCCGCGCCTGATGCTCCCGCCGAGCTCGGCCAGCCGCTCGCCGAGTAGCCGCTCCAGCCGCCGCTGCGGGATCGCCGCGATGTGCAGCGGGCTGCCCCCAGTGGCACCCAGCCCGGAGAAGTCCAGCCGTAGCGGCCCGAACGAGAATGCCGGTATCGGCCCGGCGAAGGTGGCCTCGGCACGGATCCGGTCGAGCAGCCCGCGGTAGTCAAGCACCGGCACGATCTGGCCGACCAGGCCGTTGCCCTTGGGGATCTCGCTGATCTCCAGCAGCCGCTCGAGCACCACAGGCTCCGTGCCGCCCAGCATCAGCTCGGCGGCCAGCATCAGTCCGGCCGGGCCGCCGCCGGCGATCACCACGCCGGCCTGCTCCGCCGCCATGTCACAGCCGCCCGAACAGGTCGCGCACGGCGGCGGCGAATGGCCCCGGCACCTCAGAGGGAGCCGGGTGCCCGCCGGGCACCTCGGCGCACTCGGCGCCCAGCCGCTCGGCGATGGCCACGCTCACGCGATGGAACGGGTCGTGGCCCAGGTCCGCCCGGCTGGCCAGGGCGATCGTGTCGGTGCCAGCGGCCAGCGCGACCGGGATCTTGTCAGCAGCGATCCGGTCCAGGTCGGGCAGGTAGCGGATGAAGGACGCGATCTCGAACCGGGTCATGTACTCCCAGTTCCGGCTGAGCCGCTGCAGGACATCGCGCTGCGGCCCGGGCGGCAGGACGCTGGCGGGGCGCAGCAGCACCGCCATCAGGTAGGGCAACTGCTTTGCCGGTACGTGGCCGACCTGGAGGTGGAAGAGGCGGAACGCGGCTTCCCACCCCTGCGTCGCAAGCACCCGGTCGATCTCGTCATAGACGCAGAGGTAGCGCGCCGCGTCCGGCAGCACGCGGGGTAGCGGCGGCTCGTGCGCGACCACGGCTGTGACGGCGGCTGGATAGCGGGCCGCCAGGTCCAGGGCGATCGTGGCGCCGCCGCTGTTGCCGAAGATCCTTGCCGACTCGAACCCGCCCGCCGCCAGCACGGCGACCGCGTCCGCGCTCTGCTCGGTCATCGTGATCGGGACCGGGGCGTAGTGCAGCGGGCTGCGGGAGTTGCCCCGCCTGTCGTAGCTGAGCACGGTGTAGCCGCTGGCCAGGATGCCGGCCATGGCCTCAAGGCCGCCGCAGTCCCCGCCGCCGCCCGCGATCAGCAGCAGCGGCGGCCCGTCTCCCCGGCGCTCGAAGTACAAGTCGGCGCCGTCGGTCTTGGCGACGCCTGTGGTTGGCGATGTGGTCACGAGGCCACCTTACACAATCTTGCCTAGAACGCAAGTTTGCCTATCAGGCATTTTTTTCGTTACGCTGACCCGATGACCGAACCTAGCCCGCGCATCACGGGCCGGCGGGAGCGCAAGAAGCTTGCCACCCGGCAGGCGCTGAGCTCGGCCGCGCTCCAGCTCGCGATGGAGCGCGGCGGGATAGAGAACGTCACGATCGAGGACATCACCACCCGGGCGGACGTGGCGCTGCGCACGTTCAGCAACTACTTCGCGAACAAGTACGAGGCGATCACGGCGATGGGCGGCGACCGGGCCAGGCGGATCGGGGCGTCACTGCTCGAGAGGTCGGCCGGCGAGCCGCTCTGGGAGGCGCTGACCCATGCGGTCCTGCAGCACTACGAGGGCACCGAGCAGGCCTTCGGCCGGGAGATGATGACATCGCTCGCCAAGATCCTCCAGGCCCCCGCCATGCGCGGCGAGTACCTCAAGGTCAACTTCGAGATGCAGCACGCGCTCGCCCTGGCCATCGCCGAGCGGACCGGTACCGACATCGATACGGACATGTTCCCCCAGATCCTGGCCGGGGCGGTCATCACCGCGTCGCAGGTCGCCACCAGGCACTGGTACGCGGCAGACCCCCCGGTCCCGCTGCGCCCCCTCATCGAGCTAGCCCTCCGCCAGCTAGCCTCCGCCTGCTCCCAGGCCCCAGCTAAGTCCTGACCCGCGACCGGATAATTCGCTCATAAGACCTAATCCGGCCGCGGCGCACCTAATCACGATACGGTAACCATCGAGTCTCGGGGAGTGCGCGATATAGCCGGCAAAAGAACCCCACCCCCCTCGTCAGCGGGGCAGCCCGGGGTCTACGATCGGAGACTGTCAGTTACGAATGCGAAGCCCCTGACGGTACGGCTGTGGCGGGACGGACGGGTGAGTCAGAGGTGTCTAGCGGGTAGGAATTCGCTATGGCAATTGATCTGGGTCCGCGGCGGATCGTAGTCGGCGTTGACGGCTCTGCGGAGTCTATTGCCGCGCTGAGCTGGGCATGCAGGGAAGCCAGCCTGCGCTCCGCCGAGGTCAACGCGGTGCTCGCCCTGGAGGCCGCGTGCCATCAGGTAGCCAGTTACGCCGTGCCTGCCCCGAGGCAGACCACAAGCAGCTGGGGCGCCGCTCGTGAGGTGCTGCGGCGATCGGTGAGCGAGGCCGCCAGCCGTTTCCCCGGCGTCACCGTCCGCACCGACATCACCGAGGGGCTCGCCGCGCGGGTGCTCCTGGACCACGCGGCCCACGCCGACATGCTCGTGCTCGGCCACAGGTCGCAAGGCGCCGACCCGTCTCGCGGCGCGGGCCCGGTAATCCGGGTCTGTCTGCGCGTCGCGCCCTGCCCGGTGGTCGTCATCAGCGCGCCTGAGCAGGCCTCCCAGCACCAGGCGGACCACGTGCCCGAGACCTGGCAGCGCGACCTGGAAGGCTCGGCCGCCCGATAACGTCAGAAGCCGGGCGGAGTAGCCTCGCGATCATGACATCGTCGACGATCAAGGTCTGGCTACCCGCCCCGGACGCGGCAGAACTGATGGGCGGCCTGCCCGACGGGATTGCCGCGGACGTCTGGACCGGCGGCGAGCACCAGCCCGACTCGGCCGATGAGGTCGAGGTGGTGGTGCTCCCGTTCGGGGTGGCCGACGCCGAGATGCAGGGCCTCGCCAAGCTGCCCAGGCTGCGGCTGATCCAGCTGCTCTCGGCCGGCGCCGAGCGGGCGATCCCGTTCGTCCCGCCCGGGGTCACCCTGGCCAACGCGCGCGGCGCGCACGACCCGGCGGTCGCGGAATGGATCATGGCCGTGATCCTGGCCCAGGTCAGGCACCTGCCCAAGTACATGGCCGCACAGCAGGTGGACCGCTGGGAGCACGACGCCAGCAGGCCGCTCGGCGGCCAGACCATCCTGATCGTCGGCTACGGCTCGATCGGCGAGGCCACCGAGCGCCTGCTCGCCCCGATGCAGGTCCGGGTACAAAGGATAGCGCGGACCGCCCGCGAAGGCGTGTCGAGCATGGACGACCTGCCCGCCATGCTGCCGAACGCCGATATCGTCCTCCTCCTGGTCCCCGTCACCCCGGCGACGACGAAGATGGTGGACGAGCGGTTCCTCGCCCGCATGAAGGACGGCGCCCTGCTCGTCAACGCCGCCCGCGGCCCGATCGTCGACACCGATGCCCTGCTCAAGGAGCTGACCGCGGGACGCCTGCTCGCCGCGCTCGACGTCACGGACCCCGAGCCGCTCCCGGTCGGCCATCCGCTCTGGTCCGCGCCTGGCCTCCTGCTCACCCCGCACGTCGGCGGGGCCACCACGGACGCCATGCAGCGCTCGCTCGCCATCGTAAAGGACCAGCTGGCCCGCTACGCCCCGGGCGAGCCGATGATCAACGTCGTCGGCGCGCAGGGCTACTGACCGGGTGAGAGGATCGTTCCCGTGGAGGTCTCCCCGCAGGTCAGCGCCGCGCTAGCGGCCGGAGCACCGGTCGTCGCGCTGGAATCGACGATCATCTCGCACGGCCTGCCGCGGCCGGCGAACCATGACGCAGCCCGGGAATTCGAAAAGACGCTCCAAGACGCCGGGGTCACCGCGGCCACCATCGCCCTCATCGACGGCGTGCCGAAGATAGGCCTGGCGCCGGACGAGCTCGAGCGGATCGCGAACGACGATTCCGTGGTCAAGGTCAGCAGCCGCGACATCGGCATCGCGATGGCCAAGAAGGCGACCGGCGGCACGACGGTGGCGGCCACCTCGGTGCTGGCCGCGCGGGCCGGCATCCGCGTGTTCGCGACCGGCGGGCTCGGCGGCGTGCACCGCGGCGCGGCCGAGACGTTCGACGAGTCCGCGGACCTGACCGTGCTGTCGAGGACGCCGATCACGGTCGTCTCCGCCGGGGTCAAGTCCATCCTGGACATCCCGGCGACGCTGGAGCGGCTGGAGACGCTGAGCGTCGCGGTGGTCGGCTACCGCACCTCCCGCTTCCCCGCCTTCTGGCTGTCGGATTCCGGCTGCGACCTGGACTGGCGGGCCGACACGCCCGAGGAGATCGCCGGCATCATGGCCGCGAGGCAGGCCTTCGGCGAGCAGTCCGCGCTGCTCATCGCCAACCCGCTGCCGACGGCCCTGCAACTGGACCCGGGCGTCCTTGACGACGCGCTCGAGCAGGCCCTCGCCGTCGCGGCCGAGCAGGGGGTCAAGGGAAAGGCGGTCAGCCCGTTCCTGCTCGACCGGATCCAGCAGGTCACCGGCGGCGCGAGCGTCGCGGTCAACCTGCAGATCGCCCGCGGCAACATCGGCCTTGCCGCGCAGATTGCCCAAGCCTGGTCCAGACGCGGCGCCGAGCCCCCTTGCGACTGACCCCGGGCCCGCCGCGGTCCCGGAGCGTGGTGGTCTGCGGTGACGTGATCAACGACGTGCTGGTCAAGCCCTCCGGGCCGGCCGCGCCGCGCACCGACAACCCGGCGGTGATCCGGACCTGTCCAGGCGGCTCGGCCGCGAACCAGGCGGCCTGGCTGGCCTATCTCGGCGCCCCGGTCGCGTTCGCCGGCCGGGTCGGTGCCCGCGACGCCGAGTACCACCAGCGCGAGCTCGCCCGGGCCGGGGTCCGCACCCACCTTGCCGTCGACTCCGGCGCCGACACCGGCTCGATCGTGATCATGGTGGCACGCGACGGCGAGCGGACGATGTTCACCGACCGGGGCGCGAACCTCCGGCTGCAGCGCTCCGACTTGCCGGCCCGCCTGCTTGACGACGCGGCGGTGCTGCACCTGACCGGCTACACGTTCTGCGAGCCGCCGCTGCTCGAGGTGGCGCTCTGGCTGCTCGGCGAGGCCAGGTCCCGCGGCCTTGCGGTGACCATCGACCCCGGGTCCGCGGCCTTCCTCGCCCGGATGAAGCCCGGCGCGTTCCTGCGCTGGACCGCGGGCGCCGCGGTCTGCTTCCCCAACCGCGACGAGGCCGAGGTGCTAACGGGACAGTCCGACCCGGCCGCGATGGCCGCCAGCCTCACCAGGCACTACGCCACCGTCGTGGTCACGCTCGGCGGGCAGGGATGCGTGCTCGCCGTCCCCGGCGAGGCGCCGGTCCGGATCCCCGCCTACCCCGCGTACGTGCGCGACACCACCGGCGCCGGCGACGCGTTCTGCGCCGCCTTCCTCAGCCGCTGGCTTGCCGACATCGACGACCCGCGCTCCCGCCGTCCCGACCTGGCCCGCGCCGCCGACTTCGCCGCCCGCACCGCCGCCAAGGTGGTCACCCGCCTGGGCGCCCGCCCCATCTGAGGCCCGGCCACCAGAAAGACATGCAATTTCACGCGCACCACTTCTCGTTAGGTCCCGAGCGCCGCTCCCGTCCCAGCCGCCGCCCCAGTTAGCGCGAGCACCACCGCGATCCCCGCCGCCCCACGCCAGGCCCGTGTGCCGCCGAGCATTGACCCTCCCCGAAGTCGCCCCCACCTCAATCATCGCCCAGCCCGGCCGGATAGTTTCCTACCGATTGCGGATCGGTAACATCACGGTCAGTCGCCGGCGCGTCGAATTGCGGCTTTCGTCTTGAGTCACCCCAACGTTGACCGCTACCGTGGATGCGGGCTTGGGTATGAGCGAGCTTGCCTGATTGATGTCGCGAGCCGTCTGGCCTGACCGCGGAGACGAGGACTGGGGGAGGTCTCGCGACCGGTCCCGCATGGAGGACTCATGGCTCAACACTCGTCGCCGATAGTGGCGATGCCTCAGGCATGGCAGCCTGAACAAAGTCCGCAGCCTGCGCCAACGCCGGCACCGGCCTCGGTGGACCCGTCGCTGACCGGGCTCGGCGGCAACCGCCTCCGCCCGCTGGAGGTGGCCGAATGCTCCCTGTGCGGCGTCGCGCGCCCGCTGGGTCTGCTGGTAGCCGATGGCGGTAGCGCGTGCGACGCCGTCCGCTGGTACTGCAAGGACGTCAAGTCGTGCACGGAACGCTGGGTAGCGGCCCGGTCGAGCCCGGCCTCCGCGCGCCCACCGTCGCCCATCTGGATCGTGCCAGGGGAGGCAGGCTCCATCGCGTCCTTAGGGTTGCCCGTTGCCGGCGCTGGCTGTGTAATCAGGGAAAGCGCGCGGCGTAGTCGGTAGCGGGTCGGCCAGTGGGGGCCGGGGGAGAGGTTAGTTGTGGGTGGGGACTCCGGCGGTCGCCTGCACGCCTTCCGCTCGCTGGCGGGCAACGGGGCGCTGGTCCGCATCCTGAGCGCGTATGCCGTGTTCGTCCTCACCGAGTGCGCGGCGTGGATCGCCATGCTGGTATTCGCCTACAGCCGTGGCGGTGTCGCGATCGCCGGCTTCGTCGCGGTGGCGCAACTGGTGCCCGCGGCTGTTCTCGCGCCGGTGATGGCGGCCGTGGCGGACCGGCGGTCACCGGTGGCGGTGCTGGCCGGCGGTTACCTGGTGCAGGCGGCGGGGATGGCAGCCGCGGCGGTGGCGGTCTTCGCTCGCGTGCAGCTCGCGGCCTACGCCTGCGCCGTGATCTACTGCGCCGCGCAGTCCACGATCCGCCCGGCGCAGGCGGTACTCATCCCGTCGGTGGCGGCCACCGCCGATCAGCTGACGGCCGTCAACGTGGTCGTGAGCTGGCTGGAGTCCGCCGGGGTGGTGACGTCGGGGCTGCTGGCCGGGATCTTGATCTCGCTGGCCGGGGTAGGCAGCGTGTTCGTGGTGTGCGCCTGCCTCAGCGTGGCCGCGGTGCTCTGCGTCGGCGCCCTGCGGGTGGTCCCGCTCGCGCCGCCGCGGGAGGATTCCCCGACGGTGCTTGCCGACGTGGCGGAGGGCCTGCGGCTGGCGGCAGGCCGGCCGCGGCTGCGCGTCATGCTGGCCCTGCTGACCGCGGAGTCGGTCGTGGCGGGTGCGCTGGACCTGCTGTTCGTGATCCTCGCGATCGGCGTGCTGCGGCGCTCGGAGGCGTGGGCCGGCTATCTCAACTCCGCCTACGGCGCGGGCGCGGTGCTGGCCGCCACTGCGGGCGCGATGCTGGTCGGACGTCGCCTCGGCGCGCCGATCCTGGCCGCTGCCTTGCTGCTCAGCGCGGTCCTCGCGGCCCTCGGCTTCGACATCGGCCTGGCCGCCACGGTGGCCCTGCTTGCGGTGGCCGGCGCCGCCTGCGCGCTGCTGGACCTCGCCCTCCGCACGCTGCTGCAGCGTTCGGTCCCGCCGCAGCTGATGGGCCGGGTCTTCGGCGTCCTTGAGGGGCTCACGTTTGCCGGGTGGGCGCTGGGCGCGCTGCTCGTCCCGCTGCTCGTGCACCTGGGCGGAAACCGGCTCGCGCTGATCGGTGCCGCGGTCGTGCTGCCGCTTGCCGCGGTGGCCGGAGGGCGTGCGCTGTTCGCCCTGGACGCGGCGGTCCCGATACCTGTCGTGGAGATCGCGCTGCTGCGCTCGCTGCCGCTTTTCGCCGAGCTGCCCGCGCCCGCTCTGGAGGGCCTGGCGGTCGCGCTGACCCCGGTCGCCCTGCCGGCCGGCGCCACCCTGATCCGGCAGGGCGAACCCGGAGACGCCTACTACGCGATCGCCGCGGGCGAACTCGACGCCATCCAGGACGGGCACGTCCTGCGGCGCTGCGGCCGCGGCGAGGGAGTCGGGGAGATCGCGCTGCTGCGCGCCGTCCCGCGCACGGCGAGCGTGATCGCGACCACGGCCGCGACGGTCTACCGGCTCGACCGGGACCTCTTCCTGACCGCGGTGCTCGGCCATGCCGCCACCAAGCGGCTGGCAGACCGCATCGCAGAGACCCGGCTGGCAACGGGCGCCCCTCCCGGCGGCAACGAGACCCAGGAACCAAGCTGAATGGTTGCCGAAAGTCCCCGTCTGCTGCTAAGTCTCACGATATGAGGGACCGTGCGGGGATTGCATTGTGCCATCATGGCGGTGCGCGTTCCGAGAGATGGGGGCGGTCATGAGCCGCAGATCGCGGTTGTTTCGTTACAGGCTGATATCAGTTACGGGCGCACTTGTCGCCGTCATCGCGTTCTTCGCGGTGCCCGCCCAGGCGAGCCACGCGTGGACGACCTGCTCTGACTGCTACATCGTCACTCCCGGCACGAATCCGGCCGCGGCCGCCGCGGGGACGGGCGAACAGTACGCGTTCGCGGTCACCAACAACGACCCGCACGAGACGCTTCGCAGCCTGACGTTCGCCGCGCCCGCGGACTTCGTCATCACCGGCGCCTCAGGCCCGAGCGGGACCTGGGTCTCGGCGCTGCCGGGCTCCTCGGTCACGCTGAAGCTGCCGAATGAGCCGACCGGGACCACCTTCGCCGTCGACGTCACGGCGCTGGCCCCCTGCACGGCGGCGGGTTCTGAGGCCTGGGGGGTGTCCGGCGTCGACAGCCGGGGGGAGACCAACGAGGTGCACTGGAGTTCCTCGCCGCTCAGCGTGTCGGTCACCGGGACGTGCGGCCTCGCCTTCACCGGGCAGCCGGCCCAGACCGCGGTGAACTCCGACATCCTCACCGGGTTCAACTCGACGGGTTCCCCGCTCGCCGTGCAGTTGCTCGACGCGGACGGTGACCCGCTCAACGCGGCGGACTTCTCCGCCGGCGGCACCGCGGTCACGGTCTCGCTCCAGGCCAATCCCGGCGGCGGGACGCTGGCGGGCACCACGACGGTCACCAGCTCGGCCGGGGTTGCCGACTTCGGGAACCTGCAGATCAACAAGGCTGGCGTCGGCTATGACCTGGCGGCGAACGCCACCGGTTTCTCCCCAGGCACCTCGAGCCCGTTCACGATCACCGGCATGATCCAGGCCTGCGGCAACGGCTCCTGTTCGGTATCGCAGTCGACGGCCACCACGTCCACGTCCGTCACCGCCACGGCGCCTGGCGACTTCGCGGCGCTGGGCCTCGGCGGTGTGAGCCTCGCCTGCAACCACTACGTCGGGGTAGCTGACACCGCTGACTTCGGCATCTTCACTTCCGCGGGCAACGGCGTCCCGACCGCGTCGGCCATCGCCACGCTCACGATCTCCAGGTCGGCTCTGCAGTCGCTGCCGTGGCTGTTTCGGTTCCTCCCCAGGCAGGTCTGCTACGGGTCGCCGACGCCCTTCCCGGCGATCCCCGGCACCAGCGGCACCACCGTCATCGGCGGCGTCACCTACCACACCGGACTGCTGCTGTCCTGCTTCCTCGTCCATAAGGGACCCTGCCTTATCTCCCGGCGCTACACCCCGGCAGGTGCGGTCCAGCTGACCTTCGTCACCCTCGGCGATCCGATCTGGCACGGGTGACCGGCATGTAAGTCAGACGTAGGCTGGGACCGTGCTGCGTTGCCCGAACTGCGGCGAGGAGAACCCCGACCGGTTTCGGCTCTGCGGCTACTGCGGTACCGCCCTCGTCGCCCAGCCTCCGCCCCAGGAGGTCCGCAAGACCGTCACGATTGTCTTCTGTGACCTGAAGGGCTCGACCGAGCTGGCCGACCGGCTGGACAGCGAGGCGGTGCGCGAGGTGCTCGCGCTGTACTTCTCGGCGATGAAGCCGGTCCTCGAGCGCCACGGCGGGACCATAGAGAAGTACATTGGCGATGCGATCATGGCGGTCTTCGGCCTGCCCAGGATGCACGAGGACGACGCGCTGCGAGCCGTGCGGGCGGCAGCCAGCATGCGCGAGGCGCTGGCGGAGCTCAACGTTACCCTGCAGGAGCAATTCGGGGTCACGCTGGAGAACCGGACCGGCGTCAACACCGGTGAGGTCGTCACCGGTGAGGGCGGCGACTCACAGCGCCTCGCCACCGGGGACACAGTCAACGTCGCCGCCCGTCTCGAGCAGGCCGCCCCGGCCGGGGCGGTCCTGATCGGCGAGCCCACCTACCGGCTGGTCCGGGATAACGTCGAGGTCGCGCCGGTCGAGCCCCTGGACCTGAAGGGCAAGCCGGAACCGGTTCCCGCCTACCGGCTGCTCTCGGTCACAGATGGAGCGCGTAGCCCCGCGCCTGCGGATGTGCCGCTCGTCGGGCGAGCCCGCGAGATCGCCGCGCTCGACGCGGAGTTCCGTAGCTGCGTCGCCGGGCCCGAGGCGCGGCTCGTCACGCTGTTCGGCAACGCCGGGGTGGGCAAGAGCCGCCTGATCGAGGAATGGGTGCGGACCATCGCCGGCGAGGCGGCGGTGCTGCAGGGACGCTGCCTGTCCTACGGCGACGGCATCACGTTCTGGCCGCTCGCCGAGGTGCTCAGGCAGGCTGCCGGGATCGTTCCCGAGGACAGCGAAGAGGATGCCCGCGTCAAGCTCCAGTCGTGCTTCGGCCCGGAACTGGCCGAAGCGACCAGGCGCGTCGAGTCGGGCCTGGGCCTCTCGCCAGACCGGTACGGAAAGGACGAGCTCTTCTGGGGCGTCCGGGCGGTCCTCGAGGAACTGGCCGGCCGCGGGCCGCTCGTGGTGATCTTCGACGACATCCACTGGGCCGAGGCAACCTTCCTCGATCTCATCGAGGACATCCTCGACGCCTCGCTCAGGGAGCCGCTCCTCATCGTCTGCGCGTCCCGCCACGAGCTACGCGAGGACCGGCCGGGATTCGCCGCCGGGCGCCGGAACGCTTCTGCGATCGAGCTCGGCGAGCTCTCCCGGTCCGACAGCGGCCTCATAGTGCGGAACCTGCTCGGCGAGGCGAGCCTGGCCAGGCCGCTCGAGCGGCGGATCCTCGGCCTCGCCGAGGGCAACCCGCTGTTCATCGAGCAGATGCTCTCGATGCTGATCGACGACGGGCTGCTGCATGAGGAGGCCGGGAACTGGGTCTTCTCCGGAGCCACCGAGGGCATCTCGGTTCCGGGAAACGTCTCATCCCTGCTCGGCGCCCGCCTTGATCGCCTGGGGCCGGCCGAACGCAGGGTGGTCGAGTCGGCCTCGGTGATCGGCCTGGAGTTCTCCAGCGATGCGGTAGCGGTCCTGGTGCGCCACGACGATGCGCAGACCGATCTCGAGCCCGCGCTCGCCGCGCTGAGCAGCAAGCAGCTCATCCGCCGGGCGGAGCCGGGCAGCGCCGACGACTTCCGCTTCAGCCACATCCTGATCCGCGACACGGCGTACGCCCGCCTGCTCAAGCGCACCCGGGCCCGGCTGCACGAGCGTTTCGCCGCCTGGTTCGCCGACCTGCTCGGGTCCAGGATCTCCGAGTACGAGGAGATCATCGGCTACCACCTCGAGCAGTCGTTCAGCTACCGGGCCGAGCTCGGCCCGGTGGACGACGACGGGCGGCGGCTCGGCGCCAAGGCGTCGCAGCTTCTCGGCTCGGCCGGTCATCGTGCCCTGGTCCGCGGCGACCTGTCCGCGGCGGCGAACCTGCTGCAGCGGGCGGCCGCGCTGCTCGGCGAGAACGATCCGTCCCGCGCGCTGCTCCTCCTCGACGCCGGCGAGGCCGCGGTGGACATCGGCGAACTCGAGCGGGCCGAGGCGATGCTGACCGAGGCGGTAGACCGGGCGCTCGCCGCCGGCGCGCCGGGGATTGCCCGGGCGGTGGCCCTCGCCCTCCTGCAGCTGCGCTACACGACCGACGCTCAGAGCGTCCAGCAGAGCATCGGGCGGCAGGAGAGCATGATCGAGCTCGTGCAGCAGGAGATTCCCGAGCTTGAGGCGATGGGCAATGACCGCGCCCTGGTGCGGGCCTTCCGCCTGCTCACCGCCGTGTACGGGACCGGGCTCCGGTTCGCTGACGCGGCCGCCGCCGCGGAGCACGCCATCAGGCACGCGAGCGCGGCCGGCGATGAGGTCACCGCCCGCCGCTTCCTCGGGTCGCTCGCGATCTCCGCCCTGTACGGCTCGATGCCCGTCCCGGAGGCCATCGCTACCTGCCAGGAGGTGCTCGCCAGGGCGCAGGACGACCGCAAGGCGGGAGCGCTCGCCGAGCTGGCGATCGGGCAGCTCGAGGCGATGCGGGGGAACTTCGACCGCGCGCGCCTGCTCTACCGCCGCAGCCGGGCCTTGCTCGACGAGTTCGGCTGGCAGCTGTCCGCGGCCCTCACCTCGCTGCACTCCTCCGTCATCGAGTTGCTCGCGGACGATCTGCCCGCCGCCGAGGCCGAGCTGCGGACGGACTACCGGCGCCTTGACGAGATGGGCGAGCGCAACTACATCTCGACCACGGCGGGCCTGCTCGCCGACGTCCTCTACCGGCAGGGCCGCTACGACGAGTCGGCCGAATTCGCCGGCACCTGCGAGCAGCTTGCCTCTCCCGACGATGACGCCTCCCAGTTCCTCTGGCGATGCGTCCGCGGCAAGCTCAGCGCCAGGCACGGGGCGATCGCCGAGGCCTCTTCGCTGCTCTCCGCGGCGATGGCGCTCATCGAGACCTCGGACCAGCTTGACTGGCAGGGCAACGGGCTCCTTGACTTCGCCGAGGTCAGGGACCTGGCCGGAGCGCCGGCCGAGGGGGCAGAGTTCTGCAGGCAAGCCGCCGTCCTCTTCGAACGCAAGGGAAACGTCGTCTCGGCGGTAAGAGCACGCCAGCTCGCGGTACGCCTGCGCGCGAAGCCGGCGACCTAGATGGCGGGCCGGGGCGCATTCGCCGGCTGGCCATGTTCGCGTCCGCTGGCGTATCCTGGCAGACGGCAGCCACGTCTGCCTGATCCGAGCTACGCCAGCCCGGCGCTGGTGGCAGTGCCTGAGGTCAAGAGCGGCCCAGCCCTCGCGTGGAGTCTCTCCCTTCCCATCGTGATGTCCTCTTTGCGGTGGCCGGGCGCCGGGACACGGTCACCGGGCAGGGGCACGATGTCGCACGACAAGATCAGGGCAGCCGGCTCGTATAACGGGCTGGTCGAGCTCACCATCGAGCCGCCCTGCTACCTTCCCCGGCAACCCAGCACACTATTTCGCAAGACGAAGGTCAGTTCGCTGACCATAAGCCTCGTCGATCCCGATGGCTTCATCGTCGCAGTCGAAGGCAAGTAATGGGCGGCAGGGACCGAGGCTGCGATCTCCCGGTCCTGCCCGGTCTTCGGATACTCAGCGGGCCGCGCGGGCCAGGGCGGCGGTGTCGGCCACGGTGAACCGGCCCCTTCCCAGCTCGACGATGCCCGCCTCCGCGAGATCCTGCATGACCCGGTTCACCGTCGGACGCGTCGTCCCGGCCATCGTGGCGATCTCCTCCTGCG
Source organism: Streptosporangiaceae bacterium (assembly GCA_050698735.1). Lineage (GTDB taxonomy): Bacteria > Actinomycetota > Actinomycetes > Streptosporangiales > Streptosporangiaceae > Palsa-504. The sequence goes on along the minus strand of JBOHCG010000005.1, from coordinate 16,849 downwards.
TCACGGCGACCGGGCCGCTGTCGAAGACGCTGTCAAGCTCCAGGAGCCTGCGCAGCACCCGGACGCGCGCCTCGAAGCACAGCGCCTCGGTGAGGCGTTCCGACAGCCGGCGCACCTGCGCGGCGAGGTACTCCGCGAGCAGTCGGTCGACGCTCGGATAGCTGCGGCGGAGCCGCTCGAAGTCGGCCCGCTGCAGCACGAGCGTCTGGGCCGGCTCGATGGCCTGCACCGTGGCGGTACGCCTCGCCGCCGGGTCGAGCAGCGACAGTTCCCCGAACGCCGCGCCGGGCCCGATCACGTTCAGCGTCGCGGTGTCTCCGTCCGGCGTCATCACCCGGACCGCCACCCGGCCGCGCATGAGCACGTGCAGCGAGCCGCCGGCCTCGCCCTCGTGGAAGAGCACGACGCCGCGGTCAAATCGCCGCCACGCAGCCACCGTCAGCACCTCGCGCCGCACCGGCTCCTCGAGCCCCAGAAGGTCGAACTTCACGGTGATCCCGTCCACGGCGCTCATCGCTCTTCCGGCTGCGGCCAGCGGTGCGGCGCCTGGATCCAGGCGATGAGCGCCTCCGCGTCGACCGGCCGGGTGGTGTCGACGTGCAGTGTCGGGCCGACCTGGAGCGGCCGGGCGGTGCGCCGCCACCGCTCCCATTCGTCGTCGGTGAGCGGGTCGCCGTGAATCAGGTGGCGTGGATGGTGCGCCTCGAAACGCCGCCGGGCGGTGGCCAGCGGGACGTCGCACCAGATCTCCACCGCCGCCGGATTGCCCGCCCGGTTCAGGCCCGCCGTGACGAAGCCGCGGACGTCGGCCGGCCAGCACGACTCGAGGACGGCGCCGGCCGGGGCGTCGGCCAGCAGCGCCCACATCGTCTCGCTGGCCGCCGCCCCGACGGCCGTGTTCCAGCGGCGCTGCGGCCACCCGTCCCGCTGCGCGCCCAGCACGTCGGCGTGGGTCTCCTTGATCACGTCCTTGCTGAACAGCGGCAGCCCCAGGCGCCGCGCCAGTTCGCGGGCCAGGGTCGTCTTGCCCGCGCCGGGCAGCCCGTTGACCAAGACGGCAAGCCCACGCGCCACGCGGCTACCGGGCTTCCGTCCCCTGAGATGGCTTCCGGTACACCTCTTCGAGCAGTTGCTGCGCCCGCGCCTGTTCCATCCGCGCGCCCCGGTCGTCGCCGCCGCGATTGCTGTGCCGGAAGAGGCTCATGGCGGCCAGTATCACATAGCCGGGATCGGATCCCTAGCGCAGCCAGTCGAGCAGGAGTTCGTTCAGCCGGTCCGGTGCGTCCAGGGGCACCCAGTGGCTTGCGTTGGCGATCTCCTCATACCGCCACGGCCCCTGGACCAGGGCCGCCGAGTTCCTCATCCGCTCGCCGTCCAGGTAGTGGTCGCCGGTCGACCAGATGCCGAGCGTCGGCGCCGTGACCGGCGGCAGTTCCGGAGCCGTGCCCGGCATCCGCGGTGCAAGGTTGGCCCGGTACCAGTTCAGCGCCGCGGTGAGCGCCCCTGGCCGGGACAGGTCTGCGATCCACTGGTCCTGATCGCCGTCGCCGCGGGCGAAGGCCCGCAGCCAGGCCCAGTCGTCGTGCTGGATGGTCGCCTCGCAGACGCCGGCGAACTGGAAGAACAGCTGGTACCAGGCCATCTCGTACTGCCGAATCGTCGGCGCGGCCCGCAGGTGCGGCACGGAAATCGCGGTCAGCGTGCGGACCCGGTCCGGGCGCACCATGGTCGTGAGCCACGCCACCGCCGCGCCCCAGTCATGCCCGACGACATGCGCCGTGCCAACCTCCAGCTGGTCCAGGATCGCGGTCACGTCGGCGACCGAGCGGGGCAGCGCGTAGGCGGCCACCTCATCCGGACGCCCGGACCGGCCGAAACCGCGCAGGTCCGGCGTGATGACCCGGAACCCGCCTGCGACGAGGGCGGGCACCTGATTGCGCCACAGCCGGGCGGAATCAGGGAATCCGTGCAGCAGCAGGACAGGGTCTCCCTCGCCCTGGTCCTCGACGTACAGCGAAATCCCGTCAGCCTCGACGAACAGCCCACTCGTCATGAGCCGAGGCTATCGGTGGTCCGCGGAGCCGGGCACCACCAGCCCCGTCTCGTAGGCGGTGACCACCGCCTGGGTACGGTCGCGCAGCCCGAGCTTGCTCAGCATGCGGCTGACGTGCGTCTTCACGGTCTCCTCCGTGACCACCAGGCGGGCGGCGATCTCCGGGTTGGACAGCCCGGCCGCGACCAGCCGCAGGACCTGCGTCTCCCGCGGCGTCAAGGTGGCGAGCGCGGCCGCGGGCGGGGCGTCCGGCCTCGGGCGCAGCCTGGCGAACTCGCTGATGAGGCGGCGGGTGACGGCGGGAGCGAGCAGCGCCCCCCGGCCGCGACCACCCGCACGGCGTCGAACAGCCGCTCGGCGGTGACGTCCTTGAGCAGGAAGCCGCTGGCCCCGGCGCACAGCGCGTCGTAGACGTAGTGATCAAGATCGAACGTCGTCAGGATCAGGATGCGCGGCGCATCTTCCCCGGCCGCCGGCCCGGCGAGCAGCCCGGTGGCCTCGATGCCGTCCATGCCGGGCACCCTCACGTCCATCAGCACCACATCAGGGGTCAGCTCGCGGCACACCCGCACCGCCTCGGTACCGTCCCAGGCGGTGCCGACGACCATGAAATCCGGCTGGGTGCCGAGCAGCGCGGCGAAGCCGGTGCGCACCACGTGGTGGTCGTCCGCGACGACGATCCTGATCACCCCGTCGCCTCCGCCTTGGCGGGCAGGACGGCCTCGACCAGGAAGCCGCCGCCAGGCGCCGCGCCGGTGAATAGCTCCCCGCGCGCCGTGGCGGCTCGCTCGCGCATCCCGGCCAGCCCATGGCCGCCGTCGGCCACGGTCGGCGACCCGAAGGGACCAGACGGCCCAGGCCCGTTGTCGCGGATGCGCAGAAGGAGTGCACCGTCGCCCAAGCGCAATTCCACGTCGACCGCGGCGCCCGGCGCGTGCCGCCGGGAGTTGGTGAGGGCTTCCTGGACGATCCGGTAGGCGGCAAGCTCGACGCCGGGATCGAGCATGGCGGGCGGCCCGGACACGATGAGCCTGGCGCCCGCGTTCGATGCCTCCCTCGCCTCGTCCAGCAACTCGTTGAGCTGCTGCAGCCCCGGCTGGGGATGCCGGTCTGCGCTCCACGGCGCCCGGCGCGTCCCTCGGCGCGGTGATCCCGCCGTCCCCCGTGTGAGGGACATCAAGACCGCTCCCCGGCGTGACGACCGCGCCGGGCTCCGCTATCTAGCCTTACCTGCCATGGAGGCAACCATCGAAGTCAGCGGGCTGCGGAAGCGGTTCGGGCCGGTGCTGGCGCTGGACGGGATGACGTTCACGATCCCGCCGGGCCAGGTCACCGGGTTCGTCGGGCCCAACGGCGCCGGCAACCCCGTTACGGAACTGAGACACTCTTCGGCAGGGGACGGGAGCGGCCCACATGTGGCCCTGACCAGGCTAGGTACGTGACAAGGTATCTAGCACGCGCGTGTCAGAGCGGATCGACCTGAGAGGCGGCCGGTGCGCCTACGGCCGACGGCTGGCGGGTGCCTGTTGCCCGGGGATGCCGAAAAGGGGGCCTCGGGTTAGTCACGCAAGGCCGCCGCCGAACCGACCAGGCCGGCCCGTTCGAGGGCGTTGAGGACCGTCTCGTATGTCTTGGGTGGCCGGGTACGGCCACGGGCGATCTGGTGCACGCAGTCACGGACCGTGCCTTCGTCGAGGCCGATCTGGTCGAGCACGAAGTCGTCCGGGGTCTTCGCCTCGATTCCGAACGGCTCCAGTGCCTCGGCGGGGAAATCGCTCAGGTTGCTGGTCACGATAACCACTGCTCCGGCGGCGATCGCCGCCGCCAGTACATGGCGGTCGTCGGGATCGGGAAGTTTCAGTGCCCCGGCAAGGGCCTCGTAGCCGCTGACAAGTGCCCCTGGTACTGCGATGTTCATCCGTTCCCGGGTCACCGTGAGCCGTTCCTGCGACAGGTCGGGCCGGTTCGCCGAGAGGTTGCCGAACGCCTCGTCCAGGATCTCATCGGTCCAGTGCGCCCGCACCATCCCGGCGATCGCGATGCGGATCAGCAGGTCGCGGACCTCGTTGCCGTACAGCACGCAGGCGTCATAGAGGACGGGGATGCTCATTCGTACAGCCCCATCTCCTCGCTGAGCGCGATGAGGTCATCGGCCGCCTGGTGCGCGGCGGCATCCGTCCGGCGCTTGTAGTCGATAAGGTCGGCGAAGCGGATGCGGCGGTGGCGCCCGACAAGCCGGGCCGGCAGTTCCCCGCTGTCGATCAGCTTGATCAGGTACGGCCGGGAGACATTGAGCATGCTCGCCGCCTCGACGGTGGTCAGCTCGGCGTGACTGGGCATCAGCGTGACGCCGCGCCCCTCAGCGAGCTGCGCCAGCATCGAGGCGAGCATGACCACGACGGCACGGGGCAGGATGAGCGGGCCGTCACCGGCCAGCTCGGAGGTGACGTCCACGTCGGCGTCACCGGGATGCCGCACCAGGAAGTCCCGGATGCGGCGCATGGCCCGTGCCGCGTCTTCGGTGTTGACTTGGCCTGGTTCAAGAACTTTGGGAGTCCCCATGGCGATGATGCTCCTCCGTCAAATGCAGTAAATGATTTAAATGCAATACATGCAGCGTATCAGAAGTGAGGATGGCGGGGCTAGTTCGTGGCAGGGCGTACCGGGACGGGCAGGCCAGGGCGACAACCTGGTGCGGAGCCGTGAGGGCGATGCCTCCCGGGCGGCACAGTTACCAGTTTCCGCTGGTCAGGCGGCGCAGGATGCGCAGCGGCGCCGGCAAGTCCACCACGATGCGGGTCATCCTCGGCCTGGACGCCCCCGACGAGGGCGCCGCGCTGGTCGGCGGGCAGCCCTACGCCAGCCTGCGGCAGCAGCTCAGCCACGTGGGGTCGCTGCTGGACGCGGGCGCGCTGCAGCCCAGCCGCACCGCCCGCAACCACCTCCTATGGCTGGCGCACTCCCAGGGACTCGGCGCGGACCGGGTCGACCAGGTCGTCGAGCAGGCGGGCCTCGGGCCGGCGGTCGGGCGGATGGCGGGCGGGTTTTCCCTCGGCATGCGGCAGCGGCTGGGGCTGGCGGCGGCGATGCTGGGCGACCCGCCGGTGCTGCTGCTCGACGAGCCGTTCAACGGGCTGGACCCGGAGGGCATCGTATGGATGCGCGGCTATCTGCGGGGCCTGGCGGCGCAGGGCCGGGCGGTGCTGGTGTCCAGCCACCTGATGAGCGAGCTCGAGGACACCGCGGGCCACCTTGTCGTGGTCGGCCGCGGCCCGTGATCGCCGATGCCAGCGTGGCGGAACTGATCGCCGCCGCGTCCGGCGGCCGGGTGCTGCTGCGCACCGTGGCCCGCACCCGGGCGATGACGGTACTGGCCGGCGCGGGCGCGACGGTGGCCGTCACTGGGCCTGACACGGTGACCGTGACCGGGCTGCCGGCCGAGAAGGTGGTGGCGCTGCTGGCGCAGGACGCCGTGCCGTTCGCCGAGGTCTCGGCGCACCGTGCCACGCTCGAGGAGGCCTATATGGAGCTCACCAGGGACGCGGTTCAGTTCCGTCCGGCGGATGCCGGCCGGCATGAGGTGGCATCGTGACCACGAGCTCGCTTACCCCATATCGCTCTGCAGAACAGACCGCGGTACGCGACGGGTTCGCCCAGCTGGTACACGCGGAGTGGACCAAGTTCCGGACCGTCCGCGGCTGGGTCATCGCCATGATCGTCGCAGCCATGGTGATGGTGGGCCTTGGCTACTTCATCGCGTCGGGCAACGTATGCGGCTCGGGACCCTTCCCCGGTCAGCCCTACACCCTGGCCTGCACGAGCCCGATCGGGCCCGGCGGCGAGGCGGTGACCGACGAGTTCTACTTCGTGCAGGTCACTGCAAGCGACCCCCGCTGGCTCCGGCTGACCCGTGACGGCGACACGATCACCGGCTACGACTCCGCCGACGGCACGCACTGGATCGAGGTCGGCACGGCCGCCCTGGCCGGGCTACCGAAGGCGACGCAGGCGGGCCTGTTCGCCACCTCCCCGAGGCCGGCCGGAGGGAACGGGTTCTCCAACACCGTCCAGGCCGGCACCGGCGGCTCGGAGGCCGCAGGGACCATGGACGGGGTGAGCCTGCGGGGCGGCTGGCCGGGCAGCGGATGGACCGGCACCCAGGTGGGCGCGGGGCCGACCGCGCCCACCGCGGGCAGGGGCGGATTCCAGCAGGCCGGCGGCGCCTTTACGGTCAGCGGGTCCGGCGACATCGCCCCGGCCGTGAGCGGGCAGGACACCGTCACCCCCATCTCTGCGACGCTCGCGAGCACCTTCGCCGGGCTGATCGCGGTGATCACGGTCGCCGTCATGTTCATCACCTCCGAGTACCGGCGGGGCCTCATCCACCTCAGCCTGGCCGCGAGCCCGCGCCGCGGCCGGCTCCTGGCCGCCAAGGCCGTCGTGGTCGGGGCGGTCGCCTTCGCGGCCGGACTGGTCGGTGCCGCGGTCACGATCCCGCTCGCCGAGCGCACGCTCCGCCGCAACGGCAACTTCATCGCCCCCGTATCCGCGCTGACCGAACTGCGCGTGGTCATCGGCACCGCAGCACTGCTTGCCGTCGCGGCCGTCATGGCCCTGGCCGTCGGCGCCGTCCTGCGCCGCAGCGCGGCGGCGGTCACCACCCTCATCGTGGTGACCGTGCTGCCCTACCTGTTCGCCGTCGCCACCCCGGGCTTGCCGGCCGGGCCCGCCGACTGGCTGGTCGAGGTCACGCCGACCGCCGCCTTCGCCGTCCAGCAGACCCTCCCGCAGTACCCGCAGGTGAACGACACCTATTGGCCGTTCTTCGGCTATTACCCGCTGGCGCCCTGGGCCGGCTTCGCGGTGCTGTGCGGCTGGGCCGCGGTGGCGTTCGCCCTGGCCGTCGTCCTGCTGCGCCGGCGGGACGCGTGAGCGCCGGCTTCGGCGACGCGCTGCGCGCGGAGTGGACGAAGACCCGCACCCTGGCAAGCAACGGCTGGCTGCTGCTGGCCACGGTCGCGCTGACCGTCGCGGTAAGCGCCGCGGCGGCTGCGGCGGCTGCGGCGGTCCGGTGCCCGTCCGCGGGCTGCGGCCGGGACCCGGCCAAGGTCAGCCTGACCGGGATCGAACTCGGCCAGGCCATCGTCGCCATCCTGGCCGTGCTCGCGATCAGCGGCGAGTACGGCACCGGCATGATCCAGCTGAGCCTGGCCGCGACCCCCCGGCGCGGCCGGCTCCTGGCCGCGAAGGCGGTCGTGCTCACCGGCCTCGCGCTCGTCACCGGCGCCGTGGCGGTGCTCGCGTCCGTTCTCGCCGGCCTGGTCATCCTCCCCGGGCAGCTTTCGCTCGGTCACGGACCGGACCTGCGCGCCGCCGCCGGGTCGGTTCTCTACCTGGCGCTGATCGCGCTGCTCGCCCTCGGCACCGCCACCGCGGTGCGGGATTCGGCGGTGGCCATCGGAATCGTCCTGGGCCTGCTGTACCTTTTCCCGATCGTCGCTAACGTGGTGGGCGATGCACAGTGGCAGCGACACCTCCAGCAGATCGGGCCGATGACCGCCGGGCTGGCCATCCAGGCCACCATCGATCTGCGCAGCCAGCCCATCAGCCCGTGGGCCGGCCTTGGCGTGCTCGCCGCCTGGGCCGCCGCGGCGCTGCTGGCCGGCCTCCTCCTGCTCCGGCTGCGCGCCGCATGAGCACAGCCGAGCCGCACCCGGACCTGCCGACGCAACAACGCCCGCAACAACGCCCGCAGCCGCGACCGGGACCGGGACCGTCGCAGCCGCGACCGGGACCGGGACCGTCGTGGCCCGTCAGGCGGCTGTTCCCGATCCTCGGCACGATCGGCCTGATCATCTTCGGCATGGCGGGCACGATATGGGGGCCCCGTTACTACGGGAATTCGGTCTGGGCGCTGCCCGATGACCTCTGGGCGACGATGACCGCGGCCCAGCGGCTGCTGCACTTGCACCTGGGCGGCCTGTACACCGCGCCCACCAACCTGGTCAGCTTCCCGGGCGCGGCGGTGATCCTGGTCCCCATCGCAGCGCTGCTGGACGCGGCCGGCCTCCCGCTGCACGCAGGTCGCCAGCCCGCGCATCCCGCCGAGTGGCTCCTGATCGGCCCCTACACGGTCGTCATCTCGTCCGTGGCCCTGTTCGCCGTCGACGCGCTGGCCGAACGCCTCGGCCTCTCCCGCCCCAAGCGCTTCCTCCTCGCCGCCGCAAGCGCCACCGCGCTGTGGAACCCCACGATCCGCTGGGGTCACCCCGAGGACGCGGTGGCCACCGGCCTGCTGCTGTACGGAATTCTTGCCCTGTCGAAGTCAAAGACCGCGAGGGCCGCGTGGCTCGTCGGCGCGGCGGTGGCCGTGCAGCCGCTGGTCCTGCTCGCGGTGCCGCTGCTCATCGCCGTGCTCGAGCCCAGAAGGATCGCGGGTTTCCTGGCCAGGGCGGCTGCCCCGAGCGTGGTGCTGCTCGCCGCCGCCGCTGCGGCGAACTGGCACGCCACGATCACCGCGGTGACCAAGCAGCCCAACTGGCCCGCGGTCGACCACCCCACTCCGTGGCTGTTCCTCGCCCCGCGACTGGGCAACGGAACGGTCGCCGCGGGACCCGCCAGGACGCTCGCCGTCGTGGTGGCATGCCTGTGCGCGCTGTTCGTCGCCATCCGCTGGCGGACAAGCCGGCCGGACCGCACAGCCCCGGAATGGGCAACCGAGGAACTCGCAAGAGTGCTCTGGTGGACAGCGGTCGCGCTGGCGCTGCGCTGCGTGTTTGAGTCCGTGATGGTCTCCTACTACGTCTGGCCGGCACTGGCGGTGGCGCTCATCACCGGCTCGAGGAACTGGCCGCGCCTGCTCGCCACCGGCACGGTCGCGGTCACGCTGACGTTCGTCGCGCAGTCCTCCTGGCGCAACCCCTGGGCCTTCTGGGCGCCGATCACCGGCCTGCTGTGCCTGGCCCTGCTGTTCGCCGGCGCCTGGCCGGCCCGGTCAAGGTCGCGGCCGCAGTCACAGCCGGACGCCGTCATGACGCTGGATCCCAGCCCGGAGACCCTCAGCTGAGCCCGGCCGCGCCGAGGAACGCCCGGGCGATGACCGCGTACCCGGCCTGGTTCGCGTGCTGGTTGGGCCCGCGAGGCGGCGCCGCGCACTCCCAGGTCCACCGGCAGATGAGCGCGACGTTGCGCGGCACCGTACCGATCCCTGGCACGGTCATCGGATCGCCGAAATTCGAGGTGTCGAAGGCGCCGGACACGTTGGCCACCGGGGCGTCGTACCGGCCGTAGACGTGGTCGAGCAGGTTGTTGTAGCTGGTCGCCAGCCGTGCGATGAGCCTGGCGAGCTCCTCGCCGCCGAAACCGTCGCGCCATTCGGCCAGCGCCGGCAGGTAGTAGCTCATTCCGACGATGCGGACGCCCTGTCCGGCCGCCGTCCGCAGGCTCGACATGATCGTGCCCAGGTTGCTGACCGCGCCGGGGATGTCGGTCACGTAGCAGTCGGTGATCCGGCTCAGGCCCGACCTGGCGCCGCAGTCCTCCGGATCGTTGGCGCCGATGTCGATGGTGACAAGGACCATGTGACCGCGATGTGCGCGCAGGAACGCGACCGCCGCCGCAAGCTGCGAACCGCCGCGGTAGCGGCAGATCCCGCCGTGGATCATCGTGTCCGTCGTCTCGCCCGGGCAGCCGAGCTTGACCAGCCGCAGCCCCGGATGGCCCGGCAGCAGGGCCGCGTAGACCTGGTTGGCGTAACCCTGCCCGGTCTCGACGCTGGTGCCCGCCGCGTTCGGCTGCACGCCCTGCGACAGCGAATCGCCGAGAGCCAGGTAGTAGCTGGCGGGCGCGGGCAGTGAACGCGACCCGGAGCACGCCGTGATCGCGAGCGCGGCGGCGACGGCGAGCGCGATGCGGGCCCGGCCCATGACCCGACTATAGGCCGGCCGTGCGGACGCGCCTAAAACCAGGTGAAGCCCCAGTTCAGCACCTTGGTGGCGACCGGCCCCGTGACGGTGATGTCGTCGCCGGGGGTGCCGAGGGTCACGCCGATCAGCGTCAGGTCGTTCCTGGTCGCCTCGAACAGCAGGCAGTTGCCCGCCGCCTTGGTGTCGCCGGTCTTGATGCCGGTCGCGCCGTAGTAGGTCCCGATCAGCGGGTTGGTGTTCTGCCACAGGTAGGCGTGATGACCGTCGCCGGCCGGGAGCGAATACCACGTCTGCCCGACGATGGTGCGGAACACCTTGTATCTCATCGCGTACCGCCCCAGCGTGATCAGGTTCGCCGGAGTAGACCAGGTGGAGTGCTCGGTCGGCCATGGCATGCCGTCGAACGTCGAGAAATACGTCTGGGTCAGCCCGAGCCGGCGAGCCTCCGCGTTCATCTTGCCGATGAACGTGGCCGTGCCGGGCCCGTAGGCAAGCGCGAGCGTATAGGCGGCGTCGCAGCCCGACGGCAGCATCAGCGCCTCGAGCAGTTCGAGCGCGGTCAGCCGGTCGCCCACGTGCAGCCCGGCGGTGCTCGGCTGGTCCTGGCTCTTGAGATAGGCAATGACCGACTTCGGCACCGTGATCTCCCGGTTCAGGCCGCCCGCCTGGATCACCAGGAGCGCCGTCATGACCTTCACGATGCTGCCGATGGGCCGCTCGGTGTTGAGGTCCAGGCTCCACAGGACTTTGCCGGTCGCCGCGTTTGCCAGCGCCGCGCCCTTCACCTTAATCCCGGACGGGCCGGCCAGCGGTCTTGGCGCCGCCGTCGGCGTGGCCGTACGCAGGTACGCCGTGCTGGCGGAGGCCGGCATGGCGATCCCGCCCGCTACCGCCAGGCCTACCGCGCCCAGGAGCAGGGCCCGGGCCACGCCCGAACGCAAGTGCGTATGCATGTACCCAAACCATAGACCCAGCGTCGCGGCCTGGGCCTAGGAATGCTGCGACCCCGCCGCCATCTGCGCGGTGATATCCCGCGAAATCCCGAACGTCCCGATGATCCGGCCGCGCTCGTCCCGCAGCGGCAGCTTCGTGGTCAGCACCCAGGCGTCCGCCCGGTCCTTGTACGTCTCCCGCTCCACCTTCCCGAAGATCGGCTGACCGGTGCGGATGATCTCCTGCTCATCAAGGCGGGCCGCGTAGGCATGCGAGTAACTGAACACGTCGAAGTCCGTTTTCCCGATCAGTTCCTCCGGTGTCCGCCCTGGAGCGTACGCGGCCATGAAACCGATGTTGATGAGGACGAACCGGCTGAGCAGGTCCTTGAAATAGAGGCGGACGTCGGTAGCGGCCAGCAGGTTGTTCATGCAGATGAGCTTCAGCTCGCGCTGCTGCTCGGCGCCCAGCGGCCCCGGTTGCGACGTGGCCATCATTCCCCCGGTGATTGCGACGTTACTCTTCGTATAAGAGTAGTAACGTTTAATGATTCTGGATACGTTCCGACGGTGTTACATTTGCGTAGAGTGCGGCGAATGATCGCTGATCGGAGCGTCGGCGGCCGGGCACAGGCGAACCTGCGAGGTCCCTACCGGACGCTGTTCGGCCAGCGCGTGCTGCGCGGGCTCGCGCTCGCCGATGTCTGCGCTCGCCTCCCGCAGGGCATGGTCAGCATCACCCTGCTACTGGTGGCGGCCGAGCATGCCTCCATGACCGTGGCCGGCCTGGTCGTGGCCGGGTACACGCTGGGCCAGGCTCTGACGGCCCCGCTACGCGGTCGTCTGGCGGACCGCCGCGGCCTGGTCCCGATCGCCGTGCTCTGCGCCGCGGGCTACGCCCTGGCCCTGCTCGCGCTGCTGGCCGGCGCCCTCGCGCACGCTCCCGCCGCCGCCCTCATCGGCGCCGCATCGACGGCCGGCCTGTTCAGCCCCCCGCTGAGTCCGGGCATGCGCAGCCTGTGGTCCACCTACACGGCCGACAGCCTCAAGCAGACCGCCTTCGCCCTAGACGCCGCCATCTTCGACCTGGCCTACATAGTCGGCCCCGTCCTGGCCAGCGCCCTGTCAACCGCCGTATCTCCCGCCGCCGCCGTAACCGTCCTGCTAGCCCTGACCGCCGCCGCAATCCTGATCATCAGCACTGACCGCCCCGAGCCCCCAGCCCGCCGCCAAGTCCCAGGCGACCCCGGACCTCCAGCCCGTCCCGAAGCCTCCGTCGGCGAAACCCCGCGCGCCCCGCTGCGCTCTCCCGCCCCGCTGAGCTCTCCCGCCCTGCGCCGGCTCCTCGTCACCGCTGCGCTCACCAACGCCGCGCTCAGCGCCACCGAGGTCGCGCTCACCGCCTACGTCCGGCACCACCATGCCCTCTGGGCGTCCGGTCCGCTGCTGGCCGAGGTCTCGATCGGCAGCATCCTCGGCAGCCTGCTGATCGGCGCCCGCACGTTCGCCGCCGGGTCAAGGTACGGCCGCCTGAGTCGCCTGCTGGCCGGCTATGCCCTCGGCCTGGCCGTACTGACCGCGGCCGGTCTTTACCCGCCGCTGCTCGCCGTGGCCGCCCCGCTGGCCGGCTTCTGCCTCGGCCCCACCCTGGCAACGATGTTCGGCATGGCGGCAGGCGCGGCCTCCGATGGCAGCGGCACCGAGACCCAGGCCTGGCTCAACTCGGCCATGAACGGCGGCGCGGCCGGCGGGGCCGCCCTCGCCGGGCTTTCCTCCGGCCAGCCCATCCTCGCCCTCGGCCTCGCCGCCGTCACCGCAACCGCGGCTGCCCTCACCGCCGTCGTCGTCCAGCAACGCAAGGAGGTCAGCCATTGAGTTCATGGACCGCGGACCGGGTACTCGCCGCGGCCGCCGCGATGGAGTGGTGCCCGGAAGGCTCCGTCGAGATCCGGACCGACGATTACCGGCTCATCAGGTACCCGGACTGGGTGGTCAACCCCACCTTTCCAGCCGCCCACGTGACCTGGTCGCGGACTACGCGACCACTCGATGAACTGATCAGAGAGGTGACCGCGCTCGCGCGCGGCTGGGCCCTTGCAGGCGTGGCCTGGTGGGTCTCGCCCCCGAGCCAGCCACCGGATACGGAGGAGGTGCTGCGCGCCAGGGGAGCCACGATGACCGACGAGGCGCACGTCCTGGCTCGCGAGCTGACACCCGGCGAGCCGCCGGCCGAGCCGCCTCCAGGCGTAACCATCGAACTGGTCCGCGACGAGCGCACCTTCCGGGCCGCCTCGGACGTCGCCATCCAGGGCTGGCAGCGCCGTCGGCCCGATCATGCCGAATTCGCCCGCCAGCTCAGCGAGGCCCTCCATGACCTGGGGGAATGGTCTGAATTCCGTGTTGTCGCGTTCGTCGACGGCGACCCCGCCTCGACCGGCGGCTGCACGCTGGCCCGCAACGTCGCCCAGCTCTGGGGTGCGGTTACCCTCCCAACCTTCCGCCACCGTGGCGCCTACCGCGCCGTCCTCGCCGAACGCCTCCGCCTGGCCGGCCAGCACGGCGCCGGCCTGGCCCTAGTCAAGGGCCGCGCCACCACCTCCGCCCCGATCCTGCTCCGCTCCGGCTTCGCCGACTACGGTCAAGACCGCTGCTACTGGCTAGCTATTTTATGAAAAAATGTTCGCATCGTCAATGTCCTTGAGCCAAGGAGCAGCAGAATAGTTCGCACGGGGTCTTTCCTAACTTTCATTATTCAGAACGGGCGGTGGTGCACGTCCCGCGAACCGTTCCCCGGCCGCGGGAGGACAGCAAGGAACCGCCCGGTTCCGCGCCCCGCCGCGGGCCGGGCGTGGTGACGCCCCGGCGTCTGGCGACACCGGGGCGTCTGCTCTACGCCACTAGGGCGATCAGTTGGAGCCGGGCTCGAGGTAGAAGATCACGGCGGAGCCGTCGGTGTGGGCGTATCCGCTGACTTCTCCCTCCCCTTGCCGGGGATGGGCGTTCAGGAACGTCAGGGCGTCCCGCACGTCATGCGGGGCCGGGAACTCCTTGAAGTACCAGGTGTGGGCGGTGCTGTCACCCAGGCCGCCGGGCGCCAGGTACAGCAGCCCCACGGTGCCGTCCCTGCCGGGCAGGTTCGTTCAGGAAGTCGACGGCCTCCCTGGGGCCGACGAACTCCCCGTACTCCCAGGTGTGCGTGGTGCCGGTGCCCAGGCTGCCGGGCGCATGACCCTAGCGGGCTCGATCGGCTCGCGCGCCGGTGTGTGCATTGCCGATCACTGCCTCGGGGGGAGCAAAGCGGCATTCCGATACATCCCGCCGCGCGACGGTCGGGCGAGCCGTGGTACGCGGACGCCCGGGCCGGGCTGGTCGCGGCGCTGGAGGGCGGCGACGTCGAGGCGAACCGGCCGCGGTTCGCGCCGTTCCTGTACGGGCGCTGGGACGACGCGGCGCGTGCTCACGTGGCGGCTGAGGCGGGACAGCTCAAGGCCGGGTACGCGGCGGGGTATTACGCCGACGGTGCCATCGCGCCCGGGGCCGTGCGGGACAAGCTGGCCGCGCTGACGGCGCCGGTGCTGGTGGTGGCCCCGCATGCAACCCAGTCGGGGGGCATCGGGCGGGCTGCGCGTGCGGTGACTGGGTGTCAGCCTGTCAGGGCCGCCCGCTCTGAGCGGCGGGGGCATTGGCGGGGCGCTGCCCGGTCGACGCCGGCCAGGCGGTGGTGCTCGTCTGGCCGCCTTGGGGCGGCCGGACGTCGCGGAGGCAAACGGCCACCGCGCGAATGCCCGCCGGAAAAGAAATCTGCGGCGGGCGGTGTTGCCAGATGAGATCGTTCCAACGTGAATTGGCTGGTCAGCGCGGCTGGTGCGGGCGGGCTTGGTGGTGCTCGGACTGATGAGAGCGGCTGGGCACAGTTCATGGTCGTCTGTCAGCGGCTGGTGTGCTGGCGGGTGAGGACGAGCAGGGCGCGTAGCACGGTAGTGACGCCTATATCTGCGAATTCACTCACAATCCGCTGTGTCAGCGATAACCACACATTCAGGGCCGCCCCGCTTATGACGGCCGACCGTAGAGTTCGTCAAGGGTGACAAGGAGAATCTTGCCTCTGGCGGCGGTCGCTTCGGCTGCTAGTTCGTCGGTGAAGCCTGTCGCGCTGAAGAGACCGGCTACGGCGTTGGTGGCGTCGTGCCCCGCGGCGGTCAGCAGGTCGCGGAGGTGCTGGAGCATGCGCAGTTCGGCCAGTATAGGGACTGCACGATGGACGGCAGCCCGGGAGCTTCCTGGGCCAGGTAAGGGAACTCATCAAGGACCAGCAGCGGGGGCACGCCGCGGGGAGCAGGCGAACGGGATGGCGCGGGCATTACCTCCGTGGCAGTTCGCAGCGCCTGTTCCCAGCCGCCGAACCCGAACGCGCCAGCCGACAGGCCCGCCCAGGCTGCGAGTGAGTCACCAAACCGGCGCAGCGAGACCGGCTCGGCCTGCTCGGTGGCCAGGTGATAGAGGCCGCCGACCGCGCCGGTCAGCCGGCGCAGCAGGTACGATTTGCCCTGCCTGCGCCTGCCGTAGACCACGGCGATCCGCAATCCCGGCAACGGCGAGAGCGCGAAGTCGGCCAGGTCCGCCCACTCCGCGTCACGGTCAAAGACGTCCGCGGGCTTATCCAAGGTGCTGCTATCCAACGGGGCCCCCATAGCCCGACTACAGTTATATTAAGTGTATTCGAGCTAGAGAAGCGGCAGCACGTGAGTAGTGGTGACCGGCACCGCGCTATTTCCCGGCACGGCAGACCCCTACGGCAGATGCGATGATCCCAGGGCTGTTTCCGCGGCTCAAGACGAAGATTTGTGGGTGCAGCCGTAGTCCGCCGTGCCGTCACCACCACGAACGCGAACAAGCCGACGGATGGACCCTCGAACAAGCCCGAACCTGGCGTTCTGGTCTGGCGAATACCCGCCGACCGCACCTACACCACCACACCCAGCGTCTACCTGGTCTAAGCCCAGACCGTCGGCCCGGTCTAGCCGCTGCGTGCCTGAGGCCCGAGGCGGCTCAGCCGGCGCACGCCGCGCCTCATGAGCCGCCGCACAACCAGCGCGCGATACACCTTCCGGACCGGACCGGACCGGACCGGACCGAGCCGAACCACCTGACCATCGCGCCGGCCGCGGATCTCCCCGGCGAGCCACGCGGGAGCGCCGAAGTCGGCCAGCCGGCCGATGGCCTCGGTCTTGGTGATCAATTCGCCGCTGGACAGACCTGCCGAGATGCGAGGCAGCACGGTGAGCCCCAGGTCAACCCAGCTGTCCTGCAGCCAGAGCATCCGCCTGCGGGCAGCCCGCCGCCAGTAATCCCGCAGTTCCCGGTAGACGGCGGCCTGGATGTCCGCGATGGAGACCGGCTTCCGTACCAGTAGGTATGCAGTCGATCGGGATCGTGAGACGGAGAGTCCGCCGGCACATACAGGCAGTGCAGCCGGTCCGCGACGCCACCGGAACCCGCCAGCGCCTCGTGCAGCCGTCGCAATTCCTCGACCGCGGCCTCGTCGGGCTCGCGCTCCACCATGACGACCACGTCGATGTCGCTGCTTGCAGGGCTGAAATCCCCGGTCACCAGCGAGCCGTACAGATAGATGCCGACCAGGCCGCCGCGCGCAAGCAGCCCGTCCCGCAGCCGCCCCAGCAGCAGGGCGATGTCAGGCGGAAGCTCCGCTCCGGCCACGACCTAGGACGGCACTGAACAACTCGTAGGCTCTGATCGGGGTGTTTCGCCGGCACCGTGTTCGATTCCCTGAGAGAATTGTGCTATGCAGGGTATCTCGAAGGCCGATCGTGATCTGTGGGACGCGGGCGAGGTCACCGGGCACCTGGTCCCGCCGGGCAGCGTGTTCGCGTTCCTGGCCGGGCACCGCCGCGAGCTGTTCCCCGATGCGTTCACCGCGG
>JBOHCG010000004.1:0-49544 GCA_050698735.1 Streptosporangiaceae bacterium | reverse complement strand
GAACTGCGGCGCCGCGGCGAGCAAGTGGGCCTGGCCACCGTCTACCGGCACCTGCAGGCGCTCTGCGAGCAGGGCAGCGTGGACGCGATCCGCGACGCCAGGGGCGAGACGCTCTACCGGCAGTGCGAGACCAGCGTGCATCACCACCACCTGACCTGCCGCAACTGCGGGCGCAGCGTGGAGGTGGAGGGCCGGGCGGTGGAGCAGTGGGCGGAGCGCGTCGCAAAGGAAGCGGGCTTCACCGAGGTTAACCACACGGTCGAATTGTTCGGCCTGTGCCCCGTGTGCGCACCCGCCGGGAGTTAAATCGGCGGCTCCGGCCGGACAGGCCGACAAGGGCTGTCCCGCAGGGAGACCCTGCGCCGCCGGCCGGAGCCCTTTCCGCTTACCTTACCGGGACGAATGTCTCGCCGGGCTGCTGCGGAACCGCGGTGAACTCTGCCGGGCCGGGATTCCGCTTTTCGTTCTCCAGATCGGCATCGACCATCATCTCGATCAGTTGCTGGAAGTCAACCGTGGGATGCCAGCCTAGCTTTGCCCGTGCCTTGCCCCAGTCGCCCACCAGGACGGCGACATCGGCCGGCCTGAAGAAACGCTCATCCTGAACGACGAAGGGCGTCCAGTCATCTATTCCGGCATGATGAAAGGCGGCCTGGAGAAGGTCCCGGATAGAATGGCTCTCCCCGGTCGCGATGACGTAGTCATCCGGCTGCGATTGCTGCAGCATCAGCCACATCGCCTGCACGTAGTCGCCGGCGAAACCCCAGTCCCTGGACACGTCCATGTTGCCCACGGCGAGAACCTTCTGCAGTCCGAGCGCTATCCGCGCGACGGCGCGCGTCACCTTGCGCGTGACGAACTCATATCCGCGGCGCGGCGACTCGTGGTTGAAGAGAATGCCGGAGCATGCCCAGGCGTCGTAGGATTCGCGATAATTCTGCGTGACGTAATGGCCGAATACCTTACCCACGCCGTACGGTGAGCGAGGATGGAACTGCGTGGTCTCACGCTGCGGCACCTCGGGCGCCGCGCCGAACATTTCCGAGCTCGACGCCTGGTAGAACCGGACGCCATTCATTGATCCCTGCGTGTGGATGCGAACGGCCTCGAGCATTCGCAGGACGCCCATCCCTGTAATGTCGCCGGTAAGCTCGGGCTGCTTGAAAGAGAGCCCGACGAAGCTGATCGCGCCCAGGTTATATATCTCGTCCGGCTGCGCTGTCTCGATCACCGAGATGAGGCTGGAGAGATCCCGCAGGTCCCCCTCGAGCAGCTGAATGGACGGAATATATCTTTCCACCGTCGGGATCTTGGGATTGGACTGCCCGCGGACCATGCCGAAGACTTCGTATCCCTTCGCCGCGAGAAATTCCCCGAGATAGAGTCCGTCTTGTCCCGTTATTCCGGTGATTAGCGCGCGCGGCATTTGCTGATATATCCCTTCTGTCGGTCTGCTAACTTGGCGGCCACGGCGCTCACCAGCACGCTCAGACCGTCGTGTAGCGCAAAGTATCTATGCCGTTACTCTAGGTCAAAAGGCCGATCGCGCGCAGCCGGTTCCGCATGCGCTTGGGTCAACCTCCGCCTAGGCCTGGCCGGCGCCGGCCAGCTCGGCCTTGCGGTCGGAGGCGAACATGTGCACGTACTCCTGGCCGGACAGGTCCTTGATGGCGGCCATGACCTGGTCCGTGATCAGGCGGCGGGCCCTGGCCGGCGGCTCGGCGGCAAGCTCCGGGCCGAAGACAAGCGGCGCGCCGATCTTGACCTCGATCCGGCCGGGGCGCGGCACCACGCGGCCCGGCGGCAGCACGTGCCGGGTGCCAGACAGCGCGACCGGGATCACCGGCAGCCCCGACTTCAGCGCGAGCCAGCCGACGCCGGGGCGGCCTCGGTACAGCCGCCCGTCCGGTGACCTGGTGCCCTCCGGGTAGATGCTGAACAGCTTGCCCTCGCGCAGCAGGTCAAGCGCCGCCTGCAGGGTGTCCTGCGCGGCCCGCGGCCCTTCCCTGTCCATCCGCAGCTGGTTCGTGGCCTTCAGGTACGCGGCCCACAGCCGGGCCGCGGGCCCGGACGCGGTGAAGTACTCGGCCTTGGCCGAGAACGTCACCGGCCGGTCCAGCATCAGCGGCAGGAACACCGAGTCGACCACCGACTGGTGGTTGGCCGCGAGGATCGCGCCGCCTGAGGCGGGGATGTGCTCGGCGCCGGTCACCTTCGGCCGCCAGATCGTGTGCAGGAACGGGCCTGCGACAATGCGCGATAGCTGGTACTGCACGGGCTACTTTCTGCTCACGCGGGCACTGGGAGGAAGGCTGGGCTTGGCCGGATCGGCGACGGTGGTCTGGAGATAACGTTCTTGAAGATCTTGATACCCCGCGGTTGCCAGCACCGCAATGCCGAGCGGCAGCGCCAGCGGGAGCGCGGTGGCCGCCACGATGACCCCGGAGTCGTCGGCGAACCAGCCGAGCACGGGCATCAGCCACAGCACGCCGATGATCACCCGCATCAGCGGCTGCGCCGCGTAGGCCAGCGGCACGGTCCGCAGCCGGAACCAGGCGGGCCGCCACAGCATCAGCCCGGTCAGCAGCACGACGATGGGGAGGACCGGGCTGAACGCGCTCACTGACAGCGACCCGATGTTGGAGTTGATCTTCCGCAGCAGCACCGAGCCCGCGTGCCCGTGCAGCACGTCCCCGGCGAACGCGCCGATGTCGGACTTCCCGGTTACCGGCACGAAGTAGCTGATCAGCGCGAAGATGGCGAACAGCACGATCCCGCTGACCGCGACGAGCAAGATCCGGCGCCAGTTCAGCCTGATCCCGGCCACCGCCAGGCCGAGCAGGCCGAAGCACGGCACCATCGCGATCGTGCCGCCCACCTTGCCGCCGAACCCGGGCCAGCCCGAGGCGAACACGGCGAACACCGCGACGACCGCGACCAGGCAGACCGCTGGCCGCCGGAATGCCGCTAGTGCTGACGTGAAAGGGGATGTTAGGTGGCCGGATGCCGCTGGTGCTGACGTGGAAGCAGGTGCTGGACGGCCGGGTGCTGCTGGTGCTGATGTGGAAGCAGGTGCTGGATGGCCGGGTGCCGCTGGTGCTGATGTGGAAGCAGGTGCTGGATGGCCGGGTCCTGCGGGGAATCGCCGCAGCGCGACCAGGCCCAGCCAGGCCGCGGCGAACAGCGCGGTGATGCCGTAGATACCGAGCGCCTCGTTGCCGATGCCGTAGAACCGGCCCGCCTCGAGCACGGAAAGCCCGAACGGCGTCTCCAGCTGCAGCCCCGACCCTGTCATCACGTCGACGCCGAGCACGACCAGCGTGAACAGGCTGATCACGCCGAACGCCGCGAGCGGGTCGCGCCGCCACGGGCCGAGCAGGGTGACCAGCCCGATCGCCGCGGCCAGCCCCACAGCCGCGCCGTACAGCGCCACCGCCGGGTGCGCGGACTGCGACCACGGCACCAGGTTGGCCAGGAAGGTCGCCACCGGCACCGAGGCGGCGAACACCCCGGCCACCCGCCACCATTTGGCCCGACGCCTGCGCCTTTCGCCGGAGGCGCCCCAGAACGCCAGCCCTATCCCGGCCATCACCGCCGTGTCGGCCAGCGCGTACGTCCAGAAGAACTCGCCGTGGCTGGAGCGCCACACCTGTTCGGCCGCGTCGCGCGCGACAAGCGACCGGATCGTGGCGGCCTCGGTACCCCGGTCACCGCTGGTGATCTGCGCGCCGACCACGCCGGACGGCACCGGGCGGCCAAGCCAGCCCAGCACCGTCGGGGTCAGGTCGGTGAGCACCACCATGCCCGGCTGCCTGGTCGAGGCGGCGTCCAGCAGGCCGGCCCGGTAGCCCGGCCCGTCGACAAGGGCCAGCTGCAGGTGCGGCGGCTTGGCGGTCGCGCCGGGAGCGGTGACGAGCAGGGTCGTGTCCGGCGGCAGCTCTGCCACCAGCCGGGCGAGTTCGGCGTCCGCTGAGCGAAGCACCGCCGCCCGTTCGGCAAATTCTGTATTTCCAAGGTCCACGACGGTCAGCGGGCAGCGGGCCAGCACTGTCGCGGTGAGGCCCGAGGCTGAGGGCAGGTAGGAAGCGACGTGCCCGGCCGGGTCGGCGAGGGCGAGTGCGGCGCCGGGGCCGACCGCGGTGGCGCAGCTCGCCGCGCCCGCCAGCAGGCCCCAGTCCGGCGTGTCGTGGAACTGGCGGTTGTAGGCGGCAAGCGCGGGCAGGCCGGGCACCTCGGCGCCGGCCCCCTCGCGGACCACCGCGGGGAACGCGCCGCAGCCGGAGTTCGTGTGGTCGGCCTGCGCCCTGGCGCCTGAGTTCAGCGTGAGCCAGCCGTCGGCCGGGCAGGTCAGCGGCAGCACGGCGTAGTCGACGAGCGATCCGACCGAGCCCTGGCCCGCCAGCCGCCACAGCGTCGGGGTGGCGGACGCCGACACGTCGCTCCACCGCAGCCCGGACAGCCCGACGATGACGACGTGCCGGACCGGCGCCGCGGCCGTGGCCTGAGCGGCGGCCGGCTGCGCCGCGCCCACCGCGGCCAGCGCCCCGAGCGCGCAGCCAGCCAGCGCCGCCCGCACCGCCCCAGGCCTCATTTTCACCACCTCACCGTATCTGGGCAAGGGGGGTCTGGGGGGATGGGTCCCCCCAGGCGCGGGGGGCTCCGGGGGGTCGTCCCCCCGGGCCAGCACTGACGAGCGGTGGTGCTTCCGGCCCGAACGTGGCTTGGGCCGCGGGTGGCGTCCCCGGGCTAGCCCTACCAGGGCTTGTGCGTCACGAGCCCGATCCGCCGCGCTGCCGACGGGGTGCGTGTGCCACCGGCCCCATCTTGCGAGGCCTGTGCGTCACGAGCCCCGAACGCGTGCACCCGGCTCCAACGTCGGAGTCCTCGAGGCTAACCAACAATCGTGATGTGCCCGGGCTCGCCGGGGATGACATCGCCGATCAGGGCGGCGGGGAGGTCCCGGGCGCGCAGGTCGGCGAGCAGGGCGGGGGCCGCCTCCGGGGGGGCGGCGAGCAGCAGGCCGCCGGAGGTCTGCGCGTCGTGCAGCAGCACCGCGAGCTCGGCCGGGATCGACGGGTCCAGGTCGGCGGCACCGCGCATGCGCTCGGTGTTCGCCCTGGTCCCGCCGGACACGAAGCCGGCCGCTGCCAGCTCCGCCGCGCCCGGCAGCAGCGGGACGGCGCCGGCCTCGATCCGCGCCGCCGCGCCGCTGGCCGCCAGCATCCGGTGCAGGTGGCCGAGCAGGCCGAACCCGGTCACGTCGGTGCCCGCGCGCACCCCGGCGGCCAGCGCGGCGGCGGCCGCGCCCGCGTTCAGCAGCGTCATCGACGCGACCGCGGCTGCCACCACGTCGGGTGGCGCGGCGCCGTGCTTGAGCGCGGTGGCGATCACGCCGGTGCCGATCGCCTTGCTGAGGATGAGCCTGTCGCCAGGCGCGGCGCGGTCGATCGTGATCAGCCGGTCCGGGTCGGCTAGGCCCACCACGGCGAGTCCGTACTTGGGCACCGGGTCGTCGATCGTGTGCCCGCCCGCGACAAAGCAGCCCGCCTCGGCCGCCACCTGCGCGCCGCCGCGCAGCACCCGGCCGAGGATCGCCAGGTCGAGCCCGTCGCCCGGCCAGGCGGCCAGGTTCACCGCGAACAGCGGCCTGCCGCCCATCGCGTAGACGTCGGACAGCGCGTTCGCGGCCGCGATCCGGCCCCAGTCCACCGGGTCATCGACGATCGGGGTAAAGAAATCGGTGGTCAGAACCAGCGCGCGGTCGTCGTCCAGGCGCAGCACAGCGGCGTCGTCGCCCTCGGCCGCGCCGATCAGCAGGTCACCGGAGGCCGGGCCCAGCACGGGTGAGTCCAGCGTCGGTGAGTTCATCGACGCGAACAGCGCCTCGAGCTTGGCCAGCGGCAGCTTGCACGCGCAGCCCGCACCCGGCGACAGCGACGTCAAGCGGGGCGCCGACGGCGCCGGGTCCGTCTGGTCAGCATCCTCGGCCGTCACCCTCGCCACTGTATGCGGCGGTCCGGAGGGCGGGATCGGCGGCTAGCCCCGCCTGCGGCCGAACGCGAAGTAGGAAAGCGGCCCGAGCAGGTTCACCACCATGGCCGCGCGCCACAGGCGCTTGGGGCCGCGGATGCGGTCGGCCGGCCTGCGCTTGATGTCGATCAGCGCCGCGACCTTAAGCGACAGCTCCGCGGCCGCCGCGGCGCCGATCATGGCGCGCTGGCGCTGGGTGAGTTCGGACCACTTGACTGCCATGGCAGGCCTCCCCGATAAGTCGCCGGCACCCCAGGCCGACGGTATCGCCACTGGTGAAACGTAACGTCTACGAGGACGATACTCGGCGTTAACGGGATGCCCGCGGCCGGGTTCGGGGCTGGGCTCGGGGCTGGGCTCGGGGCTGGGCTCGGGGCTGGGCTCGGGGCTGGGCTGGGCTCGGGGCTGGGCCGGGACTCGCCTCCCCGTCACTGCCGCCGCGCCGGCCGTCGCCACCACATCACCGCCGCCGCGCCCGACGTATCAGTAACTTTGTGTTAGTAAACATTACTTTAAGTTACGTCTGACGACGCTTGGCACCTTCCCGTCCTGGGGGCCGCGCGGGGTAACACGTGGCGACATGGGCCGCCATGCGGCCATACCCGCCATGGGTCCCTGGCGCCGCAGGCCGCCTTTTCCGAACAAACTCAGTAGAGCCGGGCACCGGATCGCCACCGCCGTTTCGTTCGCCTCGGGCCCGCCTCCAGGAAGCTGCGTTAAAAGCATTCTTCGGCCAAAAGTACGACACTTTTATAATATGCCGCATGTCATTATTCGCGCTTAGATGTATTCCGACTTGACATCGTTTTCGTGCCATGGTTACGTCAACCATGGACATCGGGCCCGCGTCTTTAACTGTGTGCATCGCATATTCACTGCGCAGCTGATCAAGTCACAGTCCACGGGCAAATCGGATATTAAACAAGGGGCGGGGCCCTTCATGTCATATTGTCATAAGCAGATTGGATGCAAGATAACTGTGTCTCGGCCGAGCCTCTTGCGAGGTGCCCGATGAGCCA
Organism: Streptosporangiaceae bacterium; assembly: GCA_050698735.1. GTDB lineage: Bacteria > Actinomycetota > Actinomycetes > Streptosporangiales > Streptosporangiaceae > Palsa-504. The sequence continues at coordinate 42,495 of JBOHCG010000004.1, read as the reverse complement.
GGCTAGAGGCGAGCACGCGGTCGGCACCAGCAGCGCCGTCCCAGGCCACCGGCCACTCGACATCCTCATCGTGACTTCCGAGGCCCCGCCGATCGTCTCCGGCATTTCTACCTGCATCGACCGGCTGGCGACTGGGCTGGCCGCCCGGGACCATAACGTCCGGGTGCTATCAAGCGCCCAGATCCGCCGAATCGTGGCCGGCGAAATTCGGCTGTCCTCCTTCATCACCCATTGGCCGCGAATAGCCCGCGGGATGCGCCATCTCGACGTGGTGAACGTGCACGGGCCTGTTCCTACCATGAGCGATGTCTTCCTCTGGCTATCGAAGCGTCTACCATCACATTCCCGCCCGGCGATCGTCTACACCTACCACTCGCCAATCGATATTCAAGGCGCGCTTGGAATGTCTGCCTTGTACAACAAGATGCACGAGCGCCTCGCGCTTCGGGCGGACCGGATCGTGGCGAGCAGCCAGCATTACGCACGTCAGCATCGCAGCAGGTACGGGCCCAGGGTGCAGACCATTCCGTGGGGGGCCGACCGGCGAGGGTCGGCGCGGCCGCGGGTGCGCCCCATCCCGGGGCGGCTGAGGGCGCTGTTCGTCGGGCAGATGCGGCCGTACAAGGGGATCGAGACGCTGCTCGCCGCCGCGGCGGGTCAGCCCTGGCTGGAGCTCACCCTGGTCGGTCACGGGGCGGAGGCCGCCAACTACCAGAAGCTGGCGCACCGGCTGAACGCCACCAACACAAGGTTCCTCGGCCACGTCACGCACGCGGACCTCAACGAACAGTACGCGTCGAACGACGTGGTGATCCTGCCCTCGGTCACCCGCGCGGAGGCGTTCGGGCTGGTGCTCGTCGAGGGCATGTCCGCCGGGTGCGTCCCGGTGGCCTCAGACCTGCCCGGGGTCCGCGACGTGGCGGGCCCGACCGGCCTGGTCGTGCCGCCGCGGGACCCTGAGGCACTGCGCGCGGCGCTGCGCGGGCTTGCCAGGGACACCGCGCAGCTAGAGCGGCTTTCCGCCGCGTCCAGGATCGCCGCGGAGACCTACACCTGGGAACGATGCGTCGCCTCCTACGAGCGCGTCCTGACGGACGCGGTCTGCAGCCGCTACGCGCGGCTGCACGGGCTGCCGATGCTGCCCGAGCTTGACGAGCCCGAGCGGCTGCGGGTGATCACCACGCCAGATGCCGACCTGCGGTCCTTCCTTCCGGTCCTCACATCAGCCCTCACGTCATCTCTCCTGCCGCCTGCTCGTCAGCCGGTGACGGTGCCCGAAATGCCGGTCATCGCCGCGGGCGACCCCGTTGAGGCGTAACCCCCTTCACCCCAGGCGGCGACAGAGCCGCATGCGGGCCGAGTACTCGGCCGCCGCGGGCGGGGTGATCCTGGTTGCCCGGTTCGCGGCGGGGGCCGTGCTGAACTACGCCTTCGGCATCGCGCTGGCCTGGCTGATGGTGCCTTCGGAGTTCGGCACGGTCAGCGCGGTTCAGAACGTGCTGCTGCTCGCGGCGGGCATACTCATCGCCGGGCCGCCATGGGCCCTCGCGATGCGCGTCGCGCAGGCGCACGGGGACCCGGAGGCAACCGAGCCCGAGTTCCGTACCGCGCTGATCGCCAACGTCGCCTTCGGGATCTTGCTGGGCACGGCGTTCCTGGTCGCGCAGCTGTCCGGCCACCAGCTCGTGCCCACCCACGAGGTGCGCCTTGACGTCATCGTGGCCGTGGAGATGCCGCTGATGGCGCTCAACAGCGTGCTGTGGGCGGTCGCGCAGGGCAGCCGGAGGTTCGGCGGGCTCGGGATCATGCAGAGCGGGGAAATCCTGATCAAGTGCGCCGTCGGCATATTCCTCGTGACCGCGCTGCACGCCGGTCCCGGCGGCATCGCGCTCAGCTTTCTCGTCGGCACGGCCGGGTCGGTGCTGGTCGGACTTCGAACCGGCAAGGGGCTCATCCCGGGCCCCGGCCGGCTCGCCAGCCTGGGGTTCCTCGCCGACTCGACCTCGGCCTGGTTCGCCTCGGCCTCGATGACCTTCCTGATCACCGCGGACCTGCTCGGGCTGGAGGTGGCGGGCAGGGCGGCCGGGGTTACCAGCGCCGTGCTGGCCGGCTACCAGGCCTGCGGGCTGCTCGCCAGGGCCGGCTACTACGTCAGCGACGCGCTGGTCGACTCGGTGTTCCCCTACATCGCGCACAGCAAGAGCCCGCGGGAGAAGCACCGCTGGTTCACCGCGGCCGCCCGCTGGGTCCCGCTGCTGCTCATCCCGATCCAGGCGGAACTCATCATCGCCCCCGGGCCCGTGCTCCACCTCCTCCTGCCAGGCCATTACGCGGGCGCCCAGATGGTGCTGCGGGTGCTGGCCGCGGGAACGCTCGGCGCGCTGGTGGCCGACATGCTCATCAAGAGCCTGTTCGCCGCGGGCCACCGCCGTGAGATCGGCTGGCTGATGCCCGTCGCCGCGATGGTCGAGGTGCTGGGCCTGGTCGTCCTCGTGCCTCGCTACGGCGCGGTCGGCGCGGCCTGGTCCTACCTGATCGCCGTGTACGTGGCCGTCGCGCTGCTCGTTCCAGTCCACCTGCGCGCGTTCCAGGTCAGGCTGCCGCGCGTGCGGCGGGTGGCCTCCTACGTGCTCGGGCTGGCGCCGACAGCGGTCGCGTTCATCCTGGCCAGCCGGACCCCGGCCGTGCTGTCCTGGGCGCTGATCGTGACCGGTTTCGCCCTGTTCACGATTCCCGCCCGCCGGATACGGCTGATCACCGACGCCGACGTGCGCTTCCTGCAGGAACTGCGCGAGCGGCTGGCGGGTTCTCTGGCGGGTCCTCGCCCGCCACGGGACCTGCCGCGGGGACGTGACCTGCCGGAGCCGACGGGTCCCCGGCTGTACCGGGACAGTCCGGAGCACGAGCTCGCGGGTCTTCGCTTTCACCCTGAGCGGCCGGCGTCGCGATGGCGATCGTCGCTGGCCTCGCTGCTCGGCGAGTGGCGGCTGGCCGCCTTCTGCGCCAGCGTGGCCGCGTTCGCCATGCTCTACAACATCTTCGGCAGCCCGGACGTGCTCTACGACGAGGCCGGCTATACGTCGGCGGCCCAGAAGGTGGCCCTGCACTGGCAGCTCACGCTGGACAACGAGCCGCTGTTCGTGCATCCGCCGCTGATGTTCCTGCTGCAGGCGGGCTGGCTGCGGCTGATCGGGGAGGCCTCGGCCGCGCTGCCCTCGGTCATCGACGCGGCGCGCCTGCTGTCCGCCTCCGCCGGCGTCGCCGACATCCTGCTCATCGCGAGCCTGGTCTACCTGCTGTGCAGCAGCGCAAGCCCGCGCCAGCGGCGGCTGGTCACCGGCGTGACCGCCGTGCTCGCATCGCTGGATCCGGTCCTGGTCCGCTACGACCGTCAAGACGTGATCGAGCCCTTCGCGCTGTGCGTGAGCCTGCTCACGCTGCACGCGGCCTGGCGGCTGCGCGACCGCGGCACGCTGGCGTACGTGGCCGTCACCGGCCTGCTCGGCGGCCTGGCCCTGCTGACCAACGAGATCACGGTCTTCCTGATCATCGTGCCGCCGATCTTTGCCCTGCTGGAGCGTAACAGATCACACTTCCGCCGGTGCGCCGCCGCGTTCGGGGTGGCGATCGCGTTCCTGCTTCTGTTCCCGCTGTGGGCGGTCGAGCTCGGCCTGGGCGGATCGTTCCTGAACATCCAGGACTTCGACCTGCGGCGACTCGTCGGCCTCGTGCAGATCACCGGGTTCAACGTCCCCGGGGTGTCGCTGCTCGGCGCGCTTGAGAACTCGGTCGCTCAGTACTCAAGCAGCTACATCGTGCTCGCGGCCGGCTTCTGCGCGCTCGTCTGGTGCTGGAGCAGGCGGAACACCCAGAGCGGTAACTTCCTCACCGCCTGGCTGACCGCCAGCTACGGCGTCGGCGTCTACATCGCGACCGTGGGGACCCTGAACGAGCAGTTCTTCGTCTACATCCTCCCCGCCGCCATCGTCGGCACCGTGCTGTTCGGCGACGCGATCATCGCGCGGCGGGCGCGCCTCGGCGCCAACGGCCGGACCCGCCGCCCGCGCGCAAAGACCTTCCGGCCGTCCGTTGCCATCGGTTCGGCCTGCTGTGCGGGGCTGATCGGCCTTTCGGCCGTGAGCTGGGTCACCAACTACGCGGGAACCAGCGACGGCGTGCTGCTCGTCACCAAGTACATCAAGGCCAGGCTGCCCGCCTGCGCGGCGGTCAACGCAAGCGGCGACGTCGAGAAGTACCTCTACCTGGCGCCTAAGAACAACTTCGCGTACTTCTCGGTCGGACCCGCGGCGCTCGCGGACGGGGTGCACTACTTCATCCTGTCGCCCAACGACGCCATCGAGCAGTACGGCGACATGAGCCCCACGCTGGAGAGCTGGATCCGGGCGAACGGCCGGCGGGTGATCACCTTCCCCAGCCAGGTCTACAAGACGGTGCAGCTCTGGTACGTGCCGATCAATCCCTATAGCCCGGTGGCGGACGTCACCGACATCTTCGGCGGCGTCTTCGTCAACACGACAGCCACGGACTGCGGCGGGTACACCGTGACGAACGGGCCCGCGGGCGACTTCTACTCGGCCTACGCGGCCCTGGGCGGCAAGGGCATGCTCGGCGATCCGCTGAGCCGGGTCACCATGTCGGCGCGGAGCGGGCAGGAGCAGCTCTTCGATGCCATCGTGCTCGCGGCGACGCCGGGCGCCGGCGCCCCACCGCACGCCCTGCCCATCGTGGCCAGGCTGGCCTCCGGCGCCCCCGCGGCCTACCGGCGGGCGGGCCTCCCGCCGGTAGCATCGGCGGCCAGCGCAGCGCAGCGGCGCCGGTGGCTGACCAATCCGGCCATCGCGCGCGCCTACCTGGACGGCCAGAAGGACGACGCGGCCAGCTACAAGGCCGCGGTCCGGCGTTACGGTAAGCCGCTCGGCCGGCCCGCCGTCCTGCCTGGAGGCGAGATCGGCCAGGCGTTCGCGGACACCGTCCTTGAGGTGCCGGAGAAGGGCGGAAGCGTTCACGCGGCCGCGGTCATACCGACCGCCCTCGCGGCGGGGCTGCTGCGCGTGCCTGCCGTTGCCCGCGGCACGCAGCCGCCGCCGCCGTTGCCCAACCCGTCCCCCGAGGGACCCCCCCAGCCGACGACGGTACTGCCGTTCGCGGTGTCGCTGGCGGCGGCCCTGCTGGCCTACGGGGGCGTGATCACGACGGTAGCCCGCAGGCAGCGCCGTCGGCAGCACACCCCGGCCGTGGAATACCAGCATGAGGAGGTCGCCGTATGACCACCACGGACCAGACGCGCCCCCTAGGCTTGGCGGCCGACTCGCGGGCCGGCTTCCGGCCGAGCATCCTGGTCGACGGCCGGGTGATGCAGGATCGCTACCACGGCCTCGGCAGGTACGCCTTCGAGTTGCTCAGCGAGCTAAGCCGACGCCAGGTGGACCTCATCATCCTGTATAACCCGGATCGCGGCCGACTGAACGTGGGCGAGCTGCTGGCGCGGCCCGGCGTGCGGGCGGTGCCATCACGGGTCCCGGTGGTATCGCTTCGCTCCCAGTGGCTACTCTGGCGGTCCGTCCTGGCCTTCCGCCCCGACGTGGTCTTCATCCCTTACCACCTGAGCACGCCGGTGCTGCACGGCCGGGTTCCCGTCGTCTCGCTGATCCCCGACTGCGTTTTCGAGCGCGATGCGGCCGCCCAGGGCCGATCGGCCTTCTCGGTGGCGTACACCACCGCGACCAGGCTGGCCGTCCGTTCCGCCGCCACGCTCGCCACCCTCTCCGCGGCAAGCCGACAGGACATCCGCCGTTTCTACAAGGTCGAGCTCCCGGCCGCGGCCGTCCTGTCGGCTGGCGTAAGCCACCGGTGGTTCTCCGCAGCGGGCCGGCCCCGTCCGGACGGCCTGGACCTGCCCGACCGCTACATCCTGCACGTGGGAGCGCAGCGTCCGCACAAGAACCAGCGCGTCCTGGTAGAGGCCCTGGCCGCGCTGCGGTCCGACCTGCCCGACCTCGGGCTGGTGCTGGTCGGCCAGCCCGATCCCAGGTTCTCCGACGAGGTCGGAGAACTCACGGCGGCCCTCGGCTTGTCCGATCGGGTCCGGCGCTACACCCACGTCGATGACGAAACGCTGCTCTGCCTGTACGCCAACGCCGCCGTGTTCGGCTTTCCGTCCCTGGTGGAGGGCTTCGGGCTGCCGGTCCTCGAGGCGATGGCCGCGGGACTCCCCGTGGTCGCCAGCGACGCCGAGGCCGTCAAGGAGGCCGCGGGCGGCGGCGCGGTAATCGTGCCGGCCCGGGAGGCCAGCGAATGGGCACAGGCACTGGCGCGGGTGCTCGGCGATCCGCAGTTCGCGCGAGATCTCACCGAACGCGGCCGCGCGGTGGCCGCCAGGCACACCTGGAGCCGGTCCGCCGAGCGCGCCCTGGCGCTGCTGACCGCCTCGGTGCGCGGCGCGGCCGCCGAAGGAGAGAACGTTGTCTGAGGTCCGCGCGTTGTCGTGGGGAAAGCGAGCCCGCCCGGCCATCGGCACCAGCGGCAAGCTCCCGCGCCGGGTCATCATCGGCCGGAGCGCGGTCGCGCTAGCGCTGGTCCTCCTGCTCGGCGCGGCGAAGCTCCTGGTCTCGCATCTGGTGGTTACCCCGGTGACGCTGAGCGCACCTGACTACGTGATCACCGCGGGCCTGGACATAGGGGAGGCGCCCGACGACGCCGACATGCAGGAAATGGCCACCTCCTTCCGGGTGGTAGCGATCGTCAACCTGGACAGCCCCAATGTCGCCGAGCAGGCGACGGCGGCCAGCCTGCACCAGAACTACCTGCTCCTCCCGGTGACGCCGGGGATGGCACCATCGCTGGCCCAGTTGCGCGTCATGGCCAGCTTCATGCGAACCAACACCGCGCACGGCGGCTCGGTTTTCGTGCACGACGACGTAGGAGGGGGGCGAGCCGTGGCCACCGCGGCCATGCTGCTACTGCTGCGCGGCGAGGCCTGGCCGAAGGTCACGGCGCAGCTGACGGAGGCGGACCTGCAGGCGCTGAGCGCCGGCCAGCTGGTGGCCATCAACCAGCTGAGTTCGGCGCTGCGCAGGCCAGGTTCTCGTTCACCCGCAAACCCATACGCCGCGGCCCGGATCGATCGGTGGTGACCCGCGGTGGACGACGTGACGGAGACGAGGAGTAGCGACATGACTTCGGCAGATGAGGCCATCCGGCTCACGTCGGCGGCGTGGCCGGCGGCGAGCGAAGATCGCCCGCTGACCGTGGCGATGGTGACCAGGCTCCCGCCCACCGAGTCCGGCGGGGTGGAGCGCGTGGTCGCAGGCCTGCTGAAGGAACTGGAGCGAATCCGCCCCAGCTGGCAGGTGGACATCGTCTGCGCCTTTCCGAACCACAGCCGGATCGCGGGCGTGGCCGGGCTGGCCGACGTGATCGCCAGCCTCCGCCTGGGGTGGCTGCTGCGCCGCAGCACCGCGGACGTCATCTTCGTGCACTGCCCGGAGTGCGTGTGGGGCATCCGGCTGCTGCGCAGGCGACGCGCCACCCCGCCGCTGGTCGCCGTGTGGCACGGGGCAGGTGCGGAGCCGCACCTCCGGCTGCGCAGGCCCGGCCACCCGCTGGCCTGGGCGCTGGCCTGGATCCGGATGGCGGGGGCAAAGAAGGCCCTGCGGCTGGACGGTCACATCGCCGTGCACCCGCGCGTGGCCGCTGACCTTCGTTCCCTGTATGGCCTCCGCGATGGGGTCACCGTCATCGAGAACGCCGTGGACACCACGATCTTCGACCATGTGTCCCGGGCGGCAGACGGTCCCGGGCGGGACGGCCTCAACGTGCTCTGGGTCGGCCGGAGCGGTTACCTCAAGGGCCTGGACGTGGCGTTGGCAGCGGTGGCCGAGGCCCGCCGGGACCTGCCCGGGCTGCGGCTGACCGTGGCCGGGGTGGCCCATGGGAAGGCGACCGAGGGCGTGCACTGGCTCGGCGTCCTGCCGCCGACCAAGATGGCCGAGGTGTACGGCGCGGCCGATCTGCTCATCTTCCCGTCACGCTACGACGGTTTCGGGCTGGCGACCATCGAGGCCATGGCCGCCGGGCTGCCGGTCATCGTGTCGGACGTCATCGCCTCGGGAATCGTGACCGATGGCAGGAACGGCGCGGTGATCCCCGGACACGACCCGTCACGCTATGCCGCGGCCCTGCGGCGCCTCGCCGATCCCGCGGTCCGGGCGGCGATGGCCGCAGCCAACCGGGAAGACGTGCGGCGGTTCAACGCCGAGTCGGCCGGAGCCGACTACGTGGCGGTCGCCGAGTCCTTCGCGGCCAGCCAGTAGGTCTCCGGGCGAAGAGGAACGGTCCCCTGCGGGAACAGTCCCGCGAACTGGGTCCGGTATCCCGCGATCCGGTCCGCGTTCTCGGCGCGGCCGGAGAGCCACGGATGAGGAACCAGGCCCGTGCGCCGCAGGAAGCCCGGCTCCGGTTCGGCCTTCTCCGAGTAGGGGAAGTCGCTGTAGTAGACGGTGCGCAGCGGCATGTGCCGTGCTGGCAGGCCCTGGGCCGGCAGGTGCTGGGCCGGCAGGTGCTGGGCGGCGCGGCGGGTGATCAGGTGGTCCACATGCCTGCCGACGCCGAGAGGGGCGAAGAGGACTCCGGCCCCGGTCTGGATGACCACCTCGCCGATCAGGGCGCCGACCTCGGCGGGCAGCCCGGCGTCGGTGCGCGCCACCCGGCCACGGGCGATATCGAAGCGGAAGGTCGGGTAGGCGGGCCACCACCCGGGAAACAGGTGCCTGCCAGCGGCGTCGCCGACGCGGCGGAACATGGCATCCCGCAGCCCCAGGTGGACCACCGTGGCCCCGATCTCGGCGAGGACCTTGGTGTCCTCCGTCCGCCGCTGCTCGTAGAAGTCGTCGGCATCGGTGACGCCGATGGCACGCAACTGCAGGCGGGCGGGCAGGGACCAAGGCGGCGGAGCAGCCTGCGTGAAAACGGTCACGACGGTAACGGGGCATTTGCCCACGAGGTGGGCGAGCAGGGCGCCGCAGGACAATACGGCGTCATCGAGGTGGGGGGACATTATTACCGCGCCCGAGCCCGACTCCTGCATTTCGTGGACGAACTGGCTTAGCGGGCCTGCCATCGCCATGCAACCTTTCCCTTCATCTGGAAATCCGGTGATACGAGTGCTAACGCCCTTATTTCCGACCAGCGCTCCAAGCACGTAAAAGTGCACAACTAAGCAAGTCCCCGGTGTTGGCGAATCGCCATACTAGCGCACGGACCTAAGGTAGCCTGGACATGCCAACGGATGGTATTTGATGCGCTTTGAGCGCCGGGGGAAAGCGGGCACATGTCGAATCGAATCCGGGAGCGATTGCTACGTCGGACGCGCCAGCAGCTCGGCGGGACCTGGGTGAAGGACGCTTATCTCGCCTCGTGGCACGGGCTCTACGGCGCCGAGCGCGTGATCCGCCGGCGGCTGGAGAGTTCCGGGCAGCTCTGTCCGCGACTCCAGGTATACGGACGCAAGGTCCATTCACAGAACGACGAGGATGGCATTCTAGAGTACCTGTTCTCGCGCATCCCGCCGCGCGAGTCGTTCTTCGTCGAGATCGGGGTCGGGCCGCCGTGGCGCGGCGGCGCGCTGCAGGACGTAGCCAAGACCGGGCTCGAGTGCAACTGCCGGCTGCTCGCCGACCGTGGCTGGCGCGGTCTCTTCCTCGACGGCGAGTCATATCCGGCGAGCCTCGGGGTAACCCAGGGGTTCGTCACCGCTGAGAACATCAATGAGCTCCTCACCGATAATGGGGTGCCTGAAGACTTCGACCTGTTTTCGCTCGACATCGACGGCAACGATTATTGGGTCTGGAAAGCGCTAAAGTATCAGCCCAGCGTGGTAATCATGGAGTACAACGCCGCCATTGCCGCGACGGAGAGCAAGACCATTCCCTACGATCCGGGGTTCAGCTGGCCGGCGCACGGCCGCACCGCGTATTACGGGGCCAGCCTGCTGGCGCTCAAGCGACTGGGCGAGCAAAAGGGATACGCGCTGGTGTACGCGAACGGGGTGAACGCGTTCTTCGTGCTGTCCAGCCTCGTGCCCAATCGCGCCGACTTTGTATACGAGCGGACCTACCGGTACAAGGATTGCCACGCTGAGCTGCGCGGTGACGAGGTGTGGCAGGAGGTATAGCCGGGCCGACCTTACCGTGACAATAGACCGCCTCCGGCGGCGCGGTTGCGGCGCGGCCGGAGGCGGCGGGGTTAGCCCCTGGCCGTGTAGCCAGGGGCGGTCCGGGTTAGCCGGCGATCATGGTGGCGTAGGTGGTGAATGGGATGGTCCCGTCCCACAGGTGGACGTCGTGCGCCCAGTAGTAGGCGACGAAGCCGCAGGACCGGGCCTGGGCCAGGGCGGTGGCCATCATGCCGGTGCTGGTCGTGTTGGTGTAGAAGGTGTCCAGGCTGGCGGGCAGGTTCAGACCCGGGTTCTCCCCGGCGACCGGCAGCCCGTACTGGTTGGCGATGCGGGTGATCCACCGGGTGGCGGACCAGGCGTCCAGCGCCGGGCTGGTAAGGGACTGCGAGTCGTCCGTCGACGTGCACAGGTCGTTGCCGCCGGAGTTGTCGGCGACGGAGGAGATGTAGGCGATGACGTTGGTCTTGACCGGGAGGTTGGCGTAGTAGAGCTGCCAGACCGCGCCGACCCCGGTGGTGCCGTCGTTCGGCAGCTTGCTGTTCTCGTCGGTGACCAGCTGGTCCGGACGGGTGCCCGAGCCCGGGGTGACGGTCTCGTAGTAGCCCTTGAAGCCGAGGCCGGACAGGGTGGTCATCTCCCAGTTGGTCACGTTGTCCAGCCCGCCGACGTACCAGGTGATCCACGCGGTGATTTGCGCGGCGGTCAGGCCCTTCGTGCCGGGCTTCCACTTCGGGTCGGGGTTGGGGGTCATCCCGGCCGGCAGGCCGGTCCCGGTCAGGGCGGAGGGGTTGAACGCGTAGTAGGTGCCGGAGCCAGGGTAGAGCATCTCGCCGTCGCCGTCGCCGGCGCTCAGCCGGATCGCCCAGAAGTCGGTCAGCGGCATGTAGCTCGCGATCTTCGCGAGGTAGGTCGCGGCGGCGGCGCGGTCGGCGGCGGAGAAGACCAGGTCGTCGCCGGGCGCGACCTTGCCCTTCTGGTCGATGAAGGTGCCGTCGGCAAGGTTGCGGACCCAGGAGGGCGGGTCTTCCAGGCCGAGGCCGAGGGTGACCTTCATCCCGGCGGCCTGGTAAGCGTGCAGCATGGACAGCTGCGTGTTCATGTAGGAGGTGCTGAAGCTGCCCTGCTTGGGCTCGTAGGCGGCCCAGTCGAACTCGAACATGGCCATGCCGACGCCGGCGGCGGCCTCGGTGGCGGCGGTGGAGGTCTGGGTATCCAGGGTGCCGTAGATCAGCGTGGGGGTCGCCGCGTGCGCGGCGGCCGGGGCCAGTGCGAGCGGGACGCCGACCGCCGCGGCGGCCAGCCCGGCCACGGCGCGAGCCCGGCCTGTGCGGGTGGCGGTGCGGAGGGTGCCCGCCAGCCCGCCGAAGGTTTTGCGGAGAGCCATGGTTGGTCGCTTCTTTCGTTTCGAGGTGCCATGAACTGCTCTCCAATTTCGTCTTTTCACGCCGTGTTTCTCAGAGCCGTTCTCCCTGTCTCAGGCGGGCCGTTATCCCGGTCTTTTCGGCCTGGGTAATACCGCCTGGGACTTAAGCCCCGAGATAACGTGGCCCGCCCCGGCCAAAGGACCCGGGCCCTTCGGCCCGGAAGGGCCGGTCCTTTCAAGGTCCGGGTATTAGTGCCCGGCCAGACCAGGGCCCTTCGGCCCGGGCGCTACGGCCCTGTCCGTCGGCCATACCTGCGACCGCAGGCACCGAACCGCCGTCGCGCCCTCGGCGGCCTGCCGGGGCAAGGGGCAGGGATTCCGGGAGAATTTCAACGTGGGCCAGCGCATGTTGAATAACATCAGCACGGCGCGGGGACGCCCGATACGGCGTCAAGTGACTCCTGGTGGAGCCGGGACACCAGGGTTGCGGCCGGAAGGCCGCCGCGTTAAGAGGCCCGCCGTGGCTTCGATGGCCAACCAGCGGGATGGCCAGGCCTTTGCACCGTTGGCGCGGTCGAGATGCGGCTCAGCCTGGCGGCAGACGTGCGGGATGGGGACCTGGGTCCATCGGGGGGTTCCTTGGGTGCGTTCTTGCAGGAACACACCGAGGGTCACCCGATGGCCCAGCCGGGTGGGCCAGGCACTGAAGCCTGGCTCAAGCCGCGATTACCCAGCGATCGTTCCCTTTGGATCGAGCAGTGACCTCAAGAGATCTTCGACGTTGTCGTAGCTCGCTTCGAAGCCATCGGTCTTGGTCATGTGGTCACGGCCGGCCTTGTCGCGGAACGCCAGCCGCTGTGTCAGCGTCGTGGATCCGTGAGCTTCGTGCAGTTCGGTGGACTCGACGGCCTCCACACCTGGCCACCCGTCGAACTGCCACGTCTCGACGGTCCGGGTCGGCGGCTCGACCTCCAGGTAGGTTCCGCGAAACGAGCACTCTCTACCGTCGTCGGTCACGAAGACGATGTGGTAGTCCCCTCCGACCCGCAGGTCGATCGAGCAGACCTTCATCTCCTCCCCAAATGGGGCGAACCATTTGCTCACATGCTCCGGCTTCGTCAAGACGTCGAAGACGAGCTGGATCGGAGCGTCGAACTTCCTGGTGAGGAGAATCTCTAGATCGTTCGGGAACTCGACGTGTGCCGATCCATGCCGATTAGGTATCACGCTGCTCTCCTTGCCGCTGTAGCTCTTTGAGGTAGTCGTCCACCCGGTCCATCCGCTCGTTCCACGCCTGCTCGTACTTGGCCAGCCACTCCTGCAGCGGCCGAAGGCGCGCGGGTTCCAGGCGGTATAGCCGGCGACGTCCCTCCGCCCGGCACCTGACGAGCCCCACCTGACTGAGCACCCGCAGGTGCTTGGAAACCTGGGGCTGGGGCATCGAGAGGTCGCTCGCGATCTCCCCGACCGCCTTCTCGCCAGCGATCAGCACGTCCAGGACTTCGCGACGGTGCGCCTCGGCAATTGCGTTGAAGACATCCGACGTCGTGGAAGATCGGGCCACTGGCCCAGAATATTCCTATATCGGCATATGTCAAGGCCGCTGCCGCGGCGGCCTTGGCAGATTCATCCGGACCCGGATCCGCTGCTCGCGGAGCTGGACATCGGCCTGGGTCTGCATCGCGGCGGCCAGGTGATCCAGCGACTCCTTCATCTCGGCGGGATCGCCGAACGGGTGATCTCCATCGACCACCGGGGTCAGGTTGAGGTCGACATGGATCAGCTGCTCATCGGCTCGCACTGCCGCCATGGCCTGGACCGGCGGCTGCGCGCAGGCGCCGAGCAGGATCAACTCCACGACATCGGCGACGGCGGACACCTCGGTAGCCGCAAGCCCGCCCACGCCCTCGCCGGTCACCATGGTCAGCGGGGCGGCAAGCAGCCGGGCGGTGCGCCCCGCCAGCGCCGTGGCCAGATCGGGCTCCGGCCGGTCGAAGGTCCCGATCTCGTCCATCATCGAGTGAAGCTCGCGGCCGGCCTCCTCGACGAGCCGCTCCACCACGTCCCATTCGTCGCTCACCGTGGTCCCTGCGGTCCGGCGGGCCACTGACAGCTCAAGCGCCGCCGCCGCCAGGTCCTGGATCGGCCGGTCGTGCAGCTGGCCCGCCAGGTACGTCCTGTCGGCCGCGCGGAGCCGGCGCGCGATATCCAGTACCTGCCACGCGTCCATCGCCCAAGCCCCTTCCGCTGCGGGCCGCCCGGCCGCGAGGGTCGCGGGTCGGTGAGGCCTGCTGACCTGCCGTTCATTACAATTAGTGCTGTACAGAGTACCTATAGTAAGATCGGGATGTTCGCCCGGGCACCCTCTGCCCGCGCATGCTGGCAGGGGACGGCAATCCGTCGCAATGGCGCGACCCGGGCAGGCGCGCGAAACGGGGGAGAGCGCTCATGGACGAGCAGGCCAAGCAGGGCCGGATAGGCGTATTCCTGCTCGATGACCACGAGATCTTCCGCCGCGGCGTGCAGGGTCTGCTCGCCGCCGAGCCAGACATCGACGTCGTGGGCGAGGCGGGCACGGCCTCCACGGCGCTGGCCAGGCTGCCCGTGCTGCAGCCGGACGTCGCCGTCCTCGACGTGCGGCTGCCGGATGGGGACGGGGTGGCGGTCTGCAGGGAGATCCGCTCCAGGCTTCCGGAGACCGCCTGCCTCATGCTCACCGCCTACGGAGACGACCAGGCCATCCTCGGCGCGATCATGGCCGGTGCCGCCGGCTACGTGTCGAAGCAGACCGCCGGCGCGGACCTGGTCAGCGCGGTGCGGACGGTCGCGGCCGGCCAGTCCACCCTCGACCCGCTCGCATCGCGCCAGGTCATGACGCGGCTGCGGGAGCGGATGTCCAGCGTGGACCCGGTGGCCGCGCTATCCGCGCAGGAGAAGCGGGTGCTGGAGCTGATCGGCGAGGGGCTGACCAACCGCCAGATCGCCGAGCGCATGTTCCTGGCCGAGAAGACCGTGAAGAACTACGTCTCCGCCCTGCTAGCCAAGCTAGGCATGAACCGCCGCACGCAGGCCGCGGCCCTCGCCGCGCGCCGCGCCGACACACCGGACGGCGAACTGTAATCGGGCCCGCGGCCGCGGGCCCGATTACACCTGCCGCGTGCTTATTCGCCCCAGGACTTGCCTGGGCCGGCCGCCAGCAGCTGAGACACGGTGGCCAGCAACGAGGCCCTGGAGAAGGGCTTGCCGATCACCGGCACGTCGGCGTCCGGCCAGCCGTGTGCGACCGTGTCCGGGCGCTCGTACCCGGACATGAAGAGCACCTGGATGCCCGGCCGCATGACCTGGACCTGGGCGGCGAATGCCGCGCCGGTGATGCCGGGCATCACGATGTCGGTCAGCACCAGGTCGGCCGCGGTGCCCGGTTTGGCAAGCAGCACCAGCGCGTCCTGCCCGCTGGCGGCGGTCGTCACCTGGTAGCCCGCGCTCGAAAGCACCCGGTGCACCACCTCGCGGATCTGCGGTTCATCGTCGATCACCAGCACCGAGCCGCTGTGCGCGGGCGGGCCAGGCGTACCGCCCGCGCCCGGTACTTCCCAGCCGGCTCCCTGGGCGGCGGGCAGCACCACGGTCACGGTCGTCCCGGTGCCGGCCTCCGATTCCAGCCACGCCTTGCCCCCCGCCTCCGCGGCGAACCGCTGCACGGTGGTCAGGCCGAGGCCGGCCGACTGGTTCGCGTCCTTGGTGGTGAAGAAGGGCTCGAAGGCCCGCTGGGCGATCACCGGATCCATGCCGCAACCGGTGTCGGAGATGCGCAGCGCCATGTAGCGCCCGGGGAGCAGCTCCGCGAGCTCGGCCGCGTCATACTGGTCGACGGAGAGATCGGCGCTGGCCATGCTCATCGTGTCGATGTTGCCGGTGCTGATGGTGAGCTGGCCGCCGCCCGTCGACATGGCGTCCCGCGCGTTCACCGCGATGTTGGTGATCACCTGCTCGAGCATGGCCGAGTCGGCCCGAACCGGCCAGACGTTCGTGCCGGGCATGACGATGACCGGGATGTACTCGCCGAGCATCTCGTTGAGGAGCACGGTGGTGTCGCTGATGACCTGGGCGAGGTCGACGTCCTCCGTCTGTGCCCGTTCCCTGCGGGCAAAGGCGAGCATCCGCTTGATCAGCATCCTGGCGCGGTCGGCCGCACCCTGGATCTGCTCCACGTCCGATCGGACGGGGCCCCACCTGGTAAGGCTGTCCGCGGCCTCGGCGACGCTGATTTCCTCGTGCACAAGGCTCGCGTAGCTGGCGATCACCGTCAGCAGGTTGTTGAAGTCATGCGCCAGCCCGCCGACCAGGTGACCCAGGCTCTCCATCCGGCGCGACCGCGCCAGCTCGTGCCCGAGTTGCTGCACCTCGTCCATCGCACGGGAGGCCGCGGTGATGTCCTGCGCGTAGGTGGTGAGGTAGCGGTCCCCCGACTCCGGCTGGATGGCCCACCCGGTCAGCCTGACGGCTACGGTCTCGCCATCCTTGCGGATCATCCACGTGTCGGCCTGGAAATGGTCGGTATCGCCGGACATCGCCTGCTGGGTGAGCAGGTCGAGCGTGGCCTGCTCCTCGGGTTCGAGGTCGCCGAGGAAATCGCGGCCGGCCAGCTCCGTCCACGAGTAGCCGATGAGCTTGCAGAACGCCTCGTTGGCGGCGAGGTAGAGGTTCGGCCGGTCGGTGGTCAGGCTGGTCGCCATCATGCCGCTCGGCATGCAGCCGAACTCGCTCTCGTACCGCTGCCAGCTGACTCGCAAGGCCTCGCCCTGGTCCTGGGCGACGGCCACCGTAGTTCGCCACCTCGCCGTCGCGGCAGGGCTGTCTTCCTGCGCCATTGTTCCCCCTTTGGATCAGATCCCGCTCGCGATGAACGCGCGGCCCCCGTGACCTATCCCCCGCGAGACTTCGGTGGCTTATCGTAACACGTTGATAGCTTTAAGTAATATAAGCTCTCGGGTGCGGATGCACCTCAGCCGGACGAGTCCGGCGTCCCTTCCTCCGTTACCACCTGGCGCAGCCTGGTGAGCAGGGACGTCTCGGTGAACGGCTTCTCGATGAGGTTGACGCCGGGCTGGACGACGCCCTGGGTATCAAGGAGCCCCTGGGTATAGCCGGACATGAAGAGCACCTTCACGCCTGGCTGCAGCGCGCCGATCTTCTCCGCGGCCTCCCTGCCCAGCATCTGCGGCATCACCACGTCGGTGAGCAGGATGTCGATGTCGCCCGGCTGGTTGGCGGCGAGTTCCATCGCCTCGCGCCCGTTGGCGGCCACCAGCACGCGGTAGCCGTTGCGGGACAGGATCCGCCGCGTCACCTCGCGCATGGCCGGCTCGTCCTCGACGACCAGGATCGTCTCCCCCGCGCCACGCTGCGTCGGCACCTTCGGCGGCGCCGCGGGTGCGGCGTCGCGCTCGGCGGCGGGCAGCAGCACGAGGAAGGTGGTGCCGATGCCGACCTCGGAATAGATCTGCACGTAGCCGCCGGCCTGGGTAACGATGCCGTAGACCGTGGCGAGGCCCAGGCCGGTTCCCTCACCCTTGGCCTTAGTGGTGAAGAACGGCTCGAACGCGCGGTCAATGACCTCCCTCGACATCCCGACGCCGGTGTCGGTGATCTTCATGCAGGCGTAGTTCCCGACGGGCAGCCCCACCCGGCTGGCGGCGTGGGTGGCGTCCACGTAGGTGTCGCAGGTGACGACGGTCAGGATTCCGCCCGACGGCATCGCGTCGCGGGCGTTGACGGCCAGGTTGACCAGGATCTGCTCGATCTGGCCGGGATCGGCGACCACCGTGCCCAGCTCGTCGGACAGGTCCGTCTTCAGCTCCACGTGCTCGCCGAGCGTGCGGACCAGCACCTGCTGGACGTCCTCGATGACCGAGTTCAGGCTCAGCGGACGCGGCTTGATCACGTCGCGGCGGGCAAAGGCGAGCAACTGATGGGTCAGGCCCGCGGCGCGCTCGGCGGCCCGCTGGATCTGCCCGACGTCATCGCGGACCGCCTGCCAGTTGACCTCGCGCGGGCTCCGCGTCGCCTCGTCGTGGACGAACGCGGCGTAGTTGGAGATCACCGCGAGCAGGTTGTTGAAATCGTGGGCCACCCCGCCGGCCAGCTGGCCAAGGCTCTCCAGCCGCTGCGACTGCTGGATCTGGCGTTCCAGCCGGTCCCGCTCGGCTAGCATTCTCAGCCGCTCGCCCTCGGCCTGCAGCCGCTGCCGTTCGGTCACGTCGCGGACCAAGGCCATGACAAGGGTGCCGGCCGCGGTGTCGACCCTCGACAGCGAGACCTCGACGGGGAACGTGCTGCCGTCGCGGCGCCGACCGGACAGTTGTTCCTGCTCCGCGCCCATCAGCCGCGTCACCGGGTCGACCAGGTACTCGGCCCGGTGCGCCGGATGCTCGGCCCGCAGCGCCTCCGGCAGCAAGATCTCCACCGGCTGGCCTACCAGGTCGTCGCGCCGATACCCGAACAGCCGCTCCGTCTGCGCGTTCACCAGCTCGATCTGCCCGTCGCGGCGCACGCACACCACCGCGTCCGGTGCCCCCTCGAGCAACCTGACGAACACATGATCAGCGAATCCCACCGCGCGCTCACCCCCGCTGGCGCCGGAAACTACTTATGGTCATCAGAATGATACTTCTCGTTACCGAAGAACTGCAGAGGGGTGCCTGTCGGGAGCTACTGGGCGCGGCGCCGCGCCGGAAAGCGCTTGACTTTCCAGTGGCTGGAAGGTGCACAGTCGTTCGCGTGAGCGAGCCAGCGGAGCTGTACACGATCGGGCAGGTCGCCCGCAGGGTCGGCGTGCCGGCCCGGACGATCCGGTTCTGCGGTAGACATCCGGGATGGAACCCGACTGGCCGAACCGGGTCACGCCAAGTGTCATGCCTGGCACCTGGTTGATGGTGGCCAGGAACGCGGGGGTGTGCGGGTGCCCGTCCCGGACGGTTACCAGCGGGGTTGCGCGGGACGGTATCGCTCATCCAGCTCGCCGAGCAGGTAGTTGATCGCGTGCAGCACCGGAGAGGCGTGCGGCTTGACCGACACCCGGTCTTGGGGACGCAGGTGCCTGAACCACAGCGACGTCATGATCGACACCATTGACGCACTTGAGGTCTGGTGACCACCGACCATGAGCCCATCCTGGCTGGCCCGGACATGGTTCGCCTCGTGCACCATCGCAGTAGCCAGCCACAGCACCCGGCGCTCGACTTCCCGCAGTGTGCCGAACGCATCGTCCCCCACCGGCGGCCGGTCAACTGCACTCGAGCGCCAGGTCCCACCCGCGGCCCTCGGTTATCCGCTCACCGCCTATATCACCACCCAGGTCACCCAGCGCCGTCTCGATGAAGTGGCCGGGGCGCTCGCGAGCATCCCAGAGGTCCTCCAGGTCGACGGGATCAGCGGGCAAACGGACCTGCTCGTGCACGTGGTCGCCACCGATGCCGACGATCTTTACCGCACCTGCCGCATGGCGGCCTGCTGCGTGCCAGCCGCCTGCAACTGGGGCATCGCGGTCCCGCTCAAGCGAACCTGGCCAGCACCTGGGCCTGCTGCTCCGCCGTGAAACCGCGGTCCAGCGGCGGCTGGCCGCGCTCGCGGTCCCAGGCCAGCACGTCCGCGATGGTGACGGGTAGCGGCGTGGCCGGCATTCCCGCCGCCCTAGCCTTCGCCGCGCTGCGCTGCTGCGTCGCCCAGAAGGGGCGGATCAGCGGGAAGAACGGCGGGGCGCTGTCCTCCGGCACCCGGACAAGCTCGACCTGCCCGAAGGCCACGTCCGCGCACATCCCGATCAGGCCGCCGAGCGTGACCGGCTCGGCCGGGCCGACCGCCTGGAAGGCACCCGGCCGGTTATCGGCGGCCAGCTGCACGACAAGCCTGGCCAGGTCGCGTGAGTCGATCACCTGTACCGGCTGCGCCGGGTCGGCGGGCACGGCGACCCGGCCGCCGCTCGCACCGCAGCGCACCCAGTAGGTCAGACCGTCCTGCCAGTCGTGCGGGCCCGCCACCTTGCCGGGCCGGACGATCGTCGCCCGGTCCCCGTACCGGGCCAGGACATCGTCCTCGCAGGCCACCTTGAGCCGGCCGTAGTTGTCACCCGCCAGGTCCTCGGTGCCGCGCAGCGGCTCCCGACGCGGGGCGTCCTCAGCCGCTCCGGCCTCCAGGCCCTCGTGCCGGTACACCGCGTGGCTGGAGATAAAGACGTACCGGCCGGCGTTATCACCGATTGCCGCCATCGCCTGGCCGACGTGACGGGGAACATAGCCGCTGACGTCGATGACCGCGTCCCACTCGGCCCCGCGCAGCGCGGCGTAGTCACCGGTGTCACGGTCACCGGTCAGCCGCGGCACGCCAGGGAAAAGCTCAGTCCCGGTCCGGCCGCGGCCGAACAGCGTGATCTCGGCGCCAGACCGCAGCGCGTCCTCCGCGATCGCCCGGCCGACGAAGGCGGTGCCGCCGAGGAGGAGAATACGCATGGCGGCCGACACTACCAAGGCTCGAAACGCTATGCGCCTCATCTCCCAGACGTCGCTGGACGGCGTCACCGAACAGCTCTTCACCCTCGGCGAGATCCCCGGCGTGCTGTGGACGCCGGAAGACGCCCACGGCACTCGTCCCCTGATCCTGATGGGACACGGCGGCGGGCAGCACAAGAAGGAACCGGGCATCCTGGCCCGGGCGCGCCGCTTCGCCGCCGGGGGCGGGTTCGCGGTCGCCGCGATCGACGTACCCAGCTACGGCGAGCGGCCGACGGACGAGGAGTTCGACCGGCTCGCCGCCGAGTACCGGGCCCGTGTGGCCGCCGGAGAGGATACGGCTGCGCCGGACACCGCCATGTACGCGCTGCTGGCCGGGCAGACCGTCGCGGAATGGCGGGCGGTCCTGACCGCGGTCCAGCAACTCGGCCATGTCGGCGGCGGACCGGTGGGCTATTGGGGCGTGTCAGCCGAGAAGACACTGCACGCCAACCCCCGGCAAGCACGCGGACCTGCCGCCGTTCGAGACGGACAACTCGCTGCGGTTCTTCGCCCGCCATCTGGGCTGATACCCGCCCTGCCAACGCGGCCGCCGCCGCTACTGACAAGGAGCCAACAGCAATGTCCTCCATCACGGGAGAACTCGTCACCGAGGCGTTCGGCTACGACGGCGGCCGCCAGGTCACGGCGTACGTCCCGCCAGGTCCGCCCGAGGCAGTCGTCTTCGCGGGTGACGGTCAGCTGATCTCACAGTGGGGCGGGGCCCTCGAGGCGGCCGGCGTGCCGTCGACGATGATCGTCGGCGTACACCGGCTGGCCGATGAGATGCTGCGGCTCCACGAGTACTCACCGGGCTTCGATCCGGACCGGTTCGCGGCACACGAGAAGTTCTTTGTCGACGACGTCCGCCGGTGGGCGCAGTCGCGCTTCGGCGTCGCGCTGCCCACCGAACGCACTGCGGTGTTCGGCGTCTCGGCAGGTGGCGAGCTCGCGCTGGCCATCGGCCTTCGGCACCCGGATGTCTACGGCGTGGTCTTCTGCGCGTCTCCCGGCGCGGGTTACCGACCGCCTGCCGTGATGCCGAGCTCGCTTCCGCGCGCATACCTCGTCGCCGGCACATCGGAGCCGTTTTTCCTCGAGAACGCGACCCGGTGGGCGGACGCATTGCGCGCCGCCGGTGCGGACGTCGTAATGACTGAGCGGGTCGGATCGCATGGCGGCTCGTTCTGGCGCGAAGAGTTCCCGCTGATGGTGGCGTGGGCGTTTGGACGATAATCGGCAGCCACGATCCGAGTAACAGAAGTGCCGCCTCGGGCTTGGCTGTCCTATCGAGCCAGGCTGCGGGGCGCTGTTTTCCTTGCGGCTCTATCAGGCTGGTCTGATGTCGCGCGGCTTACGCACCTCAATAGTCCTTCGGGCCATGACCACCGCTTCGGTTTACATGAGGAAATCCCCACATCGCTTGATGTGAGAATATCTCAACATCCAACACTGTGCGGAAATGGCCGCGCGCCGACCGCGAGCAACTGCTACGCCAGCTGGAGACCTTCGCCGACGAACCGGTGGAACGCTACTGGCAGCTGGTCGGCATCCTCAACGGCCAGTCCCCCTTCACCCCCGCCGTCCCCGCCTTCCGCTGGCTGATCGCTGCTCTAAGTGCGGACAGGCCGCCGACCTTACCTGAATTCGCACGATGGAGCTCAGTCTTGTCCGAGGCCGCGGCCACCTGCGGACATGCAGACGTTGCTCGCAGCCGGTTAGGTGGTGCCGGGACCGTGCTCGACACGCTGCTTCAGAGCCTGACTGACTTTGCGCATTAGGATCCGCGCCCGGCTAGGGCCGGGTATCCAGAGCCCTCCAAGCCAGAACAGCGGCACCCAGAGGCCTCGGAAGATGTTGCTGTACACGACCTTGGTGTGCGTACCTGAGTCGATCGGGCTCAGGGTGAACCTGGTCTCAATACACAAGGTGGAACGCACCGGACGCAGCCGCAGCTCGGCTTCGGGCTGTGCGACCTCAACCCGAAGCGGGTAGGTGGATGTCCGGCCACGCTGGAGAGCTTCCGTGAAGGCCACCTCGCTGCCCGCCTGGAGCTCTCCCGTGGCCTTATGGATGTACGGGTGCCAATCAGAGTAGTGGCCGAGGTCGGACAGCACCGCCCACACCTCGGCCGGGGCGGCGTTGACCGTCACCGTAACGGACTTCTTAGCCAACCATTCCTCCTGGGTGAGCCGCTGGGCGGCAGCATGACAGTGCGGGTACCAGGTCAACGCCGGGACCTTAAGGTCACTCACGGACAACCCCATACACGCTGCGCCTGCGGACAGGCAGGCTGACCCGCTGCGCAAACCAACCTGGAGCCGGTGAGCGGGTTCGAACCGCTGGCCTGCCGTTTACAAGAAGTACGGCCTTTGCGCCAAGTGTCCTGGCTACACAGATTGCACTGAACATCGCACTGACGGCACTTGCTGTCCTGGGGTTATCTGGCGCGCCGTTCCACGAACCGTTCCGCGAGGGGCGCTGGGCGATGGTCCATGGCCCTAACCGAGCGTAGCGGCCGGGCCAAAGCCTGCCTGGAGCGGACGCGGCCCGTCCCCTGCGACGGTGCAGGCTGGGTCGCAGGCGCGGGCTGTCATGCAACATGCAGATCCTTCTCTACAGTGCCGGGGAGATGTCGTTGAGGAAGGAGACGGCGCGAGTCATGGTCTCGCCGAGAGGCTCACGGGCGAGGTAAGCGTTGTAGTGCCGGTAGCGGGCCGCTTCCCATCGGCGGCCGTTGGGTGCGACGGCGCCGAGTTCCAGGGATGGCAGCGAGTTCCACCTCCAGGCGGCGACGGAAGCTTCTCCGCCGTCAGGATCGTCCTGAGGCTGGATGAAATCAGCCGGGTCCACGTGGTATCCCATCCAGTTCCGGACGAACCGCAGCCCGGAAAAAGTGCCCTCAGTTGTGCTGCGCGCAGCCTGGCCGAGCCCTGTCAAGGCGCGGTCGTAGACAGCTTCGTGGTAGCGGATCATGGTCGCGTCCACCAGGGTGACCCACCAGACGGACTCGCTGACCAGCGCCAGAGACTCAGGAAGATCGATGCCGGTGGCCTTGCACAACCGGTGGATGGTGTCATTCATGGCGCTGACCGACCAGCTGAGCGCGGTATCGCCGGTGAGCTGGCCCCTGGTGTGCTCGCGATTCCAAGTGATCCGGCACGCAGCTGAGCAGAACCGGGCATGCTCCCGCCGCGGCTTGAACGCAGCGCCGCACTGGGCGCAGCTGCGCACCTCTGCCATCACCTAAGGCTACGGGTCGGATCGCGACCGCCCATGCTCCGCGGTCGTGCGGGCTCATCACAACGGCGGGGTCCTGAAACCGGCAACATCCACCCCGGCCGCCGGCTCGCCACCGGGGCGGCGATGCCGCTCTGACACGCCGAGCGCGACGGCCACTCCCCGCAGCACGACCAGCATCCCGGAAATCTGGAGCACAGCGCTCGGAAGAATGATCCCGGCCACCGCGAGCACTGCCCCGGCCACCAGGTGCCCGGCCCCTCGCCGGGTGCGCGCGGATTGCGCCAGGCGCATCAGCCCGATGACTGCCAGTAGCGCGCAAGTGCGGATCCACCTGCGGATCCGTCTGGTCCGTGCGTGCCGCGCTAGCCTCGGGGCACCGTACCCGCCGGCAGGTCCGCCGGGCGAGCCCCAT
Source organism: Streptosporangiaceae bacterium (assembly GCA_050698735.1). Lineage (GTDB taxonomy): Bacteria > Actinomycetota > Actinomycetes > Streptosporangiales > Streptosporangiaceae > Palsa-504. The sequence continues at coordinate 18,736 of JBOHCG010000004.1, read as the reverse complement.
ACCACTAGGTTCTGCCGATCCGATCGCAGCCTCATGCACCTCGCCACCCTGTGCGTCCCCCATGGTACGCCAGTGCGCTCCCACCGCCCAGTGCTCCGAGCACGGCCTTGAGGGTTCCACCGCGCCCTTGTATCCGGCGAGCCGTCTAAGCGGGCGCGGGCGGTGCCTGTCACGGGATACGTGGTGCTGTCGCGGATGCCTAATCGTCAGCGCCCTGCGTACATGGCGCTCCGCGGAGGCCGGGGCTTGCCTGAGCCTAGTGTCCGTAGCGCAGTCGAACACTTCTGCTCGTTTTAAAACGATTAGCCACAGGAGGTCACACCATGACCCGGGTCTCAGCAGCCGATGGGCAGCTAGTCATCCGTCCAGCGGCTAGCGCTACTGCGGCGCTGGCCAGCCCGTCGGCGGCCACGCAATATCGGTCCCCCGCGGGCTGGCCCAGCTGGGCTTTCTCCGGCCGGGCTGTCTGGGCGAGGCCACAGGCGACCAACTGGCTCAAAATCGGGCGCAGCCGCTCCGGCGTCAGTCCCGCCTGCCTGGTCAGCGCGGATTCGTCCTGCCATTGGGCGGGCTGCTCACACAGTGCCGCCAGTACCGCGAGCGTCTGCGCCGTGGGCTCAGGGCGTGATGCCATTCAGGTGAGCCTACGGAGATGCGAGTCGCCGTCCGGGCACTGCGTGTAGTTAGGGTGGCGGTGCCTGCCCGGCCATCTGCCGGGACCGGGTGACCGTGTCGTGCGGTCCGGCGGTGATCTCGTCCAGGCTTAGCCCGGCTGGCTCGGGTAGCACCAGGGTAAGCGCGAAGCCGAGCGCGGAGACCCCGGCGGTGAGCGCCAGCGTGCCGCGCAGGCCGAATGAGGACTGCAGCACCGGGAACAGGAAAACGCCGATGAACGCGCCGAGCTTGCCGATTCCGGCCGAGATCCCGTGCCCCGTGGTCCGCATGGTGACCGGGAACAACTCGCTGGGCAGCACGAACGTCGTCATGTTCGGCCCGAACTCGGTGAAGAAGTAGCTCACCCCGTACACCAGCAGGAACGGGAGCACCGCGGCGGTCATGCCGGGTACCGCCGCGATGAGGGCGAAGCACAGGGCCATCACCGCGAACCCGGCGAGCTGCAGCCGCCGGTGGCCGAACCGGTCCAGGCGGGTGATGGCCAGCACGTAGCCGGGCACGGCTGCCACCGCGAAGATGGCCAGCTGGAGGGCGATCTTGGTCATGGTGGTGGCGTGCGGGGAGATCAGGCCCAGGATCTGCGGAGTGGAGATCGTGTTCCCGTAGTAGGCGTAGTCGAGCAGGAACCAGCACCCGGCCGTCCCGGCGAGCGTGATCAGCCAGCGGCGGCTGGTGAGGAACGTACGCAGGTCCACCCCGGCGTGGCCGGACTGCCCGGCCCGGCCCCGCACCTGGGCCTGGTAGCGGGGCGATTCGGGCATCCGGCAGCGCAGGTAGATGACGGCTGCCGCGGGCACCGCGCCCAGTGCCAGCAGGACCCGCCAGGCCACGTCGCCGCTGGCGCCGGAGCCGAGCAGGGCCAGCGCGATCAGCGGCCCGATGATCAGCCCCAGCGCCTGGGTGCCGAACACCATCCCGACCAGCCGTCCCCGGTCTTTCCGGTTCGCGTACTCGCTCACCATCACCGCGCTGACCGGGTAGTCGCCGCCGACTCCGAGCCCGAGGAGGAAACGGAACCCGATCAGCACCCAGAACGACCCGGACAGCGCGGCCCCGAGCGCCCCGGCGATCATGATCGCGGCGACCAGCCAGTACACCCGCTTCCGGCCCACCATGTCCGCGTAGCGCCCGAAAACGAACGCACCCAGGAACGCGGCCGCGAGCATGACGCTGTTCAGCACGGCCAGATGAGCCGAGTCCAGGTGCCAGTCCTTGGTGATCAGGGTCGAGGCGATCCCGATCACGAACAGGTCGTAGGCGTCGGTGAAGAACCCCACCCCCGACGCCACCACGGCACGCAGGTGAACCCGGCCCAGCGACGCCTCGTCCAGCGCCGTCACCAGGTCTCCGGGCTGGATGCCCGCCACCGACCACCTCGCAGATCATCCTGCCCGCACCGCGGGCAGCCAGGTGCATTCCTGCTTCCGCCGCGCAACGTACCTATTCCGGACGACACTCAGCCGACCTAGAAATGAACACAAAATGAACAGGACACTTCAGAAAGGTGAATTAACCTCACCGCCGGTCCACGACCTCGTCAGCCGCGCCGCGTAGCACTGGCGACGATGGGCTCGCTGACCGCCACCACTTCGGCGGCGGCCGACGCGTGACAGCAGGTGGTGCCCTTGCCGCCGTGCACACGGTGCTCGCGACGACCCTCGGGGAGCTGACGGTTGTACGGGAGGGCGACTCGCTGACCGGGCTGTACTTCCCTCGGCACTGGCCGAGGGAAGACCGGCGGCGTTCGGCGCTCGCAGCGATGAGGGTTCGAGGATGTGGCGCGGCAGCTCGGCGAGTTCCTTGCCGGGGACCGGACCGCTTTCGGTCTTCCCCTGGAGGTCAGGGGAAGCGAGTTCGACTGGCGGGTCTGGGAGCTGGTGGCCGGCGTGCCCTACGGCGAAACGACCACCTACGGCGAGCTCGCGCACAGCCTGGGGGCCGGGGCGGAGCCGCGGGACGTCGGGGCGGAGCCGCGGGACGTCGGGGCGGAGCCGCGGGACGTCGGGGCGGAGCCGCGGGACGTCGGGGCGGAGCCGCGGGACGTCGGGGCGGCGGTGGGCCGCAACCCGTTGTGCATCATCATCCCCTGCCACCGGGTAGTCGGCGCCACGGGCAGGCCTACCGGCCATGCCGGCGGCCTGGACCGCAAGCGCGCCCTGCTGGAAATCGAACACGTGGGGGCGCTGAGGGCGGGATGCGCCAGCGAGGAGCGCCTGTGGTAGCCGCAGCGGACGGGATGCCGACCTGAACTTCTAGGGCACCGCCGACCTGATCGCCGAGGGCGACTACGTGGTCGGCAAGCGGGAGGGCGGCGGCGCCCACACCGGCGATGCATTCGACGACATGCCCTACGGCCCGCTGTCGGCCGACACAGGCAAGGTGATGCGGTTCACCGGCATCACGGTGCTCTGAGCGGCATTGGGCTACGGGGAGGCGAAGCCTTCCATGCCGGGCCTGGGGGTCGCCACCGCAGGCACAATAAGTACTGTGCGGGTCGCGATACTGGGGCCACTTGAGGTCCATGACGACGGCGGGGCGTCCGTAGCCGTCGCCGGCAGGCGGCTGCGCGGCCTGATCGCCCGGCTGGCGCTGGCGGGCGGGCAGCCGGTCAGCACCGGCGCGCTTGCCGGGGCCGTCTGGGACTGCGCGCTCCCCGCCGAAGTGGCGAACGCGCTGCAGACCCTGGTGTCGCGGGCCCGCAGGGCACTGGGCGGGGCAGCGGCCGTGGAGCAGTCGGCGGCCGGGTACCGGCTGGCGGTCACTCCCGACGACGTGGACGCGCTGCGCTTTGAGCGGCTCGTCGCCGAGGGGGCCGTGGCCGAGGCCCTGGCGCTGTGGCGTGGACCGGCGCTCGCGGATGCCGGAGACTTCGCCGAGCCGTTCGCCCGCCGCCTTGAGGAGCTGCGGCTGGACGCGACGGTCACCCTTCTCACGCGGGAGCTCGACACGGGCCGGGCCGCCGCCCGCGTCGGCGAGCTTGAGGCGCTGGTCGCGGAGCACCCGCTGCACGAGAAGCTCGCCGGGCTGCTGATGCGGGCGCTGGCCGCTACCGGGCGGCAGGCCGACGCGCTCGCCGCCTACGAGGCGCTGCGCGGCCGACTGACCGACGAGCTCGGCATCGACCCGGGACCCGAAGTGCGGGCCGTACACCTGGAAGTGCTGCGCGGCGAGATAGCCGCGGCGGCCGCGCCCGTCGGCCGCGCCCGCACGAACCTCCGGGCGCAGTTCACCAGCTTCGTCGGCCGTCAGGATGAAGTGCAGCGGGTGCGGAAGTCCCTGGACAGCTACCGGCTCGTCACGCTGGTTGGCCCCGGTGGCGCGGGCAAGACGCGACTGGCCACCGAGGTCGCCGCCGGAGTGCGGGACAATGCGGCCAGCGGCGCGCAGGGCGGGACCTGGCCGGACGACATGTCATCGGACGGGATTTGGATTATCGAGCTCGCGTCGGTCACCGATGCCGCCGACGTACCGCAGGCGGTCCTCGGCTCGATCGGCCTGCGGGAGTCGCGCCTGCTGCCTGACGGTCAGCAGCGGATCACCAGCCGCGACGCGCGCGCCCGGCTGCTTGAGGGTCTGGCCGACACCCGCGCCCTGCTTGTCCTCGACAATTGCGAGCATCTCATCGACGCGTGTGCCCACCTGGCGGACGCCCTGCTCGCCCGCTGCCCGCGGCTGCGGATCGTGGCGACAAGCAGGGAGCCGCTGGGCATCACCGGGGAGTCGCTGTTCGTCGTGCCGCCCCTTGGCGAAGATCCCGCCGTACGGCTGTTCGCCGACCGGGCGGCGGCGGTCAGCCCGGAGTTCACGCTGGACGGCGAGACCCGCCCGCTGGCCATCGACATCGTCCGGCGGCTTGACGGCCTTCCGCTGGCGATCGAGCTCGCCGCCGCCAGGCTCAGGACGCTGCCGCTCGCCGAGATCTCCCGGCGGCTCACCGACCGGTTCCGGCTGCTGACCGGCGGCAGCCGCACGGCACTGCCGAGGCACCGCACGCTGCGCGCCGTCGTCGAGTGGAGCTGGGAGCTGCTCACCCCCGCCGAGCGGCTACTTGCCGAGCGGTTCTCCGTCTTCCCCGCCGGGGCGACGTCCACCGCCGTCGCCATTGTGTGTGCGGGCACTGTGCGTGCGGGCAGCGGGTGCGCCGACGGGGAGTTCGCCGCCGACGAGGCCGATGAATTGCTGTCGTCCCTGGTCGACAAGTCGCTGCTGCAGCCGCTCGCCGACGGGACACGGCTGCGGATGCTTGAGACGATCCGCGAGTACGGCGCGGAGAAGCTGGCCGGGCGCGGCGAGGTCGGCGAGCTGCGGCAGCGACACGCCGCGCATTACACCGCGCTGATGCGCGAGGCGGCGCCCATGCTGCTGACCCGCGACCAGCTGAACTGGCTGACGCCGCTGCAGGCCGACCGCGACAACATCCTCGCCGCGCTGCATTACTGGTGCGACACCGACGACGCAGGGAACGCACTCAGCCTGGCGATCTCGCTTAGCGTCATGGCGCTACTCCTCGGCAACGACACGGACATGGCGGAGTGGGTCCGCGAGGCCCTTGCGGTGCCCGGGGAGGCGGACGCGGGCCTGCGGACCATCGCCGAGGCGCTGCACGTAGTGACCAGCGTCATGGACCCGGCCGGCGGGGGCACGGCGGCGGGGGCTGTGGCGGACGGGCCAGCGTCGGACGGAGCAGTGTCGGACGGGGCAGGCGCAGCCTATCCCGGCCTGACCGAGCGGCTGGATGCTCTTGACATCGAGAGGTACCCGGTCGCCGGGCTGCTGCGTCCGGTGTACGCGGTGTTCCTCAAGGACGACGAGCGCGTGCGCGTGTATCTTGACCAGTCGCGCGCCGGCCGGGACGAGTGGCTCGTCGCCGCGGCCTGGCTAATGACCGCGGGCATGGCGGAAAACCACGGGAACTTCGACGAGATGCGCATCGCCGCCGCCGAGGCGGTGGACCGGTTCCGCGCCCTCGGCGAACGGTGGGGCCTGTCCATGGCGCTGCGGACCATCGGCAACATCCAGGTGTTCGACGGCGACCTGGACGGCGCGGTCGCGGCGTTTACCGAGGCCGGCCACCTGCTCGCGGAGCTCGGGCATCGTGAGGACCTGTCTTCGGTCCAGCTGCGGCTCGCCGAGATCGCCGCCAGGCGGGGTGACCTGGCCAAGGCCCGTGAGCTGTCCGCGGCCGCCCGGTCGACCGTGGAGTCGGAGGGATCGCCCATGGACCGGGGCATGGCCGCGGCCTGGTGGGCGGCGTTCGAGGCAAGGTGGGGCGACGTCGACGCGGCGCGCCCGCACCAGGCGGCCGCTGAGCGGCACCTCGCGCAGCTCGGTCCCGCGCACCCGGCGCGCGGGCACCTGGAGACCCTAGTGGCGGCCACAGCCGCGCGGGTAGCCATCGCCGACAACGACCTGCGGGCGGCCCGCGAGCATGCCGCCCGCTCGTACCGCGCGGCGGTCGCGGCGGAGAACATGCCGCTGCTCGCCCAGGCGTCGGGCACGACGGCCGAGCTCGCCCTGGCGCTCGGCCAGCCCGAGCGGGCCGCCGAGTTGCTTGGCACGGGCGCCGTCGTGCGCGGTGCCGATGACCCGACCGACCCGACGGCGCTGCAGCTAGTGCCGCTGCTGCGCACCTGCCTCGGCGACGACCGCTATGAGGCTTGCTACGCGGCTGGCCGGGCACTCGCCCGGCTAGCCGCGATCGAGCACCTGGACCCGGCCGGACTCGGCTAGGTCCGGCGGATATACCCGCGCAGCGCCAGCGGGAAGAACACCACAAGCAGCCCGGCGATCCACGCGAACGTCCAGCCGATTTGCGTGGCGACCGGGCCGCCGAGCAGCAGGCCGCGCACCGCGCTGACGAGGTGCGAGAGCGGGTTGACGGTCACGAATGCCTGGAGCCAGCCGGGCATCGTCGAGGCCTGCACGAACGCGTTGCTGCCGAACGACAGCGGGAAAATGAGCAGGAACATCACGCCCTGCACCGCGCCGGCGGTACGCACCGTCATGCCGACCCACAACGAGACCCACGCGAATGCCAGGGCGAAGCAGATCGAGATGCCCAGTGCCGCGAGCAGCAGCATCGGACTGGTCGTGATGCGGAAGCCGAGCGCGTAACCGAAGCCCACCAGGATGACGCACAGCAGCAGGTACCGGAAGAAGTCGGCGAGCACAGCCCCCACCAGCGGCACGGAGCGGGCGATCGGCAGCGACCTGAAGCGGTCGAACACCCCCTTCGCGATGTCAGCATTCATGTTCTGCCCGATCGAGATGCTGCTCATCGCGATCGTCTGACCGATCAGGCCGGGCAGCAGGAACTGGAGGTAGTCGTGGCGCGAGCCGTGCGCGATCGCCCCGCCGAACACGAACAGAAACAGCACCAGGAAGATGATCGGCTGCAACGTGACGTCGATGAGCTGCTCGGGCGTGCGGGTGAGCTTGATCAGGTTGCGCTTGCAGAGCACGAGCGCGTGCCGCAGCGGGAAACGCTTTTTCATACCAGTGCCTCCTCGTCGTTGTCGCGGGACCTGGTCCCGGTGAGAGTGAAGAAGACCTCGTCGAGGCTCGGCAGGTGCAGTGAGAACTCGTCGACCGCGATCCCGGCCGCGCGCAGCCGCGCCACCACGTCTGGCAGCACGTCGTCGCCGTCGACCGGGACGGTCACTGTGCCGCGCCCGTCGGCCTCCGGGCGCTGCCCGCTGATGCCGCGCAGCACATCGAGGAGATCGTCGTGCCGTGTCGGGTCGGCCGGGCGGACGGTCAGCCGCTGCCCGCCGACCACCCGCTTGAGCCCGTGCGGGGTGTCGTGCGCGATCACCCGCCCGTGATCCATCACGGTGATCTCGTCGGCGAGCGCGTCAGCCTCCTCCAGGTACTGCGTGGTGAGCAGCACCGTCGCGCCGTCGCTGACCAGGCTACGGACCACGTCCCACATGTCCTCGCGCTTGGCCGGGTCAAGGCCCGTGGTGGGCTCGTCAAGGAAGATCACCTGCGGCCTGCCCACGAGCGACGCGGCGAGGTCAAGGCGGCGCCGCATGCCACCGGAGTAGTTCTTGGCCACCCTGCTGGCGGCTTCAGTCAGGTCGAACCACGCAAGCAACTCGGCGGCCCGCGTCCGTGCGGCGCGCGCGGACAGGTCAAGGAGCTGGCCGATCATGACCAGGTTCTGCGTGCCGGTCAGGTCCTCGTCGACCGAGGCGAACTGGCCGGTCAGCCCAATGCTCTCGCGTACCTTGCCGGGCTGCGTGCGCACGTCGAACCCGTTGACCCGGGCGGTCCCGGCATCAGCGCGCAGCAGCGTGGCGAGGATGCGGACGGCGGTGGTCTTGCCCGCGCCATTCGGTCCAAGCATGGCGAGGACGCTGCCCCGGCGCATCGCGAGGTCCACCCCGGCGAGGGCCTTCGTCTCGCCGAAGGACTTGGTGAGCCCCGTGGCTTCTATCGCTAGTTCTGTCATGACACCGAGCGTGCCCGCACCCGCTGGCACCCGCCGTACACGCCGCTGGCACCCGCCGTACACGCCGCTGACACAGATCCCGCTATCCGCGCAACGCGCGCGGGCGCTCAGGACCAGCGTTCAGGTGTAAGCAAGTCGGTGTTCTCAATCGGCGGCAAGCCGTCGTCAAGTCCACGTAGCCGGTTGTAGGTATCGCGCATGGCAGCACGGTCGGGCAGGTGCTCTGTACCAGCCGCTCGTCCCAGAACGGTCAGCGTGCTGGCCAACGTGGTGGACCCGCCGAGATGATGGTCTTGACGGAACCGCGCGGTAGCCGCGCGGCCTTCAGTCTCCGCAGTCAACGTTTCCCGACTCGATAAGAGCGTTGACCGGGATCGCCTGGGCGGAAAGATAGTCGTCCAGCTCAAGGAAATGCAGCAGCGCTTCGAACCGCTGGCCTGCCGTTTACAAGAAGCCCGACTCCGTGCACCTTGACCGCTAGCTGCTCAAATGACACACGTCATCGCACTGACAGCACTCTCTACGCTGGGATTATGCAGAGCGTCGTTCCACAAACCGTTCCACACAGACGACAGGCAATGGCCCGGCGCCTACAACCAAGCGTAGTGACTACAATCCCGACGCGTTCATGACGACGGATAAGAAGGTTGCACAGAGCGCATCATCGTGCAACGATTTTATCCATGTCTGATCTCGCCAGCCTCCCAGCGACCTTCACCACCGGTGAGGCGGTAGCGCACGGAGTCCATCCCCGCGACCTTTACGCCGCTCGGGACTCGGGCACGATTATCGAACTGTCCCGTGGGGTCTTCCGCCATGCGGAGGCATCGCTGGCCACCTACCCCGACTTCCTCGCGGTTGGGCACCGCGCGCCGCGCGCCATCGTCTGCCTAGTGTCGGCGGCGGCCGTACACGATCTGACCGATGAGATCCCGTCCGTGGTCCAGATCGCCGTGCCTAAGCCGAGCAGGCCACCGCATATCGCGTTCCCGCCGACGAAGGTTTTCCGGTTTGATGCCGATACGTTCGAGTTGGGTCTTTCCAGCGTCGAGGCCGCACCCGGCGAGATGATCCGAATCTACGATCCGGCTCGTACGGTCGTAGACCTGATGCGCTTGCGGCACAGGTTTGGTGAGCCGCTGGCTCTTGCCGCTCTGCGCCGGTATCTGAGGCGCCGCGACGCCCAGCCCGCGGCGCTGCTCCGGATCGCGGCTGCACTGGACGTGCATGGCCCAGTCAGGCTCGCAGTAGACATAGCGAGGGCAGGATGAGACGGCCGACACGAGCGACAGCGGCCGGCCAAGCCTACCTCGACCTGCAGAACCGGGCCCGGGCAGAAGGACGAGCGACCCAAGAACTCCTGACCCTCTACGTCGTCGAGCGCTGGCTTGCCCGGCTCAGCATGTCGCCGTACGCCGACCAGTTCATCATCAAGGGCGGAATGTTGCTCGCCGCATACGACGCCCGTCGGCCCACTGCCGATCTAGATGCACTCGCCCACACGGTAAGTAATGACCAGTCCGCGGTCGTGGATCGCGTCATACAGATCGCCCATCAGGCTCTCGCCTACGATGATGGGGTCGAGTATCGAGCCGACACCGTCAGCTCCCGCATCATCCGAGACGAAGCCCTCTATTCAGGTGTGCGCATCGCAATGGACTGTGCTATCGCCACAGCCATGGTGAAATTCCGGCTCGATATCAACTTCGGCGACCCGGTCACCCCAGCACCAAGAAACCTCAGCTTGCCTTCGCTGCGGCCGGGAATGCCGCCTGTCCGAGTACTCGGCTATCCCATCGAGACCGTACTTGCCGAAAAATCACCACGGCCATTGGCCTCGGCCCGGCCAACACGCGAGTCCGAGACTACGCCGACATCTACACCCTGACGCGCAACTGGCCCGTCGACCATGGCGTCGCCCGTAAGGCCTTGCTCGCCACCGCCGCATTCCGTGGCACCGCGCTCGCGGCACTCTCCTCAGCAGTTGACGACCTCATTGACCTCCGCCAGCAGACCTACGCGGCCTACCGGGCAAAACTCGGTACCACGGGCGAAAACCTGCCGACAAATTTTAGCGAGGTAGTAGAGGCAGTCATCGCCTTTGCTGACGCGCTAGCGTCAGAAGCTCCGGCAGGCACGACCTGGCACCCACAACAACGCCAATGGACACGCATGAATCTCTAGCAACGGGACACCGCGTCGCCCTGCGCTAGCTCCCTTATGCGAAGTTATGCGACACCGCCATGACCGCATCGCTAATCGCGTATAACTTTGCTACTTTGCACACGCGTGTATAACTGCTCTCGCCGCCTAGCACCTTCGGCACCACGCGCCCCGTAAGGCAGCTATCTCGGATTGACTCTGCCAGCACTAATCCGACTCCGCGATCACCATCCGTGACAACAGCCGGAGCACTAACAGGCAGAGCAGCCAATAACATTCGTTCCACGAACCGGGACACGCAGAGGGCACCTACCCCTCTGAGCTGGGAGCCGGTGAGCGGGTTCGAACCGCTGGCCTGCCGTTTACAAGTAGCCTGGCCGCGCGTTCCGAGCCGCCTGCCTGCGCGGATGTCTCGGGCGGGTGCCCGGATTGGCCTCAATTCCCCGAGTCAAGCTGGCTTTTGATTCCACGATTGATTCCATGACGCTGGCCCAAGGCCCCAGCTGGCCATTACACAGTGTTACCGCGGACCCGGTCAGGTGTTCGCGGGAGCAGGCTCCCTGTCTCTGGCGGCAGCGTCTTCCTGCTCCTGAGTCAGAAGTAGCTGGGCGCGTTCGGCGATGCCAGAGAAGTTCCGCACCGATGCCACGACCGTTTCCAGATCGGCAATGGCCTCCACCGGCGCACTAGAGATGAACCACTGGGCGCGCTCAAGCCGGGCGGCCATCTTCTGCTCCAGAGCTATGTCCGCTGTGGACAGGATGGCGTCTATGTCCTGCAGGGCGGCATCGCGCTTACCGATCCGCCACCGGGTGCGGGCCCGCCCGGAGTAGGCGATATAGCGCCGGTCGTACGTGGTCTCACGTAGGGCCAGGACCGCAGTACGGTCTGCGATCGCGGCCGCCGTATCACCGCGTCTATCGTGGATTGCGGCCCTGTTATTGAGCGCGCATGCCCGTATCTCGTCAGTGGCCACGGGCGCGTCGATCACCGCCGTGTAGTCTGCGACCGCCTGGTTCTCCTGCCCGAGGAGGTCCCAAGTGACTCCCCGGCCGTTAAGGACCGTCGCATGTACCGGCCAAGTCGGGTCGCAGCTGGCGAGTATCTCGGTCAAGTGGGCGTTCGCCTGTTCAAGATGATTCTCGTTTATGACGATTTTCGCGAACTCGAAGCGGGCGCCGGCCACGATCTCATCAACGTCCCGCCGCCCAGTGGCATCTTGCAGTTTGGTCAGCCTGGTCAGGATCGGCTCGAGCAGGGGGTGGTCGCTGCGCTGCAGGAGGGGCACCGTGTCCGCGGCGAGCTGCGCGCACGGGACAGGCGAATCGCGCCAGTCCGCCACGTCGAGCAGGTCCGCCAGGTGCTGATGCTCACGGTGGTCAGCGGCAGCGCGCTCGACGAACGCGTGGTACGCGTCCGGCCTGGCCTGCCAGCCAAGCCTGAGCAAGGCCGCGGCAGCGTGGTGCTCCGCATCGCCGCCGGCGAGCCGGTCCAGGACGTGCAGCTCGCCAAGGATGTCAGGCAGTACGCCATCGGTGAGTTCCTCGAGCGGTACCTGCCGGTAGTCGTCGAACACGCCGGGGAACAGCCCAGGTGGCGGCTGCAGGCGCTGGAGTATCTGCTCGTATTCAGTTGCGGTGATGCCGCCGAGCACGGTGGCCAGAGTCTTCAGGTTGCGGGCCCTGGCCGGCGCCAGGGAGCCGGTCAGGCGCTCGGTCGTCTGGGCGTCCATGCGGCGTAGCAGCCCCCGCATGGCCGCGTCGCGGCCGCCGCTCGCGCCGTTGCCGTCGAGCCAGTCCAGCGCCGCGATCACCGTGAACAGCGGCCGGCCGGCCGTGTCGATTTGCGCGGCGTGGTCAGCGATGTCCTCAACGTCCGTGGTCGACGGCGAGGCCCCAGCTTGCCTGGCGACGTCCCTGATCAGGGTGCGGATCTCGTCGCGGGACAGGCCTTCGAGCGCCCTGGGCATGGCATAGGCGGTCGCATCGATCAGGCGGGATTCCCCGAACCGGTTCAGCCGCTGGACAGTATCCCACCACGGGCCCGAGGCGGCACGTTCCAGGACCAGCAGCCGCACCGGGAAGCGGGAGCGATGGTGGCTCAGGCGCAGGATCGTATTGGAGAGCCAGGTGCTGCGCTGCGCAGCGTAGTCGACCACCACGAGGGTCGGCCATACTGCCTGCAGGTCATCTAGGCTGGACTGGTCTGGTTCGCGGAGGAACCCGGCGTGCCACGGCCCGGACACCGCCCGGCACAGCTCAACGGCCAGCCGACTCTTCCCCGCTCCTGCCGGGCCTGTCCACAGCCACCAGGCGAATCGCTGGTCCGAGTCGAGGAAAGCCTTCAGCTCCGCGAGCTCGGCCTCGCGGCCGACCCGGGTGAGCAGCGTGCTGTCGTACAACAGGAAAGCGTTCGGGGAGTCCGTGGATGGGATGACCAGCTCCACGGATCGCCCGGCCGACCCGGCGCCCGCGGCGAGCATCGCGGCGGCCTGGCCCTCGGCCCGGGCCTTCCACTGGCGCAGGAGATCGGCAGTGTAAAGGGTCAGGTCGGTGTCGATGAGCTTGGCGCAGGTCTGGCACAGCCAGATCCCGTTCGGCGCGGCCGCGCGCTCGGCCGGGGCCAGGGCCGGGTCGTAGCGCGGACCGCCGGGGCTAGCGGCCGTGATGTGCGCCGCGACGCCCACATTGACCGCCCTGTCCGGGTCCGCCCCCGGCCCCGACGTGACGGCCCCGCAGTCCGGGTTGCTGCACCGCCCCGCAGCCCTCTGGGCCAGCACGGTCTTGACCGCACCGGAGAACTCATCGCGCACCCTTTTAACGCTAGCCGAGACCGCAGGCTGGTCGGCGCGCTCTGAGGAGCGGCCGACCGCGCGGGGAACCAGGCCCGTCGGGTTCCCTGTGCCCGGCCGACTGCGAGATCTGGAGAGACCGCGTGCCCCGGAGGGCGCACGTATCCGGAGCGCAGGTTCGTGGCCCGATACTTGACCGGGGACGGACGCAGGATACGGAGGGCGCGGTGGCCAAGGAGGAAACCTTCATCGGGCAGTCAGGCGCTACGTGGCGCTACTGGAGCGACCAACCGTTGGGGACGCCCGGCGGGTTCGGGGGGGTCTACGCGGCAGAGGCCGTGGACGGCACCCCGATGGCCGTCAAGGTGGTCCAGAAGCAGCGGCCATCCGGCGCGCTCGATACGCGGCTGCTGCGCCGCGAGGTCGAGATCGGCCGGCGGGTCGCCGAGGCCGGAGGTGACCTGCTGCTGCCGGTCATCGACGCCGCCGAGACCGGCGAGGCGCTGCTCCTTGTGATGGCCCGGGCGGACGGCACGCTCGCGGACCTGGCGCTGCCGCTCGAGGAGTCCGCGACGGTGGACGTGATGACCGATATCGCCGGAGGACTGCAGCAGCTCCACTCCATCGGCATCCTCCACCGGGACCTCAAGCCGGCCAACGTGCTCAAGCAGGACGGCCGGTGGAAGCTGGCCGACTTCGGGATCGCCCGCGATGAGGAGATCGGCACGCAGAACCCCACCTTCGTCGGCTGGGGCTCCCCGCCTTACATCTCACGTTCCGCGCTTCGGGCTGAGGCTTTCCGGCGAATTAGCTCCGGCCTGTTGATCTTCTGTTGATGTGGCGAGGATCAGGTCGCGGGCCTGGTCGCTGGCCTGCTGCATCTGGGCGAGCAGGTCCCGGAGCACGCGGCCGTTGCTGATCCACTCGGTATAGAGGGCGGCCTGTGCGCTGGTGAGCCGGCGAGTGATGGTCTTGCCGTTGACCTTGCGGGTGTACTGCCAGTACGGGCCGTGCCGCTTGCCTGGGTCGGTGTGGCATGCGCAGCCGGGTGTGCCGCACACGTTGAAGATGCGCAGCACGGTGCCGGTGGCGGTGAACCCGGTCCCGGCGATCTGGGCGGCCAGGTGCCGGTGGCGGTCCCGCAGGTTGTCAACGGTGTCGTCAGTCAAAAGATCTCCCTGGCTGTCCGGCGTGTCGGGTTGCGCACGGCGTAACCGGCAGTATTTATACTGTCGGGTATCTCGCGGGCTGCTGTCAAGGAGGTGGCGATGAACACGCCGGCCCCGTTCACGCTGACCAGCACGCGGCTGGGCGCGCTGCCCCTGATCAGCCACTTCGCTGCCCGGATGGGCCTGCGCCGGCTGCTGGAGGCCTGGATGCCCGCCGATGATCCCCGGCTGGCGCTGGACCCGGCGGCGGTGATCGCGCTGCTGATAGCGAACCTGGCCACCGGGCACCGGCCGCTGTACGCGCTGGGCGAATGGGCCGCCGGCTACCAGCGGTCCCTGCTGGGCCTAGGCCGCGGCGGGGCCGCGCTGCTGAACGACGACCGGGCCGGGCGGGCGCTGGACCGGCTGTTCCGCGCCGACCGGGGCAGCCTGCTCACCGAGCTGATGACCGGCGTGATCAGCGAGTTCGGTATTGACTGCTCACGGCTGCACAACGACTCCACGTCGGTCAGCGTGCACGGCACTTATGAGGCCGCCGACGGCAGTGACGTGGCCGGCGTCCCCACTGCAGAGGTCACGCGGGGGCACTCCAAGGATCACCGGCCCGACCTCAAGCAGCTGGTGTTCATCCTGACCGTCTCCGGTGACCATGCCGTGCCGGTGATCTACCGGCTCGCGGACGGGAACACCAGCGATGACCCGGCCCACATCCCGACCTGGGACACCTTAGTCAAGCTGACGGGCGGCCCTGACTTCCTCTACGTCGCGGACTGCAAGCTCGCCTCGGACACGGCGATGAGTCACATCCACCGCGGCGGCGGCCGGTTCATCACCGTCCTGCCCCGCAGCCGCAAAGAAGACACCGCGTTCCGCGCCTGGATACCCGGCCACCAGCCAGCCTGGGCAGAAGCCAGCCGGGTGCCAGGGACCAGGATCGGCGACCCCGACCTGGTGCACTCCACCTACGAGGCGCCCTGGCCCTCAGCCGCCGGGTACCGCATCGTCTGGGTCCACGACAGCGGCAAGCAGCACCACGACGCGGTCACCCGCGCCCGCCGGATCGAGAAGGGCGTGAAAGCGATCGAAGAAGACCTGGCCGCCCGGCTGGCCTCCCCCCGGACCAGGCTGCGCACCGCCGAAGCGGTCCACGCCGCCGCCAAGGCCGCCCTGGCCGCGGCGCACGCCAGCCGCTGGGTCCGCTATGCCGTCACCGAGCAGACTGACCTGTCCCGCAAGCAGGCCGGCCCCGGACGCCCCGGACCGGGCACCGCCTACCGGACGATCACCACGAGAACCTTCGAGATGAGCTGCGACGTCGACTATGACCAGGTCGCCCGCGACGCGGCCAGCGACGGCTGCTGGCCGCTGATCACCAACGACCAGGACATGACCGGTGCTGAGGTCCTGGCCGCCTACCACTACCAGCCGAACCTGGAACGCCGTCACCACCTGCTCAAAGGCATCCAGGACGCCGCCCCGGCCTGGATCAAGACCATCCCGCGCATCGAGGCGATCTTCCTGTGCCACTTCATCGCGCTGCTGCTGTGCGCACTGATCGAGCGGCAGATCAAGATGGCGATGAAAACCGCCCAGATCGCCAAGATCCCCCTCTACCCCGAGCTGCGCGGATGCGCGGCCCCGTCCGCCGACCGGATCTTCGAGATCTTCGCGGACCTCACCCGGCACGAGCTCCGCGACGCGGACGGCACCCTGGTCCAGGCCTTCGAACCCGAGCTCACCCGCCTGCAACGGCAGATCCTGGACCTGCTCGACATCCCCGCCACCGCCTACACGAACATCAACCGAGCGGACCGCTAATTACGGGGAATCCATCCACCGGAAGCGCGGAACGTAAGCTACATGGCGCCCGAGCTGTGGGAGGGCAAGTCGCCAACGGCCAGGACCGACCTGTACGCGCTAGGCTGCGCCGGATTCGAGCTGCTGGCCGGAAGCCCTCCCTACCAGGGTGACCGTGCTGCGATCCGGGTCGGCCACCTGTCCGGCGCCGTGCCTCCCGTGCAGACCGGGAACGCGACCCTGCGGAACCTCGTCATGCGTCTGCTCGCCAAAGATCCCGCAGAGCGCCCTAACGATGCCCGGGCCGTGCTGGAACGGCTGCAGCGCACAGTCCGGCCACGCAGCTCGATGCAGGCTGCGATCGCGCAGGGCCTGGCGGTGCACGCGGCGGAGAAATCCCGCGAGGCGGCTGAGCGCGCCGCGGCCCAGGCCGCGGAACAGGCTCTGCGGGGACAGATCGCTCAGGCCCGCGCCGACCTGCGCGAGATCGCCGACGACGTGCTCGAGGACCTGCAGGACATCGAGCCGGACGCGGTGCTCCGCGACGGTCTCGATGCCGACCAGCGCCGGCAGGAGACCATGTTCGCCGACCGGGGAATCTCATCGATCACCCTTGCCACGGCCGACGCCATGCTCCGGATCCAGATCTGGGCGAACTCGGTCTTCCGGCACCCGCCCGCGCCAGAGGACACGATGATCACGGCCTGCGCCGTCATCATCAAGAACCGGCGGTACGACCTCGAACTGAACGCCGCGAACTTCGTCTATGAGCAGGTGGGAGACCGCCTGGGATGGCGGGTTTACCGGTTCCGCGCAGGAGGGTCCGCCGGGCCCGCCGACTACAAGTTCGGTCCCTACGGGCGGACCCACGGGCTCAAAGACGCCGATTTCTTCGGCAAGTGGGGACGGCCCTTCATGCTGCAGACGGCTGCCTTCCATCCATGGCGGAAATCCGTGGAGCCGCTCACGTCCGAATCGCTGCTCGGCCTGTTCCGGGAAGCGGTCGACCTGCGGCCGCCTGACTCCCGAACGGGCCTTTGGCCATAGGTAACTGATCCCACATCTTCAGTGCAGCGCCACGGACGGTGGATGCTGTTGCCGTGGCGGAGAAGCTGATACTCGCAGCGGGCACCTATCCGTGCCAGTGGACCTACCGCGACCAGATGATCTCCGGCGAGATATGGCTGGAGGGGTCGAGGGTGCCAGGTGGTGAGATGTTCGACGCGCCGGGCACCTATGTCGAGGGTGACGGCTGTGTGTCGTTCGAACCGCACGATGAGACTGCGGATGTGCTGCGGGGTCGGCTGCGAAGCGGGTATGAGACGGTGCTGCTCGACGTCCGTATACAGCACGGGCTGCCAGGACGATCGTGGGTGCATAGCCGACAGCTGGCGCTCATCGGATCGGCCCTGCCCGAAAATTTGCTGTTCGACTCAGTGAAATTCCAGGTAGGTGGACTCACTGAGCTAGCGGGCGTATTTCCGATTAAAAGCATCACGCAGCCGGAGGTTCTGGACAACGATGCGGTGATCAGCGCGACGTGGAACGCCGAGGCTGCAGCGCAAGCCTGGACAACCGGCGACGGTGACAGCCTGATGCTTGAGTTCACTGCCACCGTTGACTATGGCCGCTCGTACAGCCTCGCGCTCACCACCGCGCCGGTGATTACGGTCTCGGGCAGACCGCGGTCGGCTGAGGATTGGATGCGGCAGTACGTGCGCCCCCTTGCGGAGATCACAACCTTGGCGACGCTGCGAGCGCAGCCTGTGTCTTGGTTGACGCTGTATCACGCAGTAAAAGTGTCCCCATGGAAGTTGTTCGCCGAGATGGGGCTTCACCGCGAGACAGAGGACATCCCTGTCCAGGTGTTCGCCGCTGATATCGCCCAGCAGCCCTACGATGCCGCGCCGACTGCGTCCTCACATTTGATCAGCTACGACACCGGCGCGCTGATTCACCTCGGGCCGCACGGAGCGACGCTGCCAGACTTGCTGGCCGGATGGCACAGCCTTCAGACCACCTACGTCACTTTCTTCGACTATCTGACCACCGCGCTGCGCGCCAACATGAGCGCTAAATCGCGTTTCCTGGCACTGATACCCGCACTTGAAGGCTTCCACGTTGGCAAGCACGGTGACGGCCCCGTTCCCATCAAGGACTTCAGGAAGGAACGCAAGGCTGTTCTCAAGCGGATCCGCGACCTAGATGGCGTTGATCCAGGGGACGTTGACTTCCTCAACAATTGGCTCAATGTGTACGGCAGCTACCAACTGGCTGATCGTCTGCGCGTGATCGTCGATCAGGAGCTGGGAGAAGGCCTACGTGAGCGCGTCCGGACCCGCATCGATCCCCTCCCTGAGGGCTTGCGCGGCCTGGTCGCCGAGCCGGAGGACGTGTGGGCGGTGATGGCCACAGTCCGCAACCGCATTGCTCACGGGGACGACAAGCAACCATCCTCTGCGCAGCTGGCTGCATTGACCCGCCTCGCGCACACTGTGGCCATCGGCACTGCGCTTAATCTCCTCGGTGTGCCAGACACGGTTCTATGCGCGGCCATAGACCCAGGACTCCTAATGAGTGTTATCGGGTCCGCCATCCGGCAGACTCGGTACCTGGTGGCCGCTGGCAGGTGAGCACTGTTGACTCCCGGGCTTTGAGCCCTGATGTCAGATCGTGCCCCTGCCGGTG
>JBOHCG010000003.1:0-50922 GCA_050698735.1 Streptosporangiaceae bacterium | reverse complement strand
CGCCGGCGTGGACCCCGTGCAGGGCCTGGACGCGGGCACCGGCGAGCCGACCATGCGCACCGGCAGCCCCGGCGACACCTGTCATCTCGACGTGGCCGACCGGTTCGGCAACATGGTCTCCGCCACCCCGAGCGGCGGCTGGCTGCAGTCCTCGCCGGTCGTCCCCGGGCTCGGGTTCTGCCTCGGCACCCGCGCGCAGATGTTCACGCTCACCCCCGGGCTGCCCGCCACGCTCGCGCCGGGCAAGAGGCCGCGCACGACGCTCACGCCCAGCCTGGCGCTGCGGGACGGCGAGCCCTACCTGGCCTTCGGCACGCCGGGCGGCGACCAGCAGGACCAGTGGTCGCTGCTGTTCTTCCTCAACCACGCGGTGTTCGGCATGAACCTGCAGCAGGCCATCGACTTCCCGGCGTTCCACTCCGCGCACATGCCGTCGTCGTTCTACCCGCGGCAGGCCCAGCCGCGCGCGCTGGACGTGGAGTCGCGCGTCGAGGACGCCGTGATCGAGGACCTGCGCCGCCGCGGTCACCTGGTGAACGTCCGCCCGGCCTGGTCGCTCGGCCGGGTCAGCGCGGTCGCCCGCCGCGACGGCATCCTCTACGCCGCCGCCAACCCCCGCGGCATGCAGGGCTACGCCGCCGGCCGCTAGCCCGCCCTCGCGGCATCGCCGCATGCCGCACCCTGTCACCCGAGGTGACGGTGCGCGAACTCGTGACGCTGGTGACGAAGCTGCACCCGAAGCCCGAACCGATAGCAACCACGCTCAAGCGAGCAGGCATCGAGAAGTTCGCCGCCCAGCGGGTGGACCGGCTGTCCGGCGGCCAGACGCAGCGGGTCAGGTTCGCGCTGGCCATCTGCGGCAAGTCCGAGCTGATCGTGCTGGACGAGCCGACCGCGGCCATGGACGTGGAAACCCGGCGACTGTTCTGGAACACCATGAAGGAAGAGGTCGCCGCGGGACGAATGCTGCTGTTCGCCACCCACTACCTGGAGGAGGCCGACCAGGCGGCTGACCGGATCCTGGTCATCAACAGGGGCCGGCTGCTGGCCGACGGCAGCCCGGCCGAGATCAAGGAACGGGCCGGCGCCAAGCGGCTCTCGTTCCGGCTTGACAAGGTGGACGAGCCGTTCCTGCTCGGCCTGCCCGCGCTGGTCAACCTGGAGATCAGGCACGACTTCGTGCAGATCCAGTCGATGGACTCCGACGCCACGCTGTACGCGGTCCTCGACGCCGGCTACCGGCCGCGCGAAATCGAGGTCAGCAGCCTCGGCTTGGAGCAGGCCTTCCTGGCCATCACCGGGGAAGACGACCGCGCCAGCGGAACCGTACGAGCGCAAGCGCAGGTACAGGCGCAAGCAGAGGAGACGAACTGACATGGCCGGCATACTGGCACTCACCCAGGCCGAGCTCCGGCGCCTGTTGCGCAACAGGCGTTACTTCGTGCTCACCATTGCGTTCCCGGTCATTCTGTACCTCTTCGTCGGAAAGCAGGTGAAGGCAACCGCCTACGGCGTGCAGTGGGGTTCATGCACGAGCTGGCAAGCGCGCGCGAGACCGTCGCGAAGCTGGCCACGAACGAGGAGCGGCTGCGGCTGGCCAGGGACATGCACGACCTGACCAGCCAGTCGCTGTCGATGATCACGCTAAAAGCCGAGCTCGCGGCCAAGCGGCTGGCCAGGCTGCCAGCCTCGGCCGAGAGCGACGCGGTGCGCGACGCCGTGGCCAGGATGCCCCCAGGGGAAGCGGGCTGCGCGGCATGTCCGAGCGCCTGTCCGCCGTCGGCGGCAGCCTCGCGATCTCCCCGGCAGATCCCGGCCAGGCCCGCCCCGGATTCCGCCTCACCGCGACGGTCCCAGCGTGAGCGCTCCGGTCCGGCTGCTGCTCGCCGAGGACCAGGTGATGATCAGGGAGGCGCTGGCCGCGCTGCTCTCGTTCGAGGACGACATGGAGGTGGTGACCCAGGTCGGCCGCGGCGATGAGGTCGCGAAGGCCGCCCGTGACACCAATCCCGACGTGGCCCTGCTCGACATCGAGATGCCCGGCCTGGCCGACGGCCTGAACCCGCTCACCCCGCGCGAGCGCGTCGTGCTCGAGGCCTCGGCGGGCGGCGGCACGATCGCGGAGATCGCGCGCCAGCTCCATCTCTCCGAGGGCACGGTGCGGAATTACCTGTCCGCGTGCATCCAGAAGACCGGCGCGCGCAACCGCGCGGAGGCCCTGCGAATCGCCTCGGACCGCGGCTGGCTCTGATCGCCCTGGCTCTGATCACGGGGCGCAAACGCCTGCGACTTAGCCGCGCCGGTAACCGAACGCCCAGAACGTAGGATGAAGCGCGTGACTTCTCCTGGCTACCTTCGCTATCCACACATCCACGGCGACCTCCTCGCATTCGCGGCCGAAGACGACGTATGGCTGGCCCCCGCGGCCGGAGGCCGCGCGTGGCGGCTTTCCTCTGACGGCTCGCAGGTCAGCTATCCCAGGTTCTCCCGTGACGGGAGCCAGATCGCCTGGACGAGCTGGCGGGACGGCAACGCCGAGGTGTACGCGGCCGACACCGAGGGCAGCGCCGCGACCAGGCTCAGCTACTGGGGCGACCCGCAGACCCGGGTCACCGGCTGGACGGAGGACGGCGAGGTACTCGCGGTCACCGCCGCCGGGCAGCCGGAAGCGGTCTTCAAGTGGGCGTACGCGATTCCCCGTGCCGCGCCGCCGCGGCGCCTGCCGTTCGGCCCCGTGGTCGACCTGGCCCTCACCGGATCCCTTACCGGATCCGGATCCGGGTCCGGGTCCGCCACCGCGCTGCTCACCGGGCGGATGGGCAGCAGCGACATGGCGGGCTGGAAGCGTTATCGCGGCGGCACCGCGGGCAAGCTGTGGACGGCGACCGGGGCCGATCCGCTGTTCACCCGGATCCTTGCCGATGTGAAGGGGCAGTTTGGCAGCCCGATGCTGATCGGCGGGCGGGTGTTCTTCCTGTCCGACTTCGAGGGCACAGGGAACATCTACTCGTGCGCTCTTGACGGCAGTGATCTGGCCAGGCACACCGACCATGACGGCTTCTACGCCAGGAACCCGGCCACCGACGGCACCAGGATCGTCTACCACGTGGCCGGCGACGTCTGGATCCTGGACTCACCCGAAGCGCAGCCGCGCAAGATCGACCTGACCCTGGGCTCCCCGGCGGCCGCCCGGGCCCCGCGGCTGATCTCCGCCGCCGATCACCTCGGTGACCTGGACTGCGATCAGACCGGCCAGGCGAGCGTGGTGGAGGTGCGCGGCACCGTGCACTGGCTCACGCACAGGGACGGCCCGGCCCGCGCGCTGTACGTGGACCCGGACGCCCGGGCCAGGCTGCCGCGGGTGCTCGGCTCCGGCCGGGCGGTCTGGGTCACCGACGGCCCAGGGGTCGACGCGCTGCAGACCAGGGCCACCAGCGGCGAACCAGGACCCGCCGAACTCCTGGCCGAGGGCATGCTCGGCAGCGTGGTCGACCTGGCAGCCTCGCCGGACGGAGCGACGGTCGCGGCGGCCGCGCAGGACGGCAGGCTGTTCGCCGTCGACGTCTCCTCCGGCCGGGTCACCGAGCTGGCGGCCTCCGACGACGGCCCGGTTGACGGCCTGTCCTGGTCCCCGGACTCCGCCTGGCTGGCCTGGTCCCAGCCGGGCCCGCAGCCGCTGCGCCGGATCCGGGTAGCCAGGATCGCCGACGGCGAGATCATCGACGTGACCGACGGCCGGTTCTCCGACACCTCGCCGGTGTTCACCGCCGACGGGCTGCACCTGGCGTTCCTGTCCCGGCGCAGCTTCGACCCGGTCTACGACGCGCAGACCTTCGACCTGTCCTTCCCGTTCGGCAGCCGCCCGTACCTGGTGCCGCTGGGCGCGCAGACCCCGTCGCCGTTCGGGCCGCTGCCCGGTGGCCGGCCGGTGAGCAAGGACGGCTCTGCCGGGGAAAAAGACAAGACAGATTCTTCCGAACGAGCCGTGGTGACTCTCGACGCGGACGGCCTGCAGGAGCGGGTGGTGGGAGTGCCGGTGCCCGAGGGCAGGTACTCCGGCCTGCGCGCGGTCAAGGGCGGGCTGGCCTGGCTGCGCGAGCCGCTGACCGGCGTCCTCGGCGAGAGCGCGGCGGACGTCGACGATGAGGCCCCGCGGCCGTCGCTCGAGCGGTTCGACCTGCGCCAGCGCGAGGTCACCGTGCTGGCCGGCGAGCTGGACTGGTTCGAGGTCAGCGGGGACGGAACGCGCCTGGTCATCAGGGACCACGAACAGCTGCGCGTGGTGCCGTCCGAACGCAAGGAGGATCACCGTTCCGACGACACGGTGGTCGTGGACCTGTCGCGGGCACGGTTCCAGGCCGACCCGGCCGCGCTGTGGCGGCACGCCTACGCGGAGGCTGGCCGGCTGATCCGCCGCGATTTCTGGGCCGCGGACATGTCGAGCGTGGACTGGGACGGCGTGCTCGACGCCTACCGGCCGCTGCTGGACCGGATCCGCGGCGCGGATGACTTCGCCGACCTGCTCTGGGAGGTGTTCGGCGAGCTCGGCACCTCGCACGCCTACGTCATCAAGGCGGGCGGCGACTTCCGCCCGTCGGCCACCGGCCCGGCGGCAGTCGGGCAGCTTGGCGCGGACATCTCGCGTGACGGCGGAGGCCGCTGGCTGGTGGACCGGGTGCTGCCGGGTGAGTCGTCGGACCCGAGGGCGCGCTCGCCGTTCACCGCGCCGGGCGTCGGCGTGCGTCCGGGCGATGAGCTGGTCGCGGTGGACGGGCGGCCGGTCGACCCGGTGCGCGGCCCGTGGCCGCTGCTGGCGGGCACCGCGGGCAAGCCGGTCGAGCTGACGGTCCGGCCGTCGGCGAACGGATCGTCCCGCGAGGTGGTCGTCGTGCCGCTACGCAGCGACCGGCGGCTCCGCTACCAGGACTGGGTGGCCAGCCGGCGCCGCCTGGTCCGCGAGCTGAGCGAAGGCCGCCTCGGCTACCTGCACGTTCCGGACATGATGGGGGAGGGCTGGGCGCACTTCCACCGTGACCTGCGCACCGAGATGCGCTTCGACGCCCTGATCATGGATGTGCGCGCGAACGGCGGCGGGCACACCTCGCAGCTGGTGGTGGAGAAGCTGTCCCGCCGCGTCATCGGCTGGGACAACGGGCGCGGCATGCAGCCCGTGCCGTACCCGGAGGAGGGGCGACGCGGCCCGGTGGTCACGCTGGCGGACGAGTTCGCCGGGTCCGACGGCGACATCGTCACGGCGGCGATCCGGCTGCTCGGCCTCGGCCCGGTCGTCGGCACCCGCACCTGGGGCGGCGTGATCGGCATCGACGGCATCCCCGGCCACGAGCTTGTCGACGGCACCCACATCACCGTGCCCAGGTTCGCGTTCTGGTTCGACGAGTACGGCTGGAGCGTGGAGAACTACGGCGTCGACCCGGACGTCGAGGTGCTGAACACCCCCGACGACTGGGCCGCGGGCCGCGACGCCCAGCTGGAGACCGCGGTGCAGTTGGCGCTCGAGACGCTGGACAAGCAGCCTCCCGCGGCCCCGCCGGACCCGTCGACGGGACCGTCCAAGATCCGTCCGCCGCTCCCGCCACGCCCGGCTCGGGGGCCACGGGGCGCGGCATGATGCCCCGCGGCTACCTGCGCTACCCGCACGTCCACGGTGACCTGCTGACCTTCGTCGCCGGGCACGACGTCTGGCTGGCCCCGGCGGTCGGCGGCCGCGCGACGCGGTTCTCCTCCGACGACGTGCCGGTGAGCTACCCCCGGTTCTCCCGTGACGGCACCCGCATCGCCTGGGCCAGCTGCCGGGACGGGGATCCCGAGGTCTACCTGGCCGACACCGAGGGCAGCGCCGCGACCAGGCTGACCTTCTGGGGCGACCCGATGACCCGGGTGAGCGGGTGGACCACCGACGGCGAGATCCTCGCCAACACCGCCGCGGGACAGCCCGCGGTGAAGTACCGCAGGGAGTTCGTCGTCCCGGCCGAGGGCGCGCCGCGGCTGCTGCCGTTCGGCCCGGTCAACGACGTGGCACTGGAGGCCGAGGGCACCGTCCTGCTCACCGGGAGCGTGGGCGGCGAGCCCGCGTTCTGGAAGCGCTACCGCGGCGGCCGGGTCGGCAAGCTGTGGACCGCGACCGCCGCCGATCCCCTCTTCACCCGGATCCTTGCCGACGTGGAGGGGCAGTTTGGCAGCCCGATGCTGATCGGCGGGCGGGTGTTCTTCCTGTCCGACTTCGAGGGCACAGGGAACATCTACTCGTGCGCTCTTGACGGCAGTGATCTGGCCAGGCACACCGACCACGACGGCTTCTACGCCAGGAACCCGGCCACCGACGGCACCCGGATCGTCTACCACGTGGCGGGGGAGATCTGGATGCTGGACGGGCCCGACGCGCCCGAGCCGCACAAGATCGAGCTCACCCTGAGTTCCCCGGCCGCCGGGCGCGCGCCGCGACTGATCTCCGCGGCCGATCACCTCGGTGACCTGGACTGCGATCAGACCGGCCAGGCCAGCGTGGTGGAGGTGCGCGGCACCGTGCACTGGCTCACGCACAAGGACGGCCCGGCTCCGGCCCTGTACGTGCACCCCGACGCGAGGGCCAGGCTGCCGCGGGTGCTGGGCTCCGGCCGGGCGGTCTGGGTCACCGACGCCACTGGCGCCGACGCCCTCGCGATCGCCACCGTGCCCGGATCCGCCGAGTCCGGCCCTGGGTCCGCCGAGTCCGGCCCTGGGTCCGCCGAGTCCGGCCCTGGGTCCGCCGAGTCCGGCCCTGGGTCCGCCGAGTCCGGCCCTGGGTCCGCCGAGTCCGGCCCTGGATCCGCCGAGTCCGGCCCTGGATCCGCTGTGTCAGGCTCGGCGTCCGGCGAGACCGGTCCGATCCTGCTGGCCGGGGGCCTGCTCGGCAGCGTGGTGGACCTGGAGGCCTCGCCGGACGGCGCGACGGTCGCTGCGGCCGCGCAGGACGGCAGGCTGCTTGCCGTCGACGTCACCTCCGGAGAGGTCACTGAGCTGGCGGCTTCAGACGACGGTCCGGTCAGCGGGATTTCCTGGTCCCCGGACTCGGCCTGGCTGGCCTGGTCCCAGAGCGGACCGAGGCCGCTGCGCCGGATCCGGGTGGCGAGGATCGCCGACGGCGAGGTCATCGACGTGACCGACGGCCGGTTCTCCGACACCTCGCCGGTGTTCACCGCCGACGGGCTGTACCTCGCGTTCCTGTCCAGGCGCAGCTTCGACCCGGTCTACGACGCGCACTCGTTCGATCTGTCGTTCCCGTTCGGCATCCGCCCGTACCTGGTGCCGCTGGCCGCGCGGACCCCGTCACCGTTCGGCCCGCTCCTCGGCGGACGCTCACTGACCGAGGACTCCGCCGACGACTCCCACGACGACGACTCGGGCGACGATTCCGACACCGATTCCGCCGACCAGGACGCGATCGTCGTCGACGCCGACGGCCTTGCCGACCGGGTGGTGGGCGTCCCCGTCGAGGAGGCCAGGTACCACTACCTGTCCGCGGTCAAGGGCGGGCTGGTCTGGCTGCGCACCCCGCTTACCGGCGTGCTCGGCGAGAGCGGCGCGGACCTTGACGATGACTCGCCGCGCTCGTCGCTGGAGCGGTTCGACCTGCGCAAGCGCGAGGTCACCGTGCTGGCGGACGAACTGGACTGGTTCGACGTCAGCGGCGACGGAACGCGCCTGGTGATCGGCGACGACGACGACGTATGCGTGGTCCCGTCCGAAGCCAAGGAGGATCATGACTCCGACGAATCGGTCACCGTGGACATGTCGAGGGCCCGGTTCGAGGCCGACCCGGCCGCGCTGTGGCGGCACGCCTACGCCGAGGCGGGCCGGCGGATGCGCCGCGACTTCTGGGTGGCGGACATGTCGGGCGTGGACTGGGACGGCGTGCTCGATGCCTACCGGCCGCTGGTGGACCTGATCCGCGGCTCGGACGACTTCGCCGACCTGCTCTGGGAGCTGTTCGGCGAGCTCGGCACCTCGCACGCCTACGTGCACCCCGCAAGCGACGGCTTCCCGGACGACGTCCCGGTGGGCCTGCTCGGCGCGGACATCGCGCGTGACGCCGCCGGGCGCTGGGTCGTGGACCGGGTGCTGCCCGGCGAGTCGTCCGACCCGCGGGCGCGCTCGCCGCTTACCGCGCCAGGCGTCGGCGTGCGTCCGGGCGATGAGCTGGTGGCCGTAGACGGGCAGCCGGTCGATCCGGTGCGCGGCCCGTGGCCGCTGCTGGCCGGCACGGCGGGCAAGCCGGTGGAGCTGACGGTCCGGCCCTCAGCCGACGGGCCGTCCCGCGAGGTGGTCGTGGTGCCGCTGCGCAGCGAGCGCCGGCTGCGGTATCAGGACTGGGTGGCGAGCCGGCGTCGGCTGGTCCGCGAGCTGAGCGACGGGCGCCTCGGCTACCTGCATGTCCCGGACATGATGGGGGAGGGCTGGGCGCACTTCCACCGCGACCTGCGCACCGAGATGGGCCGCGATGGGCTGATCTTCGACGTCCGCGGGAACAGCGGCGGGCACACCTCCCAGCTGGTCGTGGAGAAGGTGGCCCGGCACGTCATCGGCTGGACCAGGGGACGCTACTTCCAGCCAAGGAGCTACCCGCGCGAGGCGCGGCGCGGCCCGGTGGTCACGCTGGCGGACGAGTTCGCCGGGTCCGACGGCGACATCGTCACGGCGGCGGTCCGCGTGCTCGGCCTCGGCCCGGTCGTCGGCACCCGCACCTGGGGCGGCGTGATCGGCATCGAGGGCTCCTACGCGCTGGTCGACGGCACCCGGATGACCGTGCCCAAGTACGCGTTCTCGTTCGACCGGTACGGCTGGAGCGTGGAGAACTACGGCGTCGACCCGGACGTCGAGGTGCTGAACACCCCCGATGACTGGGCCGCGGACCGCGACGCCCAGCTCGAGACCGCCGTACACCTGGCCCTGGAGGAGCTGGACAAGCAGCCACCCCCGCCTCCCCCCGACACCTCCTCCGGCCCCCGCAAGCCCCGCCCGCCCCTCTCCCCCCGCCCGACCTGACCCCGCCGCACGCGCCCGTTCAGCGCTTCTGCCCCACTCCGCAGAACGCGTCTACTTCCTCCGGCACCTCCCCGGTTCCAGGCCGCCACCGGGATACCGAAACCACGCCGGGAGCCATTAGGTCCAGCCTGTCGAAGAACCGGGTGATCCGCTCGATGCTGCGCAGGCAGTACGGCTCCGCGCCGCTGTCGTTGTAGTCGTCCTGGGCGGCCTGACCCCGGTCACCCTTGACGACGTTCGTGCCGTCGCTGACCACGAGGTAGCTCCCGGCGGGCACGGCGTCCGTGAGGCGGCGCACGATCGACCGCGCCTGACCGTCGTCGGTGATGTGTCCCAGGATGCCCAGCAGCATGACCGCGACCGGCCGGCTGAAGTCGAGCGTCCGGCCGGCCTCGCCGAGAATGGTTTCAGGATCGCGCAAGTCCGCGTCGACGTAGTCGGTCGTCCCCTCCGCGCAGCTCTTGAGCAGCGCGTGCGCGTGCGCCAGCACCACAGGGTCGTTATCGACATAGACGATCCGCGATTCCGGCGCGACCAACTGGGCGATCTCATGCGTACTGTCGGCGCTGGGCAGGCCGGTCCCGATATCCATGAACTGCCGTATACCGGCCTCCCCGGCCAGATACCGTACCGCGCGGCCCATGAACGCCCTGGTCGCCCTCGCGATGACGGCGATATCGGGGAAGGTGGCAAGGAACAGGTCCCCGGCTGCGCTGTCGACGGCGTAATTGTCCTTGCCGCCCAGCCAGTAATTCCAGATCCGCGCCGAGTGCGGCACGGTACCGTCGATCCCAACCAGGGGGTTCGCCTCGGCGTCCGGGGCGCTGAAACTCACGGCCGAAGCCTCCCGTCACGGTCAGCCCCCCAGGCACGATCCGCCCGCCTTAAAAGTCCCTCCCAAGCTAAGCCAATAGCCCCTTTTGCGGCAGTTGCCGGGATCCTACCAACCCGCGATCCGTCCGTGCCGAGTACAACTCAGATGATTGTGGATATTTACCCCCCACATTCCGGTAGGTAACTATCCACAATGATTCGCTACCCCCCTCTCCCGATACCCATGATGCCCCTGAGGTTTGCATCCGGGATATTTCAAATATCGTGGGCCGAAACAAAGGGGTAAAGGCCGCTATAGCATCAGCTGTTCCGCCCGGTGAGCGCCACGGTCAGGCCGACGCCGATCATGGCGAGCCCTCCGGCCCCGCCGACCAGCTCGAAGCGCCGCGGCGAGCGCGCGAACCAGGATCGCACCGTGCTGGCCGCGACCGCCCAGCAGCAGTCCGAGATCACCCCGATCGTGACCGAGACCAGGGCGAGCAGCAGCATCTGCCCCGGGACGTTCCCCTCGGCCCGGTTCACGAACTGCGGCAGTATCGCGCCGAACAGGATGAATGCCTTCGGGTTTGTCAGGCCCACCACCAACCCGTCCCGCGCCGCGCGCCAGCCGTCCCGCGGCCCGGCGCCAGCGTCGAACGCCCCAGCCAGCGACTTGCGACGGCGTATCGCGTGCACGCCCAGCCACACCAGGTATAGTGCGCCGACGATCTTGACCGCGATGAACACCTGGTCCGAGCGTTGCAGGATGGTGCCGAGGCCGACCGACACGCACGCCGCCACCACGTAGTTACCCGCGGCGTGCCCGCACGCCGTCGCCAGCGCGACCCGGCGCCCGTGCGCCAGCGCCCGTCCCACGATGAACAGCACCCCGGGCCCCGGGATGATGATGAGCACGAATGACGCCAGCCCGAACGCAAGCACCTGTCCGGTAGAAATCATGCCTCACCGTACCCACGCCACCGCGACCCTGCGCAAGAGCCGAGCCGAAGCAAGCCCAGCCCCGAACGTGAGCCCGCCCGAAGCAAAGCCTCTCACGACCGCGTGAGCAGATCCCTCCCCGTGTCCCGCAACTCCCGGACCGACCGAACGCCCATCAGCTGCAGCGTCCGCCCGAACTGAGCCGCCAGCACGCCGAGTGCCTTGTCCACCCCCGCCTCGCCCCCGGTCATCAGCCCGTAGAGATAGGCCCGCCCGATCGCGCACCCGTCCGCCCCGAGCGCCAGCGCCACCGCGATATCCGAGCCGTGCCTGACGCCGGAGTCGACAAGCAGCGGCACCTCAGGCCCCACCGCGTCGCGCACCGGTACGATCAGGTCGACCGGCGCCACCGTCCGGTCGAGCTGCCGGCCGCCGTGGTTGGACAGCTGCAGGCCGTCCGCCCCGAGCGAGACAGCCTGCCGCGCGTCCGCCGGCCCGAGCGGCCCCTTGATGACCAGCTTGCCCGGCCACCGATCCCGCAGCGAGGCGATGTCGTCCCAGGTGATGGCCGGGTTGAACAGCGATCCCGTGCCCTCGATGGTCACCGCCGGGTGCCCGGTGAAGTTGGCGAAGTCGATCAGCGGGCTGCGCAGCATCCGCACCCAGTAACCGGGCCGCGACGCGATGCTCGCCAGCGTCGTCACGGTCAGCTCCGGAGGGATGACCAGCCCGTTCCGCCGGTCCCTCGTCCGGTGCCCGGTCACGAAGCAGTCCACGGTGACCACGAGCACCCGGTACCCGGCCGCGGCGGCCCGGTCCACGAGTTCCTTGCTCAGCCCGCTGTCGCGCAGAATGTACAGCTGGAACCAAAGATCGGGCTGCGCGCCCGCGGCAACGTCCTCGATGGTCGTGGTCGCCATCGTGGACAGCGTGTACGGCAGCCCGTGCCGCTGCGCCGCCCGCGCCGCGCCGATCTCGCCGTCCGGGTGCATCATCCGCGTGTACCCGGTTGGCGCGAGCGCCAGCGGCAGCGGCACCGCGCGGTCCAGGATCCGGGTGGACGTGTCCACCCCGGACACGTCGACCAGGGCGCGAGGCTGGAACCGCCACCGCCGGAACGCCCTGATGTTCGCCGCCATCGACAGTTCTTCGTCCGCGCCGCCGTCGACGTAGTCGAAGACCGGCCGCGGAATCACCCGCCGCGCCACCTTGCGCAGGTCCCCGATGTCGTGGCAGCCCGCAAGCCGCCGCCGCGCCGCGTTCAGCTCGAACGGCTTCATCTTGATCAGGCGGCGAACCTCCGAAGGCTTCATGCCCGAACGATACGCCCCGACGCCGCCCCGCTACCCCACGCCTCCGCCCGCACCCGCCGCCCGCCGTATCGTCATTCATTTTGGCCGAACGAGAGGTGGGTACCACGCCCAGCGCCATACTTGCTCAGTCGTCCTCAGGGATCGGCGGCGCCCACCGGGGCCGCCGGATCAGGCAGAACGGATGCCCGGCCGGGTCGGCATAGACGTTCTCCCCGTCAAGCTGGACCGCGCCAAGCGCCAGAACCCGCGGCCCCGCGGCGGCAGCATCCTCGACCATGATGTCGAGGTGGAACTGCTGCGGCACCGCGGGATCTGGCCAGGTCGGCGCCAGGTTACCCGGAGCACGCTGGAACGCGAGCCCGGAAGACGTCTCGCTGGCCGCGACCACGACCCAGTCGTCGTCCCGGTACGTCACCGGCAGCCCCAGCAGCGCGGAGTAGAACCCGGCGAGCGTATCGGGGTCCGGGCAGTCGAGCACCACGTGATGCATCCGTCCGATCATGCCGCCGATCATGCCAGTGTCACGCGATGCTCGCCGTGAGCGCTGCCTGGCGGTCGGCCGCGGGGCGGGCGACCGGGGGGAAGGAGACGTTGATCAAGGTTCGCGTGAACGGCCGCGGCAGCTAAGTGCGCTGGGTCCTGCCGTCGGCGACGGCAGCCTCTGCGCCCTGGCCTGATCCGCTGCTCTCACCATGATCTACGCCGCTACCTGTCGCTTCGCCTGCATCTCCCGCTGGCGTCGCGATGGTTCGCCGCGTTCTGGCCCGTCGGCTCCAGCGGCTGAGCCAGAGCAGGCCGAAGACGGGAAGGACGAGCGGCACGAAGCCATAGCCGCTGCCGTAGCCAGACCACACCGTGGCATCGGGGAAGGTGGCCGGGTCGGCGAGGCTCCAGGTGCCGACCGCGAGGACGCCTGCGAGCTCGACCGAGCAGGAGACGACGGCGATCCGGCGTGCCGTTTGACTGCCGTTGGCGAGGGTGACCGTGGCGAGGATGTAGACCACACCGGCGAAGGCCGACAGCAGGTAGGCGACCGGAGCATGGCCGAACTTCGTCGCGATCTGCACCCCAGCCCGCGCGGAAGCGGAGAGCGCGAACAGCGCGTAGATGGCGACAAGCAGCCGACCCGGGCCCGTCCTGGTCGAGCCCGGCTGCGACGCCGCAGGCTCCGGTGATGCCGCGGTTTCCGGTGATGCCGCGGTTTCAGACATGGATGACCGGCCAGATCTGATGCAGGCGGACCATGAGCACGGCCGCGACGAGTCCGGCGACGGCGACGACCGCCGGGCCCCACCGTGACCGCTCCAGCAGCCCCCAGAACGCCGCGGCCACCGGGACGATCGGCATCGCGACCAGGTATCCGATCAGCGTAGGCAGCGAGGTCGGGCGTCCGCCGTCGGCGAGCTTGGCCACGATGATGCCGACCAGGACAAGCAGCAGGATCTCAAGGACGCCGAGCGCGGCGAGCAAGCTAACGCCCATTCGCCGGTTCCGGGCAGTCATCAGCAGCGCATACCCGGCGAGCACGAGGCCGACGACGATGATCGTCGTGGGCACGGCGCCGTTCACAGACCACATGTTACTACGTTTCGTAGTACCCGGCGCTGGCCGACAGCACGGGCCTCCCGGGACAACCTGTCTAGCCTGGCCAAGAGTTCCACGGTACTGTGGATGTCATGACCGCAGCCTATGACGATGTGCCATTCAGCGAACTGCTGCATCATCCCGCGGCGACCGCTGAGCGGCTGGACTCTGTCCGCGCCCTGCGGCTACGGCGACGCGACGCAGGTGACCTCGCGCTGATGCGGATCGAACAGCTTGAGCGCGACACAACCGTGGTGGACTTCACCACCCGGCTCCTCGCAGGCCTGGTGAGCTCGGAGAACATCGGCATGCTCAGGGCACTGCTGCGTGACGCCCTGCCGTGGGTGACCTTCCTGCCCGAGGCGGACGTCGACGTGTTCGTGACCGAACTCGTGACCGTCGCCAAGGGAGCCGTGGAGCTTGAGAACCTTGCTCCCGTGGCCGTGCTCCTCACTCAGTGGCGGCACTCAGCGGAGGTCTACGCCGACCCGGTGCTGCTGGAGATCATGACCGCGGCTCCCGAGGGGGATCTAGGGCCCGTCCCGCCTCCGCCAGGTCAGGGGTGAGCCCCCGGCGCGGCGAACGCGCGGCCCCGCCACCGGGCGAAGAAGAACACGACCTGCGCTTCGCCAGTAACGAGGCAGCCGACGGATGGGAGAAACTAGGCCGCCACGCGGCCGGCAACCTGCGGCGCGCCTTCGACATCATCCGGGCAGACCCGCGATCGAGATCCTCACCGGAACGCCATCACCGCCTGAAGGGCAGCCTCGGTACGGCCACGTGGAAGGGCGAGACGCTGGAGCGCTGGCACGCCCTCCGGGGAGCCCGCCAGACCCAGACGCTAACGAACGCTTTACCTAGTCCGCGAACCTGCGCCACGCGGCCGTGTTGAATCGTGGTACCGCACCGGTACGGTCGTTCGTGTCCCGGACCATCACCCGGCGGCCGTGGTCGGCGACCTCGATGTCATTCGGGTGGCTGCCGCGCCCCCAGCCTAGTGACCGGGGCCTCGCCGCCATCGTCACGGTATGCCTCGGCCAGTTCCCGCGATCCCGGCGCCCGGCTGGCCGAGACGGCGCGGATGATGTCCTGGACGCGGCGGCCATCGACGGGTGCCAGGCAGCCGGACTGGACGGCCTCCAGCGCCGTGCTGGCGGCTTCGTCGTCCTTCCCGGCCGCGCTCAGGGCGAGGGCCAGGTCGAGCCGGGCCAGTGCGGCGCGGCGCGGCCGGGGCGGTGCGGTGCCGTGGCATTCAGGCCAACCCACTACCGTCAGCTGCGTGGGTTGGGGCTTGTCGCGGTCGATCGCCGCGAAGTCGGCAGTACGGTAAACGTTGTGTCATCGCGACGCCACGGAGCGACGGTACGGGCTCACGCGACCGCGTTCTTGGACCCTCGGCATGGCGGGCCGGTGGAAGACCCTGCGAGCCCGGTGGGATCCGGTGATGGCAGGCCAGATCGCCGCCCATGTCACCCTCATCTACCCCGAGGAGGTCCCCATCGGCACCGACCTGGAACGACTAGCAGAAAGCGCGGCGACTGGCGCGGCACAGTTCACCATCGCGCTCGGCCCAGCCTTCTACATCGGCTCACCGGCAGAAGGGGTGTTTCTCCGCGTGCATGACCGAGACGGCGGCATCGAAGCCTTCCGGGCCGCCGTCATACCGCCCGACCTCATGATCGGTTTCCCGCCCCACGTCACCATCGTCCATCCCCGCACCTCGACCCGCGGCCGCCAAGCCTGGGACGAACTGGCCAGCACCCATTTCGATACCCGGTTCACCATCACCCACGTCGCCATCATCGCCTTCGACGGCGACCGTTGGCAGTCCGTGCGGCGACTCCCGCTCGCTGCCCACCAGGGCAGTGCCTGATCGCGCAGAATCTGATTATCAGATATCATTCGGATATGCGGACCATGACCGCCACCGAGGCGTCCCGGCACTTCTCAGACCTGCTCGACGCAGTCGAACGCGGCGAAAGGGTGACAATCGTGCGAGGAAACCACGCGGTAGCCGAGATCGGTCCGGCTCACCGCCGCACCGGCGCCGACCTACGCGTAGCCCTCGAAGGGACCGCGCCACCCGATGACACTTTCGTCAGGAACATCACCGCGGCCCTGACCCTGGTGACCTCGGAGGTGCCCGATCCATGGGCCGACGCCTGATCCTGGACACGAACGTTCTCATCGCCTATGAACGCGGAACGATGAACCAGTCAGCACTCGACGACGACGAACTAGCAGTCGCATCGGTGTCCATCGCCGAGTACCGCACCGGCATCGAACTGGCCGATACCCCGGAACGCGCGGCTGACAGAGCGCGGGCGCTCGCCGCGATCACGGCAGTCATCGACGTGCTGGATTACACCCAGGCCACAGCGGCACACCATGCGCGCCTGCTCGCCCACGTCCGCAAATCGGGCCGTCCGCGCGGTGCACATGACCTGATTATCGCCGCGCACGCAGCCGAGACCGGCCGTCTCGTGCTGAGCCGAGACGCTAAGGCTCGCCTTGGCGACCTGCCGGGCATCACCGCGATCGACGCCTGATCAAGTGCCTGCCTCGCACCGCTGACGCTAGGCGGTACCGCCGGGGACAGCAAGCGCGCAGCACACAGGCCTGCGCGGCGGTGCATCTATGCGACGGGGCGGGCAGATGACACTATCGTGCCGTGACATCCCAGCAGCTGGAGCCGGTCCGGGTGGAGGACCACCTTGAGCGGAGGATCCGCAAGCCGGTCGACCTGCTGCGCTGCACCACCTCCTGCATCGAGATCGTCGCCCTTGCGGTGGCCGGCGTCGCGGCCAGCGCGACGACGACCGGCGTGGAGACCGATATTGTCGCGGCGAGCAACAGCCTGCCGCACGCCCTGCTCGACACGGCGCCCGCCCTGGCCCTGTTCGCCATCCTCATCATCCCGGTGGCCCTTGCCGTCCGCCAGCTCGTCCGGCGCCAGGGGCAGCGCCTCGCCGAGGCCGTGGGCACCGGCATCATCGCCTTCGCCGCGGCGGAAATCGTCAACGAGGCGCTGCGGCGCGCGTTCGCCGCCAAGCTCTACGACGCGATCATCATGGCGCGCCCTGGCACGAGCCATGTCTCGGCGCTCGACCCGTACCTGGCCGGCCTGGTCGCGTACGCGACGATAATCGGCCTGTCCGGACGGCCGGGCTGGCGGAACTCGCTGTGGATCGCCGTCGGCGTCTACGCGATCGTGCACCTGGCGGCAGCGCACACGACGATCTTGTCGTTCCTGATCACGGTGCTCGTCGGCCGCGCGATCGGCCTCGCCGTCAGGTACGCGGCGGGCTCACAGTCCCAGCGCCCAAGCGCGACGGACATCGCGGCCGCGCTGACCACCGCGGGCCAGCCGGTCGTGGCGATGAGCCGCATCCGGCCGGCCGGGCGCGACGCCCCGACGGGCTCCGCGGCGGCAGCGCATGGCCGCAACGCACCAAAGGGCGAGGGATCACGCCACTACGCAGCGACGACGAGCGACGGCGCCCATCTGGACGTCGCCGTCTACGACCGCGATCAGCAGGCGGCCGGGGCGGTCTACCGGCTGTACCGGTCGATACTGCTGCGCGGCCAGGTATCCCGCGGCGCCGCGCTGTCCACCGAACGCACCGTGGAGCACCGGGCGCTGCTGAGCTACGCGGCCGCGGATTCCGGCGCCCCGACGCCGATCCTGCGCGCGGTGGTCCCGGCCGGCCCGGAGGCCAGCGTCCTCGCCAGCGACCACCACGAGGGCGCCACCCTGGCGGACTTCACCGATGTCACAGACGCCGAGCTCGCCGATATCTGGGACGCCGTCCACCAGCTGCACGCGCACCGGGTCACCCACCGGTCGCTCACCGCCGACCGCATCATGCTCACCGACGACGGGAAGATCATGCTGCTCAACCCGGGCGACGGTGACATAGCGGCCAGCGACCTGCAGATCCGCCTCGACGTGGCGCAGCTCATCGCCGAGCTCGCGCTCATCGTCGGGCCGGACCGGGCCGCCGACCTGGCGCTGAAGAAGGCCGGCGCCGGCGAGCTCGTCGCCGTGGTGCCGCTGCTGCAGCGAGTGGCCCTGGCCCGGTCCACCAGGGCGGAGCTGCGCCGCCACAGGGACGTGCTGCCCGCGCTGCGCAAGAAGCTGCTCGCCGCCGTGCCCGGCGGCGAGGTCGCCCCGGTCCAGCTGGAGCGCATCAAGCTGCGTACGCTGGTCACGCTGGTCGCCACGGTCGCCGCGTCGTACCTGCTCGCGGGCGAGCTCGCCCGGGTCAGCCTCGGGCACGTGCTGCGGCAGGCGGACTGGCGCTGGGGCATCGTCGGGCTCGCGCTGTCCGCGGCGACGTACGTCGGCGCAACGCTGTCGCTGACCGGCTTCGTCACCGAGAAGCTGACGTTCTTCCGCACCCTGCTGGCCCAGCTGGCCGCGTCCTTCGTCACCCTGGTCACGCCCGCCGCCGTCGGCGGGGTCGCGCTCAACCTCCGCTACCTGCAGCGCAGGAAGATCCAGAACGCGGACGCGGTGGCCAGCGTCGGCGTCGCCCAGGTGTCCGCCTTCGTCCTGCACGTGCTCCTGCTCATCGTGTTCGTCGCCGTCGCGGGGGCGGCCGCCCGGCATCCGTTCGCCCCGCCGAAGTGGTTCTACTTCGTGCTTGCCGGGCTCGTCGTGCTGGCCCTGGCGGTGGTCGCGGTGCCCGCGGGGCGCCGGCTGCTGCGGGCCCGGCTCGCGCCGATCTTCAGCCAGGTGCTGCCGAGGCTGCTCGAGGTCGCGCAGCAGCCGCGCAAGCTCGCCCAGGGCATCGGCGGCTCGCTGCTGCTTGACCTGTCCTACATCTGCTGCCTGGCCGCCTGCGCCCGCGCGTTCGGCGGCTCGGTGGCCTTCGCCAGCGTCGCCGTGGTCTACCTGACAG
This sequence comes from Streptosporangiaceae bacterium, assembly GCA_050698735.1. GTDB lineage: Bacteria > Actinomycetota > Actinomycetes > Streptosporangiales > Streptosporangiaceae > Palsa-504. The sequence goes on along the minus strand of JBOHCG010000003.1, from coordinate 32,327 downwards.
GTAGCGCGCTCGGCTCCATCATCCCCACTCCCGGCGGCCTCGGCGCCGTCGAGGCGGCGCTGACCGCCGGGCTGATCGCCACCGGCATGCACGGCACGATCGCGGCCAGCGCGGTGCTCCTGTTCCGGCTGCTCACCTTCTGGCTGCCCGTCCCCTTCGGCTGGTTCGCCCTCAGCTACCTAGAGCGCAAGCAAGCCCTTTAACCACTCGCCACCCGTGCCGCACCGGCCAGGACTAGCCCGCAGAACGCCGCTCAGCGGTTGCCCTCCGCGGCACCTGGGTAGCCTGAAAACGATGGCTACGTGGTTCCGGGGGGCCTGAGATCTCTTCCTTCCTTCGATCGACCCTACGATTCACCCGCATCGCTGCCTTCTATCTGGTTGTCTTCGTCGTCGTCACCGTCGGCTCGATCTGGCTGTCGTTGCAGGTCACGCCGCTGCAGACGGTCTCGGCCGCGGGCCAGACCGCGCGGGTGGGGGCCGCGTCGCCGACCTTCAGCCTGAAAGGTCCCGGCGAGCTCGACCTGTTCGGCCAGGTGATGCCCACCAAGCCGCAGTTCGAGGGCCCGATCCGCCCGCTGCTGCAGCTCACCCACATCACGATCGACAAGCAGGTCACGCGGCTGCTGCGGTCCGACAACCCGCGCGAGATCGAGCTGAACCTGTCCCAGCAGCTGGCGCAGGGCTGGACGCGCTACTTCGAGTGGGAGGTGCTGATCGCGGCGGGCTTCGCCGTCGTCGCGCTGATCGCGGTGGCGGGCATCCGCAGGCAGTCATACGCGAACATGGCGAAGACCGTGGGCGCCGGGCTCGCCGTCCTGCTGGCCGTGAACGTCGGCGGCGTCCTGCTGACCGCGTCGAGCACGCCGAAGGTGCTGCGCAGCGTGAAGACCCTCGACGACCTGGTCGGCACCGACCCGCTGCAGACCACGCCGCAGAGCGTCGCAAGGCCGCTGCCCGGCGTGCAGGCGGTCGTCATCGGCGACTCGACCGCGGCCGCCATAGGCAACCCGATCCCGCCCGGCGCCAGCGCGCTTGACCGGGCCTGCGGCCGCAGCAACGAGTCCTACGCCGCCGACCTGGCGTCGGTGAACAACTGGAACGTGCTGAACCTGGCCTGCAGCGGCGCCACGATCCAGAACGGCCTGCAGGGCGCCCAGGTCCTGCCCGACGGCCAGGTAGCGCCTCCCCAGGTCGTCGAGCTCCAGCAGGCCACGCATGCCAAGGTGATCATCGTCAGCATCGGCGCGGACGACGTGCAGTGGTCGATCATGACCCGGCTGTGCGCGGCAAGCACCGTCTGCAACGACAAGGTGTCCTCCGCCTACTTCAACGAGCAGATCGGCGCCTTCACCCGCAGCTACTACCAGCTCCTGCTGGACCTGGCCGAGCTGCCAGGCATCCCCGCCGTCCTCGTCAACGAGTACTACTCGCCGTTCGGCTCCAACATCGGCTGCCTCAGCAGCTACGGCCTTACCCCGGCCAAGGAGAAGGTGCTGGCCTCCCGCCTGGCCCAGCTCAACGCCGTGCTGGCCCAGGGAGCGAAGACGTTCGGCTTCGGGGTGGTCGCGCCGTCGTTCGCCGGCCACGAGCTGTGCACGGAGAATCCCTACGTGCAGGGCCCGGCCGATCCCGCCCCGCTGCACCCCAACGCCGCGGGCGAGCTTGCCATCGCGCTGGCCGACCAGCAGGCCCTGCCCGCGGTCGAGGGCCTCGTCCCCGGACCCGCCGCTACCGCAAGCCCAAGCACCGACAGCGCCGGGAGCGACTAAGGACGACATAACCGCAGCGCGGGAATGATCTCCTTCCCGTACGCCGCGAGCGTCTCGGGCTCCTGGTCGTGCATCAGGTAGAGGGCGAACTGCCCCGCACCGGCCTCGGCCAGCTCGTGCAGCCGCTCCACGTGCGCGGACGCCGGGCCGACCAGGCAGAACCTGTCCACGATCTCGTCCGGCACGAAGTCCACGTCCGGGTTGTCCGACTTGCCGTGGTGCGCGTAGTCGTAACCCTCGCGCCCGGCGATGTAGTCGGTCAGCGCCCGCGGCACCGGTCCGTCCGTGCCGTACCTGGCGACCAGGTCCGCGACGTGGTTGCCCACCATGCCGCCGAACCACCGCAGCTGCTCCCGCTGGTGCCGCAGGTCGTCCCCGACGTAGGCGGGCGCGGCAACGCACATGGTGATCGCGTCCGGGTCGCGCCCTGCCTCCTTCGCCGCCGAACGCACCGCGCTGATCGTCCACCTGGCGATGTCGGGGTCGGCGGTCTGCAGGATGAACCCGTCGGCCTGCTCGCCGGTGAGCCTGAGCGCCTTCGGGCCGTAGCCGGCCATCCAGATCTCCAGCTTGCCGTCGCGCACCCACGGGATGCGCAGCGGCTGGCCGTGGTGGATCACCTCGCGCCCCTCGGCCAGGCCCTTGATCACCGTCATCGCATCCGACAGCGCGGCAAGCGTCATCGGCGGCTGGCCGATGACCCGCCGCGCCGAGTCGCCGCGGCCGATCCCGCACACGGTCCGGTTGCCGTACATCTCGTTCAGCGTCGCGAACAGCGACGCGATCACCGACCAGTCCCTGGTGCCCGGGTTGGTCACCATCGGCCCCACGGTCATGGCCGACGTCGCGTCCAGGATCCGCGAGTAGACGACGAACGGCTCCTGCCACAGCACGTGCGAATCCCACGTCCAGCCGTAGCCGAATCCCGCGTCCTCGGCCTGTCGCATCCGCTCGACGACCGCTCTGGCCGGCGGGTTGTTCTGCAGCACGACCCCGAAATCCATCCCTATCCCTCCCCGCCTAAAAACAAAAAGCTTTTATATGCAGAACGGGCCGTGGTGCCCGTTACAGCAGATACTGATTCAGCCCGCGTGGCAGGAAGGCGCCGTGGCCCGCCGCACCGGTGTACTCGCCGTCGTCGACCACCGTCCGGCCGCGGGACAGCGTGGTCACCACCCGGCCGGTGATCTCCATCCCCTCGTACGCCGAGTAGTCCACGTTCATGTGGTGGGTAGCAACGGACAGCGTCTGCCGTGCCGCCGGGTCGTAGATCACGATGTCGGCGTCTGAGCCGGCCGCGATCACGCCCTTGCGCGGGTACAGGCCGAACATCCTGGCCGGCGTGGTGGACGCGACCTCGACCCAGCGCGGCAGCGTCAGCTGGCCCGCCACGACCCCCTGGTGCAGCAGGTCCATCCGGTGCTCGACGCCCGGGATCCCGTTCGGGATCTTGGAGAAGTCGCCGCGGCCGAGTTCCTTCTGCTCCTTGAAGCAGAACGGGCAGTGGTCGGTCGACACCACCGACAGGTCATTGGTCCGCAGGCCGCGCCACAGCGAGGCCTGGTGGTCCTTGGGCCGCAGCGGCGGCGAGGCGACGAACTTGGCGCCCTCGAAGTCCGGCCTGGCCAGGTCGTCCAGGGACAGGAACAGGTACTGCGGGCAGGTCTCCGCGAACACGTTCTGCCCGCCATCGCGCGCCTCGGCGACCGCCTCGAGCGCCTGGCTGGCGGACAGGTGCACGATGTACAGCGGGCAGGCCGCCACCTTGGCCAGCGTGATCGCCCGCGAGGTCGCCTCGCCCTCGAGCTCGGGCGGCCGGGTCAGGCCGTGGTTGACCGGGTCGGTTCGGCCCGCCGCGATCGCCTGCGCGACCAGCTGGTCGATGGCGATGCCGTTCTCCGCGTGCATCATCACGGTCGCACCGGAACGCGCCGCCTGCTGCATGGCGAGCAGGATCTCGCCGTCGGTCGCGTAGAACACGCCGGGGTAGGCCATGAACATCTTGAAGCTGTTGACCCCGGCCTCGATGCAGGCGTCCATCTCCTTCAGCGTCTGGTCGTTGACGTCGGAGACGATCATGTGGAAGCCGTAGTCGATCGCGCAGTTGCCGTCCGCCTTGGAGTGCCACTTGTCCAGGGTGGCCAGCAGCGAGGTGCCCTTGGCCTGGACCGCGAAGTCGACGATCGTGGTGGTGCCGCCCCACGCCGCGGCGCGGGTGCCGGTCTCGAACGTGTCCACGGAGAACGTGCCGCCGAACGGCATCTCCATGTGCGTGTGCACGTCGATCCCGCCGGGCAGCACGTACTTGCCGGTCGCGTCGATGACCCGATCCGCGGCCTGCGCGGCGGCGCTCTCAGCGGCACCAGCGGCACCAGCGGCACCACCAGCACTGTCAGTCTCGCCAGCCCCAGCGACCCCAGTTACCTCCCGGGCAAGGACAGCCGCGATCTTCTCCCCGGCCACCAGCACGTCGGCGGCCAGCGTCCCGCTGGCGGTCACCACCGTGCCGCCGCTGATCAGGGTCGTGCTCATGGCTGCGCTCTCCCGCTCATGGCTGCGCTCTCCCGCTCATGGCTCTGCTCTCCCGCTCATGGCTCTGCTCTCCCGCTCATGGCTCTGCTCTCCCGCTCATGGCTCTGCTCTCCCGCTCATGGCTGCGCTCTCCCGCTCATGGCTGCACCAGCGGCCCGTACTGGTCGGGGCGGCGGTCGCGGTAGAACTGCCACAGGTTGCGGACCTCGGCAAGCTGTTCCATATCTAGGTCCCGCACCACGACCTCGTCCTTGTCGTCCGAGGCGGCGTCGCCCATCAGTTGGCCGCGCGGGTCGGCGAAGTAGGTCTGGCCGTAGAAGTCGTTGTCGCCGAGCGGCTCGATGCCGACCCGGTTGATCGCGCCGACGAAGTACTCGTTGGCCACCGCGGAGGCGGGCTGCTCAAGCCGCCACAGGTACTGGGACAGGCCGCGGCTGGTCGCCGACGGGTTGAACACGATCCTGGCGCCGGCCAGGCCGAGCGCGCGCCAGCCCTCGGGGAAGTGCCTGTCGTAGCAGATGTACACGCCGATCCGGCCGACCGCGGTGTCGAAGGTCGGGTAGCCCATGTTGCCCGGCCTGAAGTAGAACTTCTCCCAGAAGCCCTTGACCTGCGGGATGTGCGTCTTGCGGTACTTGCCCAGGTAGCTGCCGTCGGCGTCGATCACCGCGGCGGTGTTGTAGTAGATGCCTGGGTGCTCCTCCTCGTACATCGGCGCGACGATCACGATGCTGTGCTGGCGGGCCACCTCCTGCAGCAAACGAGTGGTCGGCCCGTCGGGGATGCCCTCGGTGTAGGAGTAGTAGTCGGCGTCCTGCACCTGGCAGAAGTACGGTCCGTAGAACAGCTCCTGAAGGCAGACCACCTGCACGCCGGCCGAGGCCGCGGTGGCGATATGTCCCACCGCCGCCTGGATCATCGATTCCTTGTCCCCGGTCCAGCGCTGCTGGACGAGCCCGGCCCGGACGATCTCAGCCATCGTCTCCTACCCCTCTCTCGTAGAACCCCCATCTTCCCCCCTGACCAGCTCGGCTGTAACCGGCCACCCCCCAAGGATCGCCCATGCACTATCTCACCGGATTGTAGGTACCTACAGCATCGAGGGCAGGACAAGCCCGGCGGCGGCGATGAGCGCGACGGCCGCGACCAGCCGCAGCAACGCCGACGCCGGTCCGGGCCCGGTCGCGGGCAGCATCCCGGCCGCCGCGCCGAGCGCGAGCAGCACCGCGCCGGCCGCCAGCACCCTGGCCTGCGGCCGCAGCGTCCCGGGCGGCGCGCCGGATTCGGCCAGGTGCACGGCGAGCAGGTAGGCGACGAGCACGGCGCCGAGCATCGCCGTGTGCCACGGCCAGGCCGAGTGCTGCACCTCCAGCCACACGATCGCGATCACCGCCCCCTCCTCCCACGGCAGCAGCCGCAGGATCTCCAGGAACCTGATCCAGGCGCGCAGCGGCGTGGACAGCAGGAAGCTGTTCTCGGGCAGCGGGACCCCGGCCAGCGCCAGCCGCAGCGCGCCAGCGACCACCGCGCAGATCGCGATGAACAGGGCGAAGACGGCCGCTCCCTTACCCGAGAGCGGCACCGCCGCCCACGTCACGCCGATCGCGCCGAGCAGTACGGCGCCGACCATTACCGGGGCGGCGCGGCTCATCGCCGGGTCCCGGGCGCGGCGAGCGGGCGGCGGGTGTAGCCGGCCAGCGGCAGGTCAAGCGGCTGGATACCGTCCCAGCGCACGACCGGGATGCCGAGCTCGCGCAGCGAGAACCTGATCGCGTCCTGCTCCATCCGCCAGATCCGCCTGGCCAGCCGGTCCGCGACCCGGGGCCGGCTCGGCGGCTCGGCGTTCAGCACGTCGACCACGAGCATGGCGAAGCCGCGTTCCCGCAGCTCCCGCAGCGTCTCGACGAACCGCTGGTTCAGCAGCGGGCTGAACGCCACCACGAGCGCGCCAGGCGGCAGCGCGGCCCGCGGCAGCCGGTAGACGCTCGTGCCGCGCGACCAGCCGGCGTCGCTGGCCAGCATCGAGTCGATGATCCGGTACACCTGCCGACGGCCGAGCCCAGGCGGCAGCCAGCTCGCCGTGCCCCACTGATAGGTGACCACGCCCACCCGGTCCCTTGCGTTGGTATACGCCCGGGCCGCGGCCGCGGCCCCGCGCAGCGCGAGGTCAAGGGCCGATGACCCGGGCTCGCCGACGTCTGAGGTGGCGTCGGCGATCAGCACCACGTCCTGCGAGCGCTCGGCGGCGAACGTGTTCACCTGCAGCCGCCCGCGCCGGGTGCTGGCCGGCCAGTTGATGCTGCGCTGCCGGTCACCGGGCACGTACTCGCGCACCCCGGCGAACTCGATGCCCTCGCCCGCGGTCCGCGCCGGATGCTCGCCGAGCCGGTTCTGCAGCCGCCGCAGCACGACAAGGTCGCGCTGCTGCCCCGGTGCCGGGTAGCAGTCGACCCGGGGCAGGTTGACGGTCGCGTGCCCCTCGGTCAGCCGCCAGCGGTCGCGCAGCACGACGTCCAGGGTGCCGAGCTCCCGCCGGCCCCAGTGCTGCGGCGTGACGGTGAAGCGCGCCGTCCGGCCGTCGGCGGCGGTGGCGCCGACCGGGTCGATCTCGCGCCCGGGGTGCAGCGTCCACCGCACGGCGAAGTCGCCGGCCCGCGACCCGAGGCCGGTGATGTCGACAGCCGCGACGTCGACCGCCACGACCTCGCCCTCGAAAGCCCGGCCGGCGCTCGCCCGCACCTTCACCAGGACCGTGGCCAGCCGGCGCTGGCCCTGTCCGGCCGCGAGCAGCAGCAGCGCCGGGGCCGCCAGGCCCGCGAACTCCGGACGCCGGGCCAGCGTGGCGACGAACACCCCGGCCAGCGCCAGCGTGAGCAGCCGCCTTGCATGCCGGGATGTTCGCCAGCTGATCTCGAGCACGGAACCCGGGCCGGGAAACACCCGCTCGTTCGGCAAAGAAGGAGAGGACATCAGCCGGTGACGGCGCGCGCCTGGTCGCGGTCGCCGGCCCGCGCGGTCTCGGAGGCCGGATCGGTCTTCGGCGTCGGCACCGCCGCGAGCAGCCTGGCCACCACCTCGTCGGCGGAGACCTGGCGCACCCACAGCTCGGGCCGCAGCGTCACCCGGTGCGCCAGCGCGGGCACCGCGACCTGCTTGATGTCGTCGGGGATCACGTAGTCGCGCTGGCTGAGCAGGGCCTGGCCGCGGGCAAGCTGGACGAGCGCGAGGCCGCCGCGGGGGCTCGCCCCGACCTGGACCTGCGCGTCGCGCCTGGTCGCGGTCACGATCGCGACGATGTACTCTAGCAGGTCCGGCGTGATCTCCACCCGCTCCAGCGAATCCCGCATGGCGAGCACGCCCTCCGGGCTCGTCACCGCGTCGAGCTGGACGTACTCGCGGGCGCGGTCCACGCGGCGCTGGAGCATGACGGTCTCGTCCGCTGACTTCAGGTGGCCGAGCCGCAGCCGCATCAGGAACCTGTCGAGCTGCGCCTCAGGCAGCTCGTAGGTGCCCTCGTACTCGATCGGGTTGTCGGTCGCGAGCACGATGAAGGGCTCGGGCAGCCTGCGGGTCTCCCCGTCGACGCTGACCTGGCCCTCGCCCATCGCCTCGAGCAGCGCCGCCTGCGTCTTCGGCGGCGTCCTGTTGATCTCGTCGGCAAGCAGCAGCTGGGTGAAGACCGGCCCGGGCCGGAACACCATCTCGGCCGACCGCTGGTCATACAGCGAGGCGCCGACCACGTCCGAGGGCAGCAGGTCGGGGGTGAACTGGATGCGGGCGAAGTCGAGCCCGAGCACCCGAGCGTACGACCGCGCGATCAGCGTCTTGCCCAGCCCGGGCAGGTCCTCGAGCAGCACGTGTCCGCCGGCCAGGATGCCGATCAGTACCAGCTCCAGCGTTCGGCGCCGGCCCACGACCGCGCGCTCGAGCTCGTCCAGGATGGCCGAACACCGCTCCGCGGTCTGTCCGGGACCCATCACGGTCTCGCCAATGCCTGTCAAAGTTTCTCCAATCGGTCGATGAGGCGCGCCAGCGTGTGCCGCGGGATGCCGCGCCGGTCGGCGTCGCGCTGCTTGGGCTCGGCTTCCCCGCCGGTGCCGGCCTCCGGGTCGACCCACGCCCACAGGCCCTCGTCCCTGCCGCCGCGGCATAGCAGGCTGCGCGCCGCCTCGGGGTCGTTGTACAGGTTGACGCCGTGGCGTTCGGCCAGCCTGGCGGCGAGCAGGTGCTCGAGGACCGGCCGCAGCTCGCTGTCGTAGAAGGCCCGGCTGGAGACCGCGCTCTGCACGACGAACCTGCGGTGGGAGTAGCCGGTCAGGGTCAGTGCCCGCCGCCGTTCCGTGGCCTTCTTCCCCTGGTCCGGCGTCCCGGCCGACAGCAGCCCGCGCAGCACGAGCATCGCGAACGCCGTCGTCCCGAGGGCGACAACGGAAAGCCCGTCCCAGCCGGCCATGGCGTACCCGGCCACGGCCGCCGCGACCACAAGCACCCCCGCGACCCCTAGCTCCGGCCCCGTCCCGCGCCACGCGCTGGCGGTGTCCGCGTCGTCCGGGCCCGCCTCAGCCGGGCCCGCCTCAGCCGGGCCCGCCTTAGCCGGGCCCGCCTTAGCCGGGGCCGTCTCAGCCGGGGCCGCCTTAGCCGGATCTGCCTGCCAGCTCACGCGTCACTCCCGGCAGGCTGGGTCTCGGCGAGGGGCTTGGTGAGGTCGGCGGCGAGCTCGTCGAGCGCCTGCTCCGCGGCGTCCCGCTGCCGCCGTTCGAGCGGGTGGCTGGAGAACCTGGCCTCGTAGAACAGCGCGGTCAGCCGGGAGGCGGCGGTGCCGTGCACCAGGCCGCTGGCGGTGGCCCTGGCCAGCAGCTCATCGGGCGTGTCGGCGGCGGCCCGGGCCGTGCCGCGCTCGGCCAGGCTGGTCTCCATGGCCAGGTAGCACGCGATGATCGCGGCCCGCGCGTCGTCGAGTGCGCGCAGCGCCGAACGCCCGGACTCCACCGCCTCGCGCAGGTCCTCCGGGTCCTCGGCGATGAACTCATGAACGGGCCGCCGCGGTTTCTGCAGCCTCCTGGACCACAGGAGGCTCAGCACCACCGCGACGATGAGCAGCACGACGAGCAGTCCGTAGAGCAGGTCGGCCAGCGGGATGTCAAACGAGCCGGCCGGTCCGCCGATCCGCGGCTTGGGCGGCTTGGGCAGCTTGATCGAGGGCGGGACCGTCGCCTTGCGCTCCTTGGGCGTGAACAGGTGCAGGTGCAGGCCCGCCAGGATGACCACTACGATCGTGACCATTCCGGCGGCGAGCACGGGGATGAGCACCCCCCGCAGCTTGACCGTCACCGGGCCGGCCGCCCCAGTGCCCCCGCCCCTGGCCGCTTCCGCGCCTCCGGCCCGGCGCCGCCGCAGCGTGATCACCAGCAGGGTCCCGAGCACGACCTCGAGCGCCAGCCCGATGACCACCCCGTACCGCTGCAGCGGCCCGTCCCACTTGGGTGCCGTCACCGCGCCCCGCAGCCCTGCCAGCCCGAGGACGATCAGCAGCGCCAGCGGAAGCAGCCTCACCATGCGTTCACGGCCGCCCCAGGCTGGCGTCGTGCTTCCCGGCTGGCGGCTGGTCATGGCCTCGCGTTTCCTCGTATGCCGGATCCCCTGACGGCGGAGTCAATACCTACCTGGGCAAACCATACCCGGCACCGATTACGCGATCTTCCCGAAGCTGACCGCACCAGGCAACGCTCAGATGATCACTGGACACGTACGCACCATCGCGGGTACGGGATGCGCTCCAGTAATAAGTCAACAGAGCGGTGGTGCAGGCGGTAATGCTGGGAGAGGATGTCGTCGCCGAAATCGTCCGCCGGGTTGCGCCATACCGAATGAATATGGTTCCCGTTGCCCTGGGTGTTGTCGTGCTCGATGAGCAGGGTCGGGCCCTGCACGCGGAAGTAGTGCCGCTGCCCGGGCTCGGTGCCGCCGGCCCAGGCGAAGAACAGGTTGTCCAGGCCCGCCCGCTCAAGGTCGCGCATCTGGACCCCGGCCACCTCGTCGGGCAGCCGCCGCGCGAACGCCCCGGCCAGCTCGGCCAGCTCGTCAAGCCGCCGCTGGTCCAGCTCGCGGGCCGGCAGCCCCTTCGGCGAATGACGGACGTAGCTGAGGATGTCGCGCTCGATGCCGCCGATCACGTAGTCGGGCTCGGGCTCGAACACCGCATCCGGCCGCTCGACCATGCCGATCCGGGGCACCATCCTGGTGGCGAAGTCCGGTGGCGGGCGGTGATGGATGATCGCGGCATGCCGCTGCGCCTCGTCGAGCGAGTTCACGAACCGGTAGCCGAGCTCCTCGTCGTCCGCTAGCGGCGCCAGAATCCCGTAGCTGGCCGGCGCGCTGCCGAGCATGCACGGCGTGGGGGAGAGGTAGCGACCCTCGGCGATGGTGAAGTTGAGCGACACGTGGTGCCCGTAGAACTGCCAGCCCCACCTCGCGTCGCCCGGCGACCCAAACACCCTGAAGCTGTACCGCCCCGGTTCGAACAGATCGGCAAGCGCGGGAAGCAGCGCACGGCGCACGTGCTCCATCGCCATCACCGAGACGACCTTCGCATATGCCTGCATGCTGGTGCCGGTCACGATCAGCTCGTCCGCGAGCCTGCGCTGTCTGTCGTCGAGCTCGCCGACATGCAGCCCCGCCCGGTCGAGCACCGGCAGGAAGGACCAGTCCCTGCGCTGCTGCGCGTCGTCGAACGCGAAGCAGGCCTTGCCCCGCTGCTCCTGCGTCAGCGCCGCGAGGAAGGCCGCCGCCGCCTTGGCCATGCGCGCCGCCGTCTCCGGCACCGCCCGGTCCTCACCGCTCATCCGCCGCCCTCCGATCCTTGCTCTCCCGCCGTTCTCGCCAAATTTTTATCCAGAACGAGCCGTGGCGCATGTCCCGCGTCGGTATCTGTGCCCTGGGCGCAGCCGCGGCGGCCCCGTATTGTGCCCCGCCCCAGTCGCCTGCTGGGAGCACGCGGCCCGCAGCTGATCCTGGGCGGCGGCCGTGGCCTTGGGCGTGGCGGCCGCCTTCGGCGCGTGGTGGAACACGCTGGAGCAGCCGGCCAGGACAGCCACGATAAGGGCTGCCCCGGCCAGGGTGACGACCGGTCGCTTCAACGGCTGATCCCTGGTTACGGTGCATGGTCTGGCCAATGCGACACTTAGTACCCTGCTGAATACTAAACGTACTGTAGCCCTGGTCAGAGCCTTGCTGTAACGGGCACCGTGGCCCTTGGCCGCTTGCTGCCGTACGCCAGAGTTCTCGGCGGCTAGACGCCCGGCAGGATCGCCGCGAGCAGCGCCCCCATCCGGCTGGCCGAGGCCCGGCCCGCCTCGACCACCTCGGCGTGGCTCAGGCTCTGCCCGGCCAGCCCGGCGGCCAGGTTCGTGACCAGCGAGATACCGAGCACCTCCGCCTCAAGCTGGCGGGCGGCTATCGCCTCAAGCACGGTTGACATCCCGACCAGATCCGCACCGAGCCTGGCCAGCATGGTGATCTCGGCAGGCGTCTCGTAGTGCGGACCGGGCATCATCGCGTAGACGCCCTCGGCCAGGCTCGGGTCCGCGTCGCGCGCCAGCGCCCGGAGCCGCGGCGAGTACAGGTCCGTCAGGTCGACGAATCGCTGGCCGCGCGACGGGGGCGGCCCGGTAAGCGGCGACCTTCCGGTCAGGTTCAGGTGGTCGCGGATGAGCACCGGCTGCCCCACGCTGAGCCCGGCGCCGATGCCGCCCGCCGCGTTGGTCAGCACGACGGTCCGGCAGCCGGCCAGGATCGCGGTGCGCACGCCGTGCACCACCGTGGCCGGCGGCAGTCCCTCGTACAGGTGCACCCGGCCCAGGAACACCAGCACGCGCAGCGGTCCCACGTGGACCGAACGCACCACCGGATTGTGCCCCGGCACCGTCGGCTCCGGGAACCCGCCGAGTTCGGCGAGCGGGACCTCGGCGGTCGCGGGGCCGATGGCGTCGGCTGCTGGCGTCCAGCCCGAGCCGAGCACGACGGCGACATCCTGCGGACCGGCGAGGTCGGTGAGGCGTGCGGCGCTGGCCGCCGCGATGGCAAAGGGATCATCCGTCACGAGCACCCATCATGCCGTGGCTTTCCCGCCGGGTCCGGGCCGGGTGACCCGGTGCGGGATACCACCGCCCGTTCGAAGCCAGGAAAATGGAAATTCCCGCGATCCGTTATACGGTGACGTGGTGGACGAGCACGGGGGAGCGGCAGGCGTCCCAGAGACGGAAGCCGTGCCGCGGACCGAGCAGGCCGTGCCGCCTACCGGACAGGCTGTGCCCACTTCCGGGCGGTCTGTCTGGGACGATCCGCGGACGCCGTGGTCCGGGCGGCCGCGGCGGGTCGACATCCTGTGCTGGGCCGGCATCGTGCTCAGCGGCGTCTACTATTACGCGCTGCTGCCGTTCCGCGCCTCGCTGCTCGGCACCCACCCGGTGGTGTCCGAGGTGCTCAACGGGAGCACGGAGGCGATCATCGCCGCCGCGGCGTTCGCCCGCGTCGGACACGGGTCGATCATCGTGGCGCTGCTGGCGGCAATCCCCGGCCTGATGGACTTCGACGCCCTCTACTGGTGGGCGGGCAGGCTGTGGGGCGAGCGGTTCATCCTGCTGCTGTCCGGCCGGCGCAACCGCGGCGCCAAGTACATGGCCCGCGTGCAACGGTGGGGCCGCAAGTTCACCTGGCCCGCCGTGATCATCGCGCCGTTCCTGCCGATCCCGAGCGCGATCATCTTCGTCGTCGTCGGCTGGGCCGGGATGCGGCTTATCACGTTCCTGATCCTGGACCTGATCGGCTCGCTGCTATGGGCCGGCATGCTGGTCGGCCTCGGCTATGAACTCGGCCATCGCGCCGTGGTGGTCGCGCAGACCATCTCGCACTACGGCCTGTGGTTCTCCCTGGGCCTCGTCGCCCTGGTCGTGTTCTTCCAGGTCCGTGCGCAGCGCCATATCATGCGCAACGCCCGCCAGCCCGGTCCCGGTCCCGGTCCCGGTCCCGGTCCCGGTCAAGCCGACACCACCCGGGGCGCCGAGGCCACCGGCGCGGACGCCGGCGCCTGATCCCGGCGACCTGGTCGGCCGCGGCCGGGTCAGTCCTTGACGACGCCCGAGGTGAGGCCGCGGATGTAGTAGCGCTGCAGTGCGATGTACAGCACGACGCACGGGATCATGGCGATCACCGCCCCGGCCTCCAGGTAGCCGAAGTTGACCTGGCCGACGCTGCCGTACTCCATGTTGAGCAGCGCAAGCGGAAGGGTGACGGCGGGCCCGATCGGCAATCAGAAGGCCACGGTCACCGGCAACCAGGCCCTGATCCAGGCGCTGATCCTGTACCGGGAAATCCTTTGCCTCACAAGTTAAGGAGGCACGAGGGGCCTCGTCAACCCCTAATCGCGGCGGGGGCATCTTCCGGTGCCGCGTCCGGCGACAGGCTCGACTGGCGGACGACGAGGCGGGTGGGGACGGAGCGCTCGCCGTCGGCGTGCTCGCCGCCGATGGCGGCAAGCAGCAGCCTCGCACAGTCCCGGCCGACCTCCTCCAGGCACATGTCCACGCTGCTTAGCGGCGGCTGGGCGGCGAGTGCCATCGGCTCCCAGTTGTCGAAGCCGACGAGCGCGACGTCGTCCGGTATCCGGCGCCCTGCGGCCCGGAGCGTGTCGGCGACACCACGGGCGATCTGGTCGCTACCGCAGAAGATCGCGTCCGTATCGGGCTGGTCGGCCAGCAGACGCCCGGCCGCCTCCCGGCCCCAGCGCTCACTCCACTCGCCGAACCGCACATCGCCGTGCGGTCGCATGTCCGCCGCCTCGAGCGCGGCGCCGAACCCCGCCGCGCGCAGTCGCGCGCACAGGAAGCGCTCCGGCCCTGTGATGTGCCCTATCCGCCGCCGGCCGCCGGCCAGCAGGTGCTCGGCGGCCGTCCGGCCCCCGCCCAGGTCATCGGGCAGTACCGCGGGGCCGTCCGCGCCGATCGGCTGGGTCATCGCGTACACGACAGGGATGCCTGGCCCTGCCGTGACCGGGGGCCTCGGCTCGATCCGGCGGCCGGTGACGATCAGGCCGTCCACCCGGCGGGCGGAGAGCATCTCGACGTAACGCCGCTCACGTTCGGGGTCGTCGCGGGTGTCGCACATGAAGACCGACACCTGACCGATGCCGAGCGCGTCCTCCGCGCCCAGCATCACCGGGATGCTGAACCGGCCGAAGCTGTCGGTGGTGATCAGGCCCACGGTGTACGAGCGGCCCGCCAGCAGGGCCTGGGCCAGCGTGTTCGGGGCAAAGCCGAGGCGCTGCGCAGCCTCGGCGACGCGTTCCCTGGTTTCCGTGCGCAGCTTGCCCTGCCCGTTGAGAGCCTTGGAGGCGGTGCCGATGGACACGCCGGCCTCCACCGCCACGTCGCGGATCGTCACCCGCCTCATCCGGTACTCCTCGGCGCTCTCGTTCGGGTCAGGGCTGTTGACGCTTCGTCGGCCAGCCTCTAGCCTACGTTTCCGTAGGAAATCAGGAAAACCTATTCCTCCGCTGATGGAGACCCAGGAGACCACCTACGTGAACAATGCCGAACTGCCGCCTCCCGTAGTGCCCGCCACGGCACCCGCTGCCAGCTCTGTCACGGCACCCGCTGCCAGCGCGGCCGAGACCCCGGAGCAGCCACGTCCGGCCAGTGTCACCGGGCCCGTCGCCCCACCGCCGCGGCTGCCGGGATGCATCGGCCCGTGACCATGTCCCGCCTGGACGCGGGCCTGCTGCACGACTGGCAGCAGCGAAACCTACCGCGAGACCGGCCGTGCCGAGTACCTCGAGCTGGCGCGCCGGCTCGTCGACCAGCGCGGCTACGGGCTAGCCGGGGACTCTGGCCTGGGGCGCCGCTACCTGCAGGACCACATGCCGGTGCGCTCCTCGGCCACCGAGGTTGGTCACGTGGTGCGGGCGCTCTACCTGGAGGCGGGGGTGACGGATGTTGCCGCCGCCACCCGCGGGGTCGCGCTGCGAATACCCGCCTGGAGCCGCAATGCGCGTCTGGATGCCCCGCTCCGACAGCTGAGCACAGGGATCAGGGTTTCCTCACAGACCCCACTCGCCAAGTCCGCCCCACTAATGGCACGCGTGTGCGATCAGAATCTATTTTCAAGAGCTTCGCGTAAGGAGCATCGCGGTCTTCCCGGCGCCCTGGTGGGCAACGCGGAACCGTGCGCAGCGCCGCCGCGCAGACCCAGAGGACTCCGCTACGGCCGGACGCCGTAGAGGTACTCGAGGGCGAGTTGGTCGAGGTGCTCATAGGCCATCCCGCGCCGCGCCAGAGCGTCCACGTCGGCGTTGGGCTCCCGCACGTCGCGCCAGGTCTCGCCGGGATCCAGCGTCGGCGAGCCGAGTTGGTCGGTCCGCGACGCCCGCAACGCCGACGCGACCTCCGGGTCGGCGCGGAAGCCCCGCACCTTCGCGCGCAGGATCAGGTAGTTGCGCATGCACGCGGCGGCCGACACCCAGACTCCCTCGTCGTCCTCGGTGCGCGGCGGCTTGTAGTCGAAGTGGACCGGTCCCTCGTATCCGCCGGCCTCGAGCGTGTCGACCACCCAGAAGGCACCGCGCACGTTCCCGGCGCCGAACCGCAGGTCCTGGTCGTACCGAGGCCCGTGCTGCCCGTTCAGGTCGATGTGGAACAGCTTGCCGTGCCACAGCGCCTGGGCGATCCCGTGCGCGTAGTTCAGCCCGGCCATCTCCTCGTGCCCGACCTCGGGGTTCACCCCGACCATGTCGGGGTATGCGAGTCGGCCGATGAACGCGAGCGCGTGGCCCACGCTCGGCAGCAGGATGTCGCCGCGCGGCTCGTTCGGCTTCGGCTCGATCGCGAACCGGATGTCGTAGCCCTGCTCGCGGACGTATGAGCACAGCAGGTCCAGTCCCTCGGCGTACCGGTCAAGGGCGGCCCGGATGTCCTTGGCGGCGCCGGACTCGGCGCCCTCGCGCCCGCCCCAGAAGATGTAGGTCCGCGCGCCAAGCTCCGCCGCGAGGTCCAGGTTCCGCATCACCTTGGCCAGCGCGAACCTGCGGACCTCCCGCTCGTTCGCGGTGAACGCCCCGTCCTTGAACATCGGGTGGCCGAACAGGTTGGTCGTGGCGGTCGTCACGACCAGACCGGTCTCGGCCAGTGCCTTGCGGAAAGCGCCGATCCGCTCGTCCCGCTCGGCAGGCGTCGCGTCGAAGGCGAAGACGTCGTTGTCGTGGAAGTTCACTCCGTACGCGCCGATCTCGGCCAGCTTGTACACGGCCCGCTCGGCGGGCATCGGCGGCCGGACGGCCGAACCGAAGACGTCGACGCCTTGCCATCCGACCGTCCAGATACCGAACGAGAAGCGGTCCTCGCGCGAGGGAACGTAATCCGTGCTCACCGGCAGGTCCTTTCCTGTCGTGCCTGGCGTTAGTGGCCATACTTTCACTCCTGTCGGCCTCCTTCCCAGAGCACCGACGGTTTTCGGCGGAACTTTCGGAATCTCACGAAGAGCCCCAGCCGGCCGTGTCGTCGCGGAGCGCCGCGTACCGCTGGCGGACCTGCGGAGCGGGCTCTGCCGTGTACTCGGCGGCGGACCCCGCCGGCCGCCAAGAAGGCGCCTCGGCCGCCCCGGACACCGCCCAGGCGGCCTGCCGGGCGGCGCCGAGCGCCACGTACTCGCCGGCCTCGGGGACGGTCACCGGCACGCCGAAGATCGCGGGGGCGACGGCGCGGATGGCCGGAGACCGGGCGGCGCCGCCGATCAGTATCACCCGCTGCGCGGTGATCCCGCAGTCCGCGAGGTTGTCGACGGCGTCCGCGAGCGAGCAGAGCACGGCCTCGACCGCAGCCCGCGCCAGGTTCTCGGGCTTGGTGTTGCCGCTGGTCAGGCCGCGCAAGACGCCGTGAGCGCCAGGCCTGTTCGGGCTGCGCTCGCCGTCCAGGTAGGGCAGCAGGGTCAGGCCCTCGGCTCCGGCGGGCGCGGCAAGCGCGAGCCGGGACATCCCGTCGGCGTCGGTGCCGAGCATGCGCGCCGTCACGGTCAGCACCCGGGCGGCGTTCACCGTGGCCACCAGCGGCAGGAAGCGTCCGGTGGCGTCGGCGAAGCCGGCCACCAGGCCCGACTCATCGGCGGCGGGCGTGGCCGCGACCGCGTACGCGGTGCCAGAGGTGCCGATCGACACGACCACCTCACCCAGGCCAAGGCCGAGGCCGAGGGCGGCGCCCATGTTGTCCCCGGTTCCCGCAGAAAGCGCCGCGCCGCCGGGCGTCCGCGCCACGATCTCGGCCGGGCCGGCCACCCGGGGCAGCCGTACCGGCCGCCGCAAGGCGGCCTCGGCCAGATCCGGCAGCCAGCGCCCGGCAGCGGGGGAGAAGTAGCCGGTGCCCGAGGCATCACCGCGATCCGTGCTCGGCTCCGCCGAAGCCGAAGCCGAAGCCGAAGCCGAAGCCGAAGCCGAAGCCGAAGCCGAAGCCGAAGCCGAAGCCGCACCAGCACCCGTAGCCAAAGCCGAAGTGCCCGCAAGCCGCCAGGTCAGCCAGTCGTGCGGGAGCAGCACCCGATCGGTGCGAGCCGCGTTATCCGGCTCGTTCTCGGCCAGCCAGCGGAGCTTGGTGACGGTGAACGAGGCTGTCGGGACGCTGCCGGTCCGCCGCGCCCACTCCGCCGGGCCGCCCATCTCCGCGATCAACTCCGCCGCCTGCGGCGCGGACCGCATGTCGTTCCACAGCAGGGCGGGCCTGATCACCTGGCCGGCCTCGTCAAGGACCACCATCCCGTGCTGCTGGGCCGCGACCCCGATCGCCTCCGCGCGGTCGAGCAGGCCGTCGCCTGCCAGGGTCAGCGCGCGCCACCACAGCTCCGGATCACACTCCGTGCCATCTGGATGCGGTGACGTTGCGTGACCAACGATGACGCCATCTTCGGCCCGGCAGAGCAGGACCTTCGTGGACTGAGTGGACGAATCGACGCCAGCGACAAGCATCAGCGGCTCCCTGCCACGCGAGGCTCCTGCGAGTCGCTGGTGACACTAGCGCAGCAGGTGACGCCGGCGCGACGACCGGTCCAGGCGGCGCGACGATCGGTACGGCCGCGGCGACGACCGGTGAGAAGGCGGCGTCGCGGCCACGCAGCGCAGCGCCCGCTTTACTTGAACTATCTACGACCTGGGATGTTGTTAGCTGCACGTTACGAATGAACGTGCATTTGGTCTTGCACGAACCGGCTATTCTCGGGCAGGATGTCATTTGCGCCAATCAGCCGGGATTGGTACATAACGCTCCGCGGGGTCGCGATGGGCTTGAGCCAAGTAGGGTTGCCGACACGTACCAAGGTCGATCCTGCGGTTCGTAGGCCGCTGGATGTGGCGGCCAGGTTGGCGTACATGCCGGGGCGCCCGCGGGTGGTCCGGATGCCCTCCGATTGGTGGGACTCACCGACCGTAGCGGCATGTCCGCTTGGCACCGGAGCGCAATCCGGCAGGACCGCGCGGCGTTTTACCAGGAACACGCTGAAGGAGTGGGGCTTGGCGTCGCTGGCCGATGACGCCGAGATCATCGTCGGCGAGTTCGTGGCCAACGCGGTGGCGCACGCCGCCCGCTGCGTGACCTCTGGGCAGCCCATCGGCCTGCGAGTGCTGCGCAGGACCGGCGAGGTCATGTGCGCCGTGCTCGATCCCTCCGCTTCCGCGCCGGTGCTAAGGGTGCCTGACCGGACCGCTGAATCCGGACGTGGCCTGCAGATGGTGGACGCGCTGAGCGATGTCTGGGGCTGGAGTCCGGTCACCGGCAGGGGCAAGGCCGTCTGGGCGATCCTCTTCTGCGCGTAACGCAACCGCGCCATTACGTTTTAGTGCCGAAGACTTCCGCGCCTTGCGCACCGATCCCGCATGGCTGCGCATTAACTGCGAAATAATAAATATCCGCATGGAATCCACAGTTCTCATCGTCTCCCGTAATCCATCGTTATCGCGGCAGCGTGATGAAACCCGGATTCGCCGCCCGGGGACGTCGTGAAAGTCCGGCGCCCGCATGCTCGCGTGGTCATGGTTGGCAGGCCGCAGCCTGAGCTACCCTCAGTGAGCGCGCACGACGGGCGGCCGCAGACGGCAGCAGACGGCAGCAGACGGCAAGATGACAAGGGAGGCTCGCATCCGATGCCCTGGACATGGCGGTACGAGAAGGCGGACGGCACCGCGATCACCACCGATGAGCTGCAAGAGGCCATCTTCATCAGCCAGGGCGACGCGGAGAGCTGGCTGGGCGAGAACTGGCGCGCGCTGCTCGCCGTGGGAGTGGACCAGGTCACGCTGATGGACGACAGCCGCTCCCAGTACGGCCCGATGAGCCTGCACCCGGAGGACTAGCCGCCCCGAGGACTAGCCGCCCCGAGGACTAGCCGCCCCCGAGGACTAGCCGGCCTGAGGAACCGGAGAACCAGCCGCCCATCTAGAAGCTGTCGCCTGGCCGGACCCGCGGGGCGGGCACCCGGAACCTGCGTATCTGTAGCGCGCGCATCGTCGCGTAGAACGTGAGGCCTCTGGCGGACTCGCCAGGCAGCCGCGCCGCGACCAGCCGGTTCAGCTGGCGACGGACCAGCTGGGCGTCGATGAGGATGATGACGACGAGCACGAGCACCAGCGGCGAGATGTAGTCCTGCAACGTCTTGTTCCGCGCGAACACGGCGACCAGCAGGAACAGCAGCACGTACATGTAGTACTCGCTGGGCCGGCGGTGGGCGTCGATGTAGTCGCGGGCGAGCGCGCGGGCGGGACCGCGGTCGCGCGGGTTCAGCGCCCACGACTCCCCCCGCTTCATCGCCTCGTACTTGCGGCCGCGATCGGTGCGGGCCGCCGCCTTATCCTCCGGGGTGCGCGGCCCTGCCGGGCGCCGGGATCCGGCGACCGGCTGGCGCCGGTTGCGCTCTGCCTCGCTGCGCTTGGGCGTGGGCCGCCCCTTGGCCGCCTCGGCAGGGGAGCGGGGACTCTTGGCCGGGCCGCCCGGGCTCTGCGCGCCCTGGGAATCCTGGGCCACCTCGTCCGTCGCCCCGGCGTTACGACGTCGGAACACGCGCATAGCTTAGGAGCAAATAGCACGTGATGCAGCCACCGGTCGTGGTAGCTCGCATGCGGGCGACCGCGTAGGGTGGAATGCGACTAGTCGCACGGGCTCGTCCGCCGTCTAGCCGGGTCTCCGGCCCCTTCGGCCCGGTCGCCCCGGCCGGGTGGCGGCACAGATGTCAATGAAGGGGACGGCCGCGCGTATGGGCGTGATGAAGCGAGTCTCACTCGTCTTCAAGGCCAAGGCCAACAAGGCCCTGGACCGGATGGAAGACCCGCGTGAGACCCTGGACTACTCCTATCAGCGGCAGCTTGAGATGCTGACGAAGGTCCGCCGCGGGGTTGCGGACGTCGCCACGTCGCGCAAGCGACTCGAGCTGCA
This sequence comes from Streptosporangiaceae bacterium, assembly GCA_050698735.1. Lineage (GTDB taxonomy): Bacteria > Actinomycetota > Actinomycetes > Streptosporangiales > Streptosporangiaceae > Palsa-504. The sequence continues at coordinate 11,567 of JBOHCG010000003.1, read as the reverse complement.
GATGAACCAGCTCCAGCAGCAGGCCAATAAGTACGATGACCAGGCGCGCAAGGCCCTCGGGCTGGGCCGTGACGACCTCGCCAGAGAGGCGCTCACGCGCAAGGCGGGTGTACAGGGCCAGCTAAACGACATGCAGGCGCAGTATGCCCAGTTGCAGGGCGAAGAGGAGAAGCTGACGGTCGCCTCGCAGCGGCTGCAGGCCAAGGTGGACGCTTTCCGCACCAGGAAGGAGACCATCAAGGCCACGTACACAGCGGCCGAGGCGCAGACCCGGATCAACGAGGCGTTCTCCGGCATCTCCGAGGAGATGGGCGACGTCGGCATGGCGATCCAGCGGGCCGAGGACAAGACCGCCCAGATGCAGGCCCGGGCCGGCGCTATTGACGAGTTGATGGCCTCTGGCGCGCTCGACGACGGCCTCGGCGGCCGTCGCGACGACATCCAGTCCGAGCTCGATATGCTGAGCGCGAACAGCGATGTCGAGAGCGAGCTGAACCGCCTGCGGGGCGAGCTCAGTGCCGGCGCGCCCAAGCAGCTCGAGGGCGGCTCCAACGGCTCCCAGACCGGTCAGGCGCAGGCTCAGCCGCCCACGGCGCAGTACGCGCCGCAGGCCCCTCCGTACACGCCGCCGGTCCAGGACACGCCGCCGGTCCAGGACACCCCGCCGCCCCAGTACAGCCAGCCCCAGGACTCCCGGCCGGCCGGGCTTCCCGTCTCCGACGTGCCGCAGGACGGTGATGGCTCGTGATCGTCAGGATTCTCGGCGAGGGCCAGTTCCGGGTGGACGACACCGTCGCCGACGAGCTGAACCACATCGACACCGAGCTCGAGACCGCGGTAGAACACAATGACGAGGCAGCGTTCAAAGCGGCGCTGACCGGCCTGCTTGACCAGGTTCATGCGCAAGGTTCGCCGCTGGCCCCGGATATCCTTGAACCGTCGGATCTGATCCTTCCGCACGAGGATTCGAGCATGGACGAGGTCCGCAAGCTGCTTACGGACGAAGGCCTCATTCCTGGCTGAACCCGGAGGCGGCCGGAGCACAGAACACGGGCCGAGGCCGAGAGCACGAAGAGCACACTTGCGGGGAACGTTCAGGTTAGGTTCAGCTTTCGTCGGATAGATTCCAGCCATGTAATGCTGAGGCTCCCGGCAGGCGACAACCACCGCCGGGGCCGAACGGAGGTGGCGCCATGGCGGCGCGTACCAGGTATGCGCCCGACCGGGGGCTGACGGCGCGGATGACCGCGACCATGTTCCTGCTCGGGCTGGTGTTTGTCGGGTTCATCGCCGCGATCATCGGGATCGGCGCGGCGACCCACGCGTCCGACGCCGTGATCGTGCTGTTCGCGATCGTCCTCGGCGGCGGTTTCGCGATCGGGTCGCTGTTCTACTCCGACAAGATTGCGCTGAGCACGGCGCGAGCGGTCGTGGTCGGCCCGAACGACGGGGAAAGGGCCAGGTACCTACACGGCATCGTGGACCGGGTGTGCGCGCTTGCCGACATGCCCAAGCCGCGGGTGGCCATCGCCCCCAGCCCCATACCGAACGCCTTCGCGACCGGGCGCAACGCCGACAAGGCGGTGCTCTGCGTCACCGACAGCATCATGAACAAGCTCGAGCCCGCCGAGCTCGAGGGCGTCATCGCGCACGAACTGTCGCACGTGGCGCACAAGGACGTGCAGGTCATGACCATCGCGTCATTCCTCGCCATCGTCGCCGCACTGCTGATCAGGATCTCCTTCTACGGCGAGCTGTTCGGCGGCGGCGGCGGCGGCCGCGGCCGGGGCGGCAACAACAACGGCGGCGGCATCTACATCTTCTTCATCCTGATGGCGGTCAGCATCGTCGTCTACGCCGTCAGCTTCCTGCTCATCCGGATGCTGTCCAGGTACCGTGAGCTGGCCGCGGACCGCAGCGGCGCGCTGCTCACCGGCCAGCCGAGCGCGCTGAAGAGCGCGCTGGTCAAGGTGACAGGGGACATGGCCAGGATCCCGACCAAGGACCTGCGCACCGCCGAGCCGCTGAACGCGTTCTTCTTTGCTCCGGCAATGCGCCTCAGCGCCCCCGGCGGCAAGAAGAGCCTGTCCACGATCTTCTCCACCCATCCGAGCCTCGAGCGCCGGCTGGAGGAACTGGACAAGGTCCAGCGCCAGCTCAGCCAGGGCCGGTAGGACAAAAAGGGACGTAACGAGTGGGCTTCCTTGACGCCCTGCTGGGCCGGACCAAACCGGTCCAGCCCAAGCTTGACGACCTGTTCGCGCTCCCGTCTGCGGCGATCACGCTGGAGGCGGGAGCGGGGTTCAAGCCGACGGGCTCCGGCTCGGTCTGCTTCCGCTCGGTCGAGGGCAGGTCCTTCGCCGACGTGCAGAAGGACATCACCGAACTCCTCGACGTGAGCTCGGGCAAGGAAGGCGGGCTGCCCGTCGAGGTGACCAAGGACTCCTACGGCTTCACATGGATTGTCAGCTCGCGCATGTCCAGCGAGCTCGACGCGCTGGTCACCGACCTGCACGCGGTCAACTCCTCGCTGGTGGACAGCGGCTTCGGCCCGCAGCTGCTGTGCACGATGGTCGCGTTCCGCGACGACCAGGAGCGTCGGCTCGCCCTGATCTACCTGTACAAGCGGGGCACGTTCTACCCGTTCGCGCCGACCACCGGCGAGCGCCGGGACAACGCGCTCGAGCTCCAGGTCAAGGGCGTGATCGGGGACGACCTGAAGTTCGAGCCCGACCTGGCCCGCTGGTTCCCGGTTTGGGGCGCGCCCGGCCTGTGAGGCCGGGTAGCCGGAATGCGAACGCAGCGCATATCGTTGTGGTTGCACGTATGAGAGTTACGAGCACGCGAAACCCCTAACAAGCCAGGGAGCTAAGGTGACTGTTCAGCAGGAGGCCACGCAGGGGATCACCCTGACCGGTGGCGCGGCGGCCAAGGTGAGCACTCTGCTCGCCCAGGAGGGGCGCGACGACATCAGGCTGCGCATCGCGGTTCAGCCGGGCGGCTGCTCCGGGCTTCGCTACCAGCTCTACTTCGACGAGCGCGAGATCGACGGCGACGTCGTCACCGACTTCGGCGGCGTGCAAGTGGTCACCGACAAGATGAGCGCGCCCTACCTGATGGGCGCGACGATCGACTTCGTGGACACGATCGAGAAGCAGGGCTTCACGATCGACAATCCGAACGCAACCGGCTCCTGCGCCTGCGGCGATTCCTTCCACTGACCACTGGCCACTGGCCACTGGCCACTGACACCACGCGGGGGTTGCGCCGTGCGCATCGCGGTCACGGGTTCTATCGCGACCGACCACCTGATGACGTTCCCCGGTAAGTTCACCGAGCAGCTCATCGCGGACAAGCTGGACAAGGTCTCGTTGTCGTTCCTCGTCGACGACCTGTCCATCCGCCGCGGCGGGGTGGCGGCGAACATCGCCTTCGGCCTCGGCGTGCTCGGCCTCCGGCCGCTGCTCGTCGGCTCTGTCGGCGCCGACTTCGCCGAGTACCGCGGCTGGCTTGAGGACCACGGGGTGAGCACCTCGGGCGTGCGGGAGTCGCTGTCGCGGCACACCGCGCGGTTCGTCTGCACCACCGACGCCGACGGGAACCAGATCGGCTCGTTCTACGCCGGCGCGATGAGCGAGGACCGGGAGATCAAGCTCGGCCCGCTCACGGCCGGCCAGGGCGGGATCGATCTCGTGCTGATCGGAGCGGGTGACCCCGCGGCGATGGTGGCGCACACCGCCGACTGCCGGGACGCCGGCATCCCGTTCGCGGCCGACCCGTCCCAGCAGCTGGCCAGGATGCTCGGCGGCGAGCAGATCCGCGGGCTGGTCGACGGCGCCGACTACCTGTTCGGCAACGAGTACGAGGAAGCGCTGTTCGAGCGCAAGTCCGGCTGGGGCAGCGAGGAGATGCTGAACCGGGTCAAGGTCCGGGTCACCACGCTCGGCCCCGGCGGCGCGAGGATCGAGCAGGCCGGCCAGCCGCCGGTCACGGTTCCCGCGGTGCCGGACGCCCAGCCGCTGGACCCGACGGGCTCCGGCGACGCGTTCCGCTCAGGTTTCCTGGCCGGCGTCGCGTGGGGCCTGTCCCTCGAGCGCGCCGCGCAACTCGGCAACATGATCGCGGTGCACGTCCTTGAGACGGTCGGCCCGCAGGAATACGAATTGAAGTCCGGCCCGCTCGCCGACCGTTTCGCCGCCGCCTACGGCGACGACGCCGCCGCCGAAGTGACTGGGTACCTGCCCGGCTGACCGCAGCCAGCTCCCCAGATCTAAATTCAAGTTCATTTTTCATCAGAACGGGCCGTGGTTTGCGTCCCGCGACCGTGCGATGCCCCCCGGGGTGCGGACTCGAAATACAACCGTGCCCGCATGCCAGACAACCGGCGCTGCCGCGCTGTAGTCTGACGGATTAAAAATCCGCTTTCGCGAGGGGACATCATGAAACGTGCACGCCTCGGCGTCCTGCTTATCTGCATGCTCGCCGCCTGCGCTGTTGGCCTGGGACTCGCTGGATCGGCTGGCGCCGCCCCCACGCGCCCCGTCGTCCAGGTGCCCTCGGTGCAGATGGTGGTGTTCGACTGCCCGGGCCACGCGGCGCCGCTGGTCCGCCCGAAGACCTTCATCATCAGCTGCGCGGACGACAACATCTACCTCAGCCACCTCAACTGGACCAGCTGGACGCCGGCCGTCGCCAGCGCCGTCGGCACGCTGGAGATGAACAGCTGCTCCCCGTCCTGCGTGGCCGGGCACTTCCATGCCTACCCCGCGCTCGTCATCTTCTGGGGCAGCGCGATCGTGAAGAACCACCCGAGCGAGCACGCCTACAAGAAGATGACCGAGATCCTCACCGGCACCCGCCCGCGCTATTACGACTACCAGACCCACAAGTGGGTCACCTACCCGGTAACCCAGACCAGCGCCCTGCTGACCAGCCCCGGCACCTACACCCCCGGTAAGCAGTAGACCTGCACGCATCCTTCTGCGGGCCTGCGGCGTCGCCGCAGGCCCGCGGCGTGCCGCAACCGGCGGCCCGGTCGCTTCGTCTAATGTGATTGAGCGGCGTATACGACGCCACCCGACATGGAGGCCACAGCGGTGAAGTCAAGTGCTAGCAAGTCAGGTGCGGGCCTGCTGTCCGCGACGGCCGCGGCGCTGATCTGCGCCGCGGCCGTGGCCGGCTGCGCGTCGTCAACCTCGACGTCGGCGGCCGGGTCGAACCCCGCCGCCGGGACGTCCACCAGCGCGGCTCCGGCCCCCTCGATCAGCGTCAGCACTCCGGCCGCGGCGCCGTCGATGACCCTGACCCCGCCGCCGACCGCGCCCCCGGCCTGCCCGACCAGCGGGCTGCAGGTGAAGCTGGGCCAATCCTCCGGTTATGCGGGCGGCGTGTACGTGCCGATCGATTTCACCAATACCGCGACCACTTCGTGCACGCTGTACGGCTATCCCGGCGTGTCGCTGGTCACCGGCTCGCCCTACACCCAGATCGGCCTGGCCGCGGAGCGCGACACGACGACGCCGGTCAAGCTGGTCACGCTGGCCCCGGGCGCGACGGCGACCGCCCTGCTGCAGATCGTGGACGCGCTGAACTTCACGCCCAGCACCTGCAGCCCGCAGCAGGCGGCGGACATCAAGGTCTACCCGCCGAACCAGACCGCCCCCGTCTACCTCCCCAATACCTCACAGGGCTGCGCCAAGCCGGTGCAGACCATGTTCATCGCCGCCGTGCAGGCCGAGGGCGAGGCCCATCCCATGATCACCGCCAGCGGGAACGCGCAGTAGGCTCGCCGAACGCGAACGGGGAGGGGCCGCTGGGCCCCTCCCCGCTTGCCTGCGGTACCGGTCAGAACGCGAAGGACCGGAAGGACTCGATGTACAGTGCGGGCGACCCGACGCCTGTCGCGTCGTCGTAGCCCCTGACGGCCCGCAGCGCGGCGGCGCCTTCGCCGTCGATGCCGAGCGCGCGCAGGTAGGTGAGCAGCGGCCCGGTCTTGGTGTCCGGGTTGGTGTAGTTATTGCGGACCTCGTACAGCTGAATGAACGAGCCGAACGGGTGGTCGGTCACGTCGTGGAAGGCGGACGTGTGGTACCGCTGGTAGATCACCGGGTTGGCAAAGCCGAGCGGGTGCCCCGCGGCCTGCTGCGCGTCCGCCTCGATGCCGGCGAAGACCGGGCAGGCGACGCTGGTGCCGCCGATCCGGCTGAGCGAGAACGCGTAGCTGGTGCCGTTCGGCTGCAGCGTGGTCTGGCCCACCAGGAAGCCGGTGCTCGGGTCGGCGAGTGCGGATACGTCCGGTATCACCCGCATGGGGGTCGGGCTGGTCGAGCCGTTGGGCAGCGTGGTGGCCAGGCTGTTCGGCACCACGCCCTTCTGGTAGGACGGCTGGGCGAAGGTGACGCTCACGCCGCCGCCGCCGGATCCGTCGTAACCGTCCGGGTACTGGCCGGGCGGGGTGGACGACCATGACTTGCCGTTGGCGGCCAGCGGGTCGATGATCGTGCCCCACGAGGTCTCCCACTCGTAGTTGTTGCGCGCACCTATGGCCAGGCTGGTGCCGCCGACCGAGGTGACATCCGGGCTCGACGTCGGGAAGTCGGTCTGGATCGTGTCCGAGCCCGGGTCCTCGGCCGGGCTCTCGTAACCGGAGTCGCCGGAGGAGAAGAAGAAGCCGATGCCCTCGGCCGCGCCGGCCTGGAAGATCTCGTCGTAGACCGCGATCTCGCTCGCCTCGTCGGTGGGCTCGCCCCACGAGTCGCTGACGATGCTGGCCAGGTGGTTGTCAACGATCAGCGCGAGGGCGGCACCGAGGTCCTGGTCGGTGCAGCTCGCCGCGCCGACGTAGGTGATGTTCGCGCCCGGCGCCATGCCGTGCGCCGCTTCCACGTCGAGGCTCTCCTCGCCGTACCAGCCCGCCGCGTCGCACTCGTCGGGCGAGGTGAGCGTGAAGTCGCTGGCCAGGTCCTGGGTGTACTGACCGGGAGCGAACTGCGGGTCACCGGTGGCCTTCGCGTACGCGTTCGCGTCACTGAGCATGGTCGGGGAGGCATAAGCGTCGACGATCGCGATCGTCTGGCCCTTGCCGGTCATCCCTGACTGGGTGACGCCGTAGGCGCCGCGGATCTGGCGCGGGGTGTAGCCGCAGTTCGTCCAGGGCTGCTTGAAGAGGCCCGCGGACGGTTCGTTGACCGCGATCTTCTGGGCGTAGTACTGCGAGCACGGCGGCGCGACCCAGTAGTTGGGCCCGGGCGGCGGCAGCGTGTCGCCCGGCGTCGCCATGTGCTTCGCCGTGTCCAGGCCGGTGACGGTGAGCACGGCGCTGGCCACATCGGCGGGCGCGGTGGCCGACTCCTCGGGCGCGCGGGCGGCCTGGCCGCCGGGCGCCCCGTACATCCCGAACGTCACGCCGAACGCCTGCGCCACCTGCTTCGCCGATCCGGTGATCGTGACGTAACCGCCGACAGGTTCGTTGGTATCGGTGTCGGCCACGGTCAGGCCGGCCCCGGTCAGCCAGCTGTTGACCGCGCTGACCTGCGCGCTTGTCGGGCCGTACTTCGCCATGAGCTGGGACGGCGTGAGGTAGTCGCCGTACAGCGCGTTGCCGGGCGTGGAGACGGCCGTGGCGTAGGCGGCCAGGCCCGTCGGGTCCTGCCCGGCCAGGTACACCCGGGCCGTGACGCTGCCGCTGGTGACCGCCTGCTGCGACATCAGCGTGGACGAGGTCGCCCAGGTGGGCTGGGTCCCGGCGATCGCCGTCCGCCCCGCAGTGGGCTGCGCCTGCGCCGTGGCCGTTGTCAGCACACCGACGGCGAGTGCGGTCGCCGCTGCCGCTATCACGGCAATACGTGACCCCTTGATAACCATGTGTGACACTAATTCCGCTCCTTTGGCCGATGTGATATCTCTGTCGCCTTCGACGAGGTTTGATCGGACACGGGGAAGTCACAGGTCTGACGGACCCCATTGGGTACATTCCGCCAAGATTGCCTGTCGCGCAAGTCCGATTTAGCGGTATATGATCTGATTTGTCTGAAACGGAGCTTTATTCGGGACGGAATTCCTGTTCGTTAGCGGCGTGTTTTGAGCTCTCGGCCGCCTGGCGCCCTGGATGCGCCTGCCTCGTTCTACAGCGGTAGCGTGGCTGGCATGGGAAGCGCGCTCGCCTCGGGAGTCGGGTACCACGGACCCCCGGCGCTGACGCCGACCCGGGCGCTGGCGGAGTGGACCTTCGACCCGGTGATGCTCGCCCTTATCGTCGTCTTGGGCGTCGGCTACCTCCTCGGCGTCCGCCTGGTCCGCCGGAGGGCGGGGGAGTGGTCGGTGGCGCGGCCGATCTGGTTCGTCGGCCTCGGCCTCGGCTTCCTGGTGATCGCCACGATGTCCTGGGTCGGCGTCTACCAGCCGGTCCTGTTCTACGCCAGGGCCGTCCAGACGATCTTGCTTGTCCTCGTGGTCCCGCTGTTCCTGGCCATGGGCCGCCCGATCACGCTGGCCATCGCGGTGTTCCCGCGCGCGGGCGTGCGCCTTGAGGCGGCCATTAAATCGCGCCTCGCCCGGATCCTCACCTTCCCCGCGATCACCCCGTTCGTGCTGGTGGCCCTGCCGTTCGTGATGTACTTCACGTCCTGGTACACCGCGGTCTTCCACAGCGGCACGGTGCGCGAGCTGACCTTCCTGGCGCTGATGGCACCCGGCTTCGTGTTCTTCTGGACGCTGCTGCGGGTCGACCCGGTGCCCAAGGCGTACTCCTACGGGGTCTCCATGTGGATCACCGGCGCGGAGGTGATCGGCGACGCGTTCCTCGGCCTGGCCGTCATCGCGGATCAGAACCTGCTCGGCGCGGCCTACTATCACGCGCTGGCCTGGCCGTGGGGACCCACCCTTCAGACGGACCAGGTAATCGGCGGGGGAGTGCTGTGGATCCTCGGCGACCTGGTCGGCCTGCCGTTCCTCGCCGCGCAGTTGATCCAGCTGATGCGCGAGGACGAGTCCGACGCGGCCAGAATCGACGCCGAGCTAGACGCCAGGCAAGCCGCCGACACCCCCAAGTCCGTCCTGGCACCGGGGCCGCAAGCGACCCCACCCGACGATGCCTCAGACACCACCAAACCCTGGTGGGAAAACGACTCCCGCTTCACCGACCGCTTCAAGCCCAGCTGAGCTAAGACCATGCGGCGGATGAAGAGAGCCCAGCCGCGGGGGAGTTCCTGGCTGGTCACGAACTCGTGCGCCTTCATGGCGCACCAGGAAGGCACGTCGGTGTAGGCCGCGGGGTCGTCGGCGAGGACCGCGACCACGGCGCCAAGCGGGACGTCCCTGATCTGCTCGGCGAGCATGATGATCGGGATCGGGCACTTACGGCCCAGGGCGTCGATAGTGAGTACAGGGACGATCGGGGGCGATGAAACCACGGTTCGTTCGGCCGAAAAAGAAGGGACGGAACCGGCGTCGGCGATCGGCCGGTCGTTACGGCGGGGCGCGGTATCGCGCCCGAAAAAGCGGGCCCGCCGCCGGTTCATGCGCACACCCTCACGCTCCAATCATGCCCGCCGCGGGCTCGGGTACGCGCGCGGAGCTCAAAGATGACGCCAACATGTGGGGGTCGTCGATGGCCCCGGGGCGGCGCGCGATACTGTTTGCACGACACGCTGTAGCAGAACCGAGGAAGGCCCTCGCCTTGACAACCGACCCCGTCGAGCAGCGCTCGGGCAGACCGGGACCCGCTGGCCGCCCCAGCCCCAGTCCGCGCCGCGCGCGCCGCGCGCGCGCCATGGGCATGACGGCCGCGCTGGCCGCCGGCCTCCTCTGCCTTACCGGCTGCACAAACGACACGTTCACCCGTCTCGGCTTCCCCAACCCGATCACCGAGCAGGGCAAGACCGTCCTGACGCTCTGGCAAGGTTCGTGGATCGCCGGCCTGGCGGTCGGGGCCGTGGTCTGGGGGCTGATCCTGTGGGCGGTGATCTTCCACCGCAAGCGCGGCAACAGGCTCCCGCAACAGGTCCGCTACAACATGCCGATCGAGATCCTGTACACGGCGGTGCCGTTCGTGCTGATCGCGGTGTTCTTCTACTTCACCGCCAAGGACGAGAACTACGTCGACGCCCTCCCGGCCAATCCCCAGGTGACCGTGAACGTGCTGGGCTTCCAGTGGAGCTGGCAGTTCAACTACCCGCGGTACGGCGTGACCAACACCGGCGACATGTGGGGCGAGGGCGACTGCTCCGCAGGGCCGCTCTCCCCGCAGTGCGACCTGCCGGTGCTCGAGATCCCGGAACACGAGACCGTCAGGTTCAACCTGACGTCGGCCGACGTCGTGCACGCGTTCTGGGTGCCCGAGTTCCTCTTCAAGCGCGACGTCATCCCCGATCACCCGAACCACTTCGAGATCACGGCCACTCAGACCGGAACCTTCCTCGGGCACTGCAGCGAGCTGTGCGGCCTTTACCACAGCCGGATGCTGTTTAGGCTCAAGGTAGTGACACCGCAGCAGTTCCAGGCGTACATGGCCGCCGAACAGGCGGCGCAGAAGTCAGGGAGCACGTCTTGAGCACGATCGAGCAGCCGGTCATCGCGACGCCCGAGCGCCAGCTGAGGACCGAACGCAAGGGGTATATCCTGGGCTACTGGCTGTCGTCGACCGATCACAAGATCATCGGGCACCTGTACCTGATCACCTCGTTCTTCTTCTTCCTGTGCGCCGGGGTCATGGCCATGATGATGCGCATCCAGCTGCTCGGCCCCGACAACCACTTCGTGTCCGACCAGCAGTACAACGAGCTGTTCACCATGCACGGCACGCTGATGCTGCTGCTGTTCGCCACCCCGCTGTTCGTCGGGTTCGCGAACGAGCTGATCCCGCTGCAGATCGGCGCGCCCGACGTCGCGTTCCCGCGGCTGAACCTGCTCAGCTACTACCTGTTCACCTTCGGCGGGCTGATCCTGCTGGCCAGCTTCCTCACCCCGGGCGGCTCGGCGTCGTTCGGCTGGTATGCGTACGCCCCGCTGACCAGCGCGATCTACTCACCCGGCGTCGGCGCCGACATGTGGACGATGGGCCTGGTGCTGTCCGGCTTCGGCACCATCCTCGGCGGGGTCAACTTCGTCACCACGATCTTCTGCATGCGCGCGCCGGGCATGACGATGTTCCGGATGCCGATGTTCTGCTGGAACGCGCTGCTCACCTCGATGCTGATCCTGATGGCGTTCCCGGTGCTCGCCGCCGCGCTGCTGGTGCTGGAGATCGACCGCCGGCTCGGCGCGCACGTCTTCGACGCCTCCAGCGGCGGGGCCATCTTGTGGCAGAACCTGTTCTGGTTCTTCGGCCATCCCGAGGTCTACATCCTCGCGTTGCCGTTCTTCGGCATCGTGACCGAGATCTTCCCGGTGTTCAGCCGCAAGCCGCTGTTCGGGTACAAGACGCTGATCGCCGCGACGATCTCGATCGCCGGCCTGTCGATGACGGTGTGGGCGCATCACATGTTCACCACAGGCGCTGTCCTGCTGCCGTTCTTCTCGTTCATGTCGTTCCTGATCGCGGTGCCGACCGGGGTGAAGTTCTTCAACTG
>JBOHCG010000002.1:0-52728 GCA_050698735.1 Streptosporangiaceae bacterium | reverse complement strand
GCTCCCGCCTCCGGCGCCGCTCCCGCTTCCGGCGCCGCCTCCGGCGCGGCTTCCGGTGCGGCTTCCGGTGCGGCTTCCGATGCGCAGGCCCAGATCCTGGCCTCCGGGGTGGCGCTGCGGCAGGCGCTCACGGCCCAGCAACTGCTGGCGGCAGACTGGGGCGTGTCCGCCGACGTGTGGTCGGCCACGTCCTGGACCGAGCTGCGGCGCGAGGCGCTGGCCTGCGAGTCGTGGAACATAGCCCATCCCGACTCGCCCGCGCGGGTGCCGTTCGTGAGCTCGGCGCTTGCCGACACGTCCGGTCCTGTGGTGGCGGTGTCCGACTGGATCAAGGCCGTGCCCGACCAGATCGCCCGCTGGGTGCCAGGGTCGTTCACGTCGCTCGGCACGGATGGGTTCGGCTTCTCCGACACCCGGCCGGCCGCACGGCGGTTCTTCCGCGTCGACGCCGAGTGGATCACCGTCGCGGTGCTGTGGGAGCTGGCCCGCAGCGGGCGGGTGGACCACGGCCTGCCTGCCCAGGCGATCGCCAGGTACCGGCTTGACCTCCCGGTGAGCGAGTCGCTCGGTTAGGGCGCGGTGAAGGCGGTCACCGGGGCGGCGCGGCCGCGGGTCGATGCGGAGACCGTGCGGCGGATCGAGCGGGCGACAGGGGCGCTCGGCACCGCGGCGATGGCCGCCATGGACGAGCGGCTGCCGTGGTTCCGCAAGATGTCGGCGGAGAACCGGTCTTGGCTGGGCCTGGTCGCGCAGGCGGGCATCGCCGCGTTCCTCGACTGGATCCGGCACCCGGAGCGGAACCGGTCGGCCGTCACCGAGGTGTTCGGCACCGCGCCCCGCGAACTGGCCCGCGCGGTCAGCCTGCAGCACGCGGTCGAGATGGTGCGGGTCATCATCGACATGGTGGAAGCCCAGGTCGACGAGCTTGCCGCGCCCGGCGGGGAGGCGGAGCTCCGCGAGGCGGTGCTGATCTACGCCAGGGAGATCGCCTTCAGCGCGGCCCAGGTGTACGCGCGCACGGCGGAAGCCCGCGGCGCCTGGGACGCCCGGCTCGAGGCGCTCGTCGTGGACTCGCTGGTGCGCGGCGAGGCGGAGGAGTCGCTGCACTCGTGGGCCTCGGCGCTGAACTGGTCGTCATCCCCCGTCGCTGTCGTCGTCGGCACGATCGACGGCGAGGAGCCCGAGCCGCTCATCGACGAGCTCCGCGGCCTGGCCAGGCGGGCCCGGCTCGACCTGCTCGCGGGCGTGCAGGGCAGCAGGCTGATCCTTGTCCTCGGCGGTGCCGACGACCCCATCGCCGCCGCCGAGCGGTTCACCGGCCGGTTCGGGCCCGGGCCGGTCATCGTCGGCCCCCTGGTCCGCGACCTGCGCGCCGCGTCGGTCTCGGCGCGGGCGGCCATTGCCGGGCTGCGGGCCGCCGCCGCGTGGCCGGACGCGCCCCGGCCGGTCGGCGCGGACGACCTGCTTCCCGAGCGGGCGCTCGACGGCGATCCCGACGCCAGGGCCGCGCTGATCAGCGAAGTGTACGAGCCGCTGCTCGGCGGCGGCCAGGCCCTGCTCGACACCCTGACCACCTATCTTGAGCAGGGCTCCTCACTCGAGGCCACGGCACGGCTGCTGTTCGTGCACCCGAACACGGTCCGCTACCGGCTGCGCCGGGTGGCCGAGCTGACCGACTACACGCCCTCGGCCGGCCGGGACGGCTTCACCCTGTGGGTCGCGGTTGTCGTCGGCCGCCTCGCCGCCAGGGGCGGCTGACGGCTGCTGTTGCCTGGACGGGACTGTGCCGGGGCCGGCGCGGTGGGTAACGTCGTGATAACAACCTGGTGAACTGTATCTGTAGGAATGCTACAAGATCATTACGACTAACTTCGTACAGTCCGGCATTCAGCTGGCGGACTTCTACAGGGCACTGTAAAGGAATGCTTATCATCACAGCCCCCGGGCAGGGCGCGCAGGCACCGGGTTTCCTCGCCCCGTGGCTGGAAATCCCCGGCGTGGCCGAGCGTCTCGGCGCTGCCTCCGAGCTGATAGGCCGCGACCTCATCAGGCTCGGCACCACCGCGAGCGCCGATGAGATCACCGATACCGCCGTGGCGCAGCCGCTGCTTGTCGCGGCCGGGATCGCCGCGGCCGCGACGCTGGCCGGCCGGCGCGGCGACGTTCCCGCCGACATTGTCGCCGGGCACAGCGTTGGCGAGCTGACGGCGGGGGTGCTTGCCGGAGTGCTCGGCGCGGACGACGCCATGCGCCTCGTCAGGGTGCGCGGCGAGGCGATGGCGGCAGCCGCCGCGGCCGAGCCGACCGGGATGACCGCGGTTCTCGGCGGAGACGAGGAGACCGTGCTCGCGGCGATCGCCAGTCACGGCCTGACGCCCGCGAACGTCAACGGGGCGGGGCAGATCGTGGCCGCGGGCACGATGGCCGACCTGGAGGCCTTCGCCGCCGACCCGCCGCCTGGTGCGCGGCTGCGCGCGCTGGCGGTAGCCGGCGCCTTCCACACGCGGCACATGGCACCGGCCGTCGCGGCTCTCCGCGACGCCACCGCGGGGATTGCCGCCAAGGACCCGGCGATCACGCTGCTCTCCAACGCCGACGGCGCCGCGGTCGGCACCGGCCAGGAATGGCTGGGCCGGATCGTCGCCCAGGTAGCCGCGCCGGTGCGCTGGGACCTGTGCATGCGCACGATGGCCGACCTCGGCGTGACGGCGGTGATCGAACTGCCTCCTGCCGGCACGCTGACCGGCCTGGCCAGGCGGGCGCTGCCCGGCGTGACGGTGACGGCGGTAAAGACGCCGGATCATCTCGACGCCGCGCGGGCCGTGATCGAGGAGCATCTTTCTGAGCCGGTGCTGAACGGCCAGCGGTTCGCCGGCCACCAGCCCGAGTGGCGGCTGATCGTCGCGCCGACGGCGGGAACGTTCCGGTCCCCTGACGGCGCGGCCGCCGCCATGACGGCGCTCACGACGGACCTCGGCACCGTCGTCGCCCGCGGCGGCGAGCGGTCGGTAACCGCGCCCTGGCCGGCCGAGATCATCGAGTGGCTGGTGGAGGACGGGGATCCGGTCAGCGAGGGCCAGCCACTTGTCCGCATCGAGCCCAGGGATGGCGCATGAGGTCCTTCACATCCCCGTTCCCGCCCGCCGACGGCGCCCGGATCTTGTCGTTCGGCGGCTACCAGCCGGACAAGGTGCTCACCAACGACGACCTGGCGGCCATGGTGGACACGAGCGACGAGTGGATCCGCAGCCGGACCGGCATCGCCAGCCGCCGGGTGGCCGACCCGGATGAGAGCGTGACGGACATGGCGGTCGTCGCGGGCGGCAAGGCGCTGGCCGCGAGCGGCCTGTCCCCCGCCGACATCGATCTGGTCATCGTGGCCACCTGCAGCACCGAGGGATCGCTGCCGAACGCCTCGGCGGTGGTCGCGCACCGGCTCGGCATCGTCGCGCCCGGCGCCTACGACGTCAACGCCGCGTGCGCGGGCTTCTGCTACGCGCTCGCCACCGCTTCGGACTCCATCCGGGCGGGCAGCGCCCGGAATGTGCTGGTCATCGGGGCGGAGAAGATGACCGCCTGGATCGACTTCACCGACCGTTCCACCTGCATCATCTTCGCCGACGGCGCCGGTGCCGCGGTGGTCGGCCCGGTAGCGGACGGCGAGGAGCCCGGCATCGGACCTGTGGTGTGGGGCAGCGCAGGGGACCTGGGTCACAAGATCACGATCGCGGGCCGCGACGCCTTCCTGTGGCAGGAAGGCCAGGCCGTGTTCCGCTGGGCCACCACCGCCCTGTACCCGATCGCGGCGCAGGCGTGCGAGCGGGCGGGCATCGACGTGAGCGACCTGTCGGTGTTCGTCCCGCACCAGGCGAACCTGCGGATCATCGAGTCCATCGCACGCAAGCTCGGCGTGCCGCGGGAACGGCTGGCGGATGACATCGTGCACGCGGGCAACACGTCCTCGGCGTCGATCCCGCTCGCGCTTTCCCGGATGGCCGAACGCGGCGACCTCAAGCCGGGTTCGGCCGCGCTGCTGCTCGGATTCGGCGCGGGGCTGTGCTACGCGGCGCAGGTGATCACGGTACCCTAGCCGCTCCTGCCCGGCTCAAATGCGTCCGGGCAGGCGCAGCCCCGCCACGGGGCAGTCAAACCACACCCTTCACGACAAGGAGCAACCGCCATGACAGACCAGGAGATCCTCGCCGGACTTGGCGAAATCGTCGAGGAGATCGCCGGCGTGCCCGCCGATGAGGTGACGGCGAACAAGAGCTTCGTCGAGGACCTCGACATCGATTCGCTTTCGATGGTGGAGATCGCCGTGGCCGCGCAGGACAAGTTCGGCGTCGAGATCCCCGACGACCAGCTGAAGGACCTCGCCACCGTCCAGGACGTGGTGAATTACGTGGCCAAGAACGCGGAGGGTTCGGCGTGACCGTAGAGCGCGAAACCGTCGTCGTCACCGGGCTCGGCGCGACCACCCCGCTCGGCGGGGACGTCGCGTCGACCTGGGCGGCGATGCTCGCCGGGCGCAGCGGCGTCACGACGCTAACGCAGCCGTGGGCGGAGGACCTGCCGGTGCGGATCGCCGCGTCGGCAGCCGCCGACCCCGCTGAAGTCGTGGGCCGGGTGCAGGCGCGCCGGATGGACCGATGCGAGCAGTTCGCGCTGGTCGCCGCCCGCGAGGCGTGGGCCGACGCCGGCTCGCCGCAGGCCGACCCCGAGCGGGTCGGCGTGGCGGTCACCACCGGCATCGGCGGCATCGGGTCCACGCTGACCGCGTACGACGCGCTCAGGGAGAAGGGCTGGCGGCGCATCTCGCCGTATACGGTGCCGATGCTGATGCCCAACGGGGCGGCCGGCTGGATCAGCATGGAAATCGGCGCGCGTGCGGGCGCGCACGCGGTAGTCAGCGCCTGTGCGTCCGGCGCGGAGGCGATCGGGTACGGCATCGACATGATCCGTCTCGGACGCGCCGACGTGGTGCTGGCTGGCGGCACCGAGGCGGCGATCATGCCGCTGAACATCGGCGCGTTCGCGGTGATGGGCGCCATGTCCACCCGCAACGACGATCCGGAGCGGGCGTCCCGCCCGTGGGACAAGGCCAGGGACGGGTTCGTGCTCGGCGAGGGGGCCGGCGTGCTCGTGCTCGAGTCGCTGTCGCACGCGAGGCAGCGGGGCGCGACCATATACGCGATCGCGGCGGGCGCGGGGTATTCGAGCGACGCGTACCACATCGCGCACCCGGCACCGGACGGATCCGGCGTGATCGCGGCGATCACCCGCGCGATCGCCGACGCGGGCATCCACCCGGCCCAGCTCGTGCACGTGAACGCGCACGCCACCTCGACGCCAGAAGGGGACGTGGTCGAGGCGCAGGCGCTGGCCAAGGCGCTCGGCTCGGCCGCCGACGGGGTGGTGGTCACCTCCACGAAGTCGATGACCGGTCACCTGCTCGGCGGCGCGGGCGCCATCGAATCGGTGGCCGCCATCCTCGCGCTGCGCGATCGGGTGGCGCCGCCGACCATCAACCTCGAGGACATCGAGGAGGACGTGCCCGTCGACATCGCCACCGAGGCGAGGCCGCTGCGGCCGCGCAGCGGGTCGATGGCGGTGCTGAACAACGCGTTCGGGTTCGGCGGCCACAACGTGTCGCTCGTGTTCACCGCGCCCTGACCGTCTTTACCTCTGGCCCCGTGTACGCCCACGAAAGGGAGAGCTGAGATGACGATGCTGCCACGGGACCCGCAGGCACGGCTCGCGGCCCTGTTCGATCCCGGCACGCTGGAAATCCTCCCGGTGGCCGCGGAAGACCGCAGCGGGGCGCTCGCGGGTACCGGGCTGGTGCACGGCACCGGCGCGGTGGCGTTCGCATCCGACCCGCGGGTGCAGGGCGGGGCGATGGGCGGCAGCGGCTGCGGCGTGATCGTCGCCGCCTACGCCGAGGCGCTCTCCCGCGGGGTCCCCATCGTGGGCTTGTGGCACTCCGGCGGAGCGCGGCTCGCCGAGGGCGTGGCCAGCCTGCACGGGGTGGGAACGGTGTTCGCGGCGATGACGGCGGCATCGGGGCGGGTGCCGCAGATTTCCGTGGTGCTCGGGCCGGCCGCGGGCGGTGCCGCCTACGGCCCGGCGCTGACCGACATCGTGATCCTCTCCCAGTCCGGGCGGATCTTCGTGACCGGCCCGGACGTCGTGCGCTCTGTGACGGGCGAGGACGTGGACATGGAGCGGCTCGGCGGGCCCGAGCCTCACAGCCGCCGCTCGGGCGTCGTGCACGTGGTGACCGACAGCGATGCGGATGCGCTGGACCGGGCCCGCGAGATCGCGGCGATGCTCAGCGACCAGGGCAAGATCGACGTCGACGCGTCGGTGGACCGGGATCTGTCCGGGCTGCTGCCCGACTCACCTAGGCGCGCCTACGACGTGCACCTGCTGACCGAGAGGCTGCTTGATGGCCCGGGCATCGAGCTGCATCCCCGGTGGGCGCCGAACGTCGTGACGATCCTCGGCCGGATGGCCGGGCGCACGGTCGGCGTGGTGGCCAGCAACCCTATGCGGCTCGGCGGCTGCCTGGACGCCGCGGCGGCCGACAAGGCGGCGCGCTTCGTCCGGATGTGCGATGCGTTCGGCGTGCCGCTCGTGGTGCTCGTCGACGTACCCGGCTACCTGCCCGGCGTCGGCCAGGAGTGGGACGGGGTGGTCCGCCGCGGCGCCAAGCTGCTGCACGCCTTCGCCGAGGCCACGGTGCCGCGCGTGACGCTGGTGACGCGCAAGGCGTTCGGCGGGGCCTACATCGCGATGAACTCCCGCTCGCTCGGCGCAACCCGGGTGTTCGCCTGGCCGGGCGCGGAGGTCGCGGTCATGGGCTCGGTCGCGGCCATCCGCATCCTGCACCGCCGCACGCTCGCCTCGGTGCCGCCCGAGCAGCTGCACGAGGCCGAGACGGAACTGGCCGCCGAGCACGAGGCCACCGCGGGCGGGCTGCAGCGCGCGGTCGACCTCGGCGTCATCGACGCCATCATCGAGCCGTCCGTGACCCGGCGGGAACTCGCCCGCGCCATCGCCGAAGCCCCGCAGCTGAGGGGCATCCACGCCAACATCCCTCTCTGACCTCGGCGGGCTCGCCTAGCCATCGCTTGCGGGGGCCTTGCCGGCTCGGTGCCACAACGTGGCAGCAATGTGAGTACTCCGATATACAAAACCACACCCGAGACGCCGCAGACGCACGTTACCTTGGAACGCTTACATAGCCGGCTCAATACCACAACGTGCCGACTGGCGGAGGATCTCATCAGCCCCGTCTGCCCCTGCGGTCACAGCGGAGACTCGGTGCCGCCGCCGCGGTCCGTCTGGGACGGGTCGGGACCGGTGGGAGGAGTGGAATCGGAAGGGGTCTCTGGGGCCTTGGAAGCTTCTGGGGCCTTGGGGGATTCCGTGGCCTTTGGGGCCTGGGATGCCTCTGGGGTGTCATCGGCGGGAGGGGTCGCTGAGCCGGCCTCGGCGGAGCCGGCCTCGGCGGAGCCGGCCTCGGCAGAGCGGGCCTCGGCGAGCAACTCCTCCAGGCGGGCGGCGCGGATGCGGCGGAACGTGCGGTGGTCGCGGGTGCGGTCCAGGATGGCTACCTCAAGCTGGCTGCCGAGGATCTCGTTGCGCTCGCTGTTGCCGGAGGCGGACAGCGCGGCCAGCGCGGCGGCGAACGCCCCGGCCAGCGAGAGGCCCTCGGAGTACCGCTCCTTCAGCACGGCTGACACCCGGTCGGCCTCGCCGCCGAAGGCGACGAAGCCTGGCTCGTCGGTGACCGAGCCGTCGAAGGTGATCCGGTAGATCTGGTCGCCATCCGGGTGCTCTCCCACCTCGGCGACGACGATCTCGACCTCGAACGGCTTGTTGCTCTCGGTGAAGATCGTGCCCAGGGTCTGGGCGTAGTAGTTGGCGATGCCGCGTGCCGTCACGTCGCGGCGGTCAAACTGATAGCCGGTTATGTCCGCGACGGTGACCCCGGCCTTGCGCAGGTTCTCGTATTCGTTGTACCTGCCGACCGCCGCGAACGCGATCCTGTCGTAGATCTCGCTGATCTTGTGCAGGGCGCTCGACGGGTTGGGGGCCATCATCAGGATTCCGCCCGCGTACTGCAGTGTGACGCAGCTGCGGCCGCGCGCGATCCCCTGTCGTGCGTACTCGGCCTTGTCCCGCATCTGCTGCGCGGGCGACACGTAGAACGGCATTGACACCGCGGGCGCTTCCTTTACAACGGTTCCGGTCGGTTTGGGTGCGGGATTTAGGCCTGGCTAGCCGTTTCGCAGGGGTGCCAGCGGACCGTCAGGTTCACTCATCCGGCCCTGCACCACCTGCTCGGCGTACTCCTGCGACTCGGCGTCCGTCAGCCGCCGGTATCCGTCGCCGGTCACCGTGGCGATGACGGGGAAAATGCTCCTGGTCAGGTCGGGGCCGCCGGTCGCCGAGTCGTCGTCGGCGGCGTCGTACAGCGCCTGCACACAGACCAGCGCCGCGTCGCGGGCCGGCATGTTGTCGGCGTAGAGCTTCTTCAGCGAGCCCCTGGCGAACACCGAGCCCGACCCGATGGTGTGGAACCTCTGCTCCTCGTAGGGCCCGCCGGCGACGTCGTAGCTGAAGATCCGGCCGTGCCCGGACTCCTCGTCGTAGCCGACGAACAGCGGCACCACGATCAGACCCTGCATGGCGGCGGCCAGGTTCCCCCTGATCATCCAGGCGAGCCTGCTCGCCTTCCCGTCAAGGGAGAGGGAGCGGCCTTCCATCTTCTCGTAGTGCTCAAGCTCGACCTGGAACAGGCGGACGATCTCGATTCCCGCGCTGCCGGTACCCGCGTAACCGATGGCCGAGTACTCGTCGCTGCGGAACACCTTCTCGAAATCCCGCTTCACGATCATGCTCCCGGCGGTGGCCCGGCGGTCGCCGGCCAGCACCACCCCACCTTCGCAGGTCGCGGCGACGATCGTGGTGCCGTGCGGCAGGTCCTTGATCGCCTGGCTGCCGGGCGCGGACTCGCCAGTCCACTGGACCCTGCCGGGCAGCAGCCCGGGTGAGTGCGAGCCGAGGAAGGCGGCGAACGATGAGGTCTGCCGGTTCATGAAGCTGGCCGGAGGCTGGCTCGGCGAGCGCCGGGCAGCCCCGTCTGGCCCGGCGTACGGGCCGGTCTGGCTGCCATCGAAGTAAGAGCCCAATGCGAACCTCCTCCCGTGGTGGTGGTACATACGGGGTCCCCGGGTGCCCCTACGGGCTCGCCCAGGGACCAGCACTACCCTCAACAGACGACCCTACTGCCCTGCCATAGCGGGACAGGCACGGGCAAGGCGCCAACGGCGTCCGCCTACGGCGAACCGTACGGCGACACCGCCGCTACTGCCCGCCCTTTTGCACGTAGGACCGGACAAACTCCTCGGCGTTCTCTTCGAGCACCTCGTCGATCTCGTCGAGGATCGCGTCCACGTCGTCGGTGAGCTTCTCGTGCCGCTCCCTGACCTCCTCGGTGGTACCGGACTCGACCTCGTCGGCCTCTTCGGCGCGCCTCGTGGTCTGCCGCTGACCGCCTGTGTCCTTATTAGTTGCCATCTCGCTACCTCCGTCAGTCCCAACGCTATCGTCACCCGTGGGAGTCCCGCCCAATCCCGCCGAGCGAAAATCGGTACGAACTCGCGACCCAAGGGTGGGGGTGCGGGAACAGTAGAGTGGGCACGCGGGAAGAACAGGACCGTTAGTCCTGGCCGGTCAGGGCGGCGACCAGCTCCGCGGCGGTGTGGCAGCGGTCGAGCAGCTCGCCCACGTGCGCCTTGGTACCGCGCAGCGGCTCGAGCGTGGGCACGCGCTGCAGCGACTCGCGACCGGGGATGTCGAAGATCACCGAATCCCACGAGGCCGCGGCCACGGCCTCCGGGTACTGGCGAAGGCAGCGGCCGCGGAAGTAGGCCCTGGTGTCCTCCGGCGGGTTCTCGACGGCCCGGTCGATCGTGGCGTCGTCGGTCAGCCGCACCATCCGGCCCCTGGCCGCCAGCCGGTTGTACAGGCCGCGATCCGGCCGCACGTCGGAGTACTGCAGGTCGACAAGCTGCAGGCGCGGATGATCCCAGCTGAGGTTGTCCCTGGTCCGGTAGCCCTCGAGTAGCTCAAGCTTGGCCACCCAGTCCAGCTCCCTGGACAGCTGCATCGGATCCTCTGCCAGCCGGTTCAGCACCGATTCCCACCGGTCAAGGACGTCCGCGGTGATGTCGTCGACGTCGTTCCCGTACTTGTCCTCGGTGTACTTGCGCGCGAGCTCCAGGTACTCCGCCTGGAGCTGGACGGCGGTCATCTTCCTGCCGTCCTTCAGCGTGACCAGGCGGCGGCAGGACGGGTCGTGCGAGATCGCGCGGAGCTCGGCGACCGGGGCCTCGACGGCCAGGTCCCTGCCCAGGAACTTGTCCTCGATCATGGCCAGCACCAGCGAGGTCGTGCCCAGCTTGAGGTAGGTGCAGACCTCGCTCATGTTGGCGTCGCCGAGGATAACGTGCAGCCGCCGGTACTTCTCCGGGTCGGCGTGGGGCTCGTCGCGCGTGTTGATGATGGGCCGCTTCAGCGTGGTCTCAAGGCCGACCTCGACCTCGAAGAAGTCGGCGCGCTGGCTGATCTGGAAACCCGAGCCGCGGCCGTCGGCGCCGATGCCGACCCGCCCGGCGCCGCAGATCACCTGCCGGGAGACGAAGAACGGGACCAGGTACTTGACGATGTCGGCGAACGGCGTGGCGCGCCGCATCAGGTAGTTCTCGTGCGAGCCGTAGGAGGCGCCCTTGTTGTCGGTGTTGTGCTTGTACAGCTGGATGGGCGCGCTGCCTGGCACGGTCGCGGCCTTCGCCGCGGCCTCCGCCATCACCCGCTCGCCCGCCTTGTCCCAGATCACCACCGACAGCGGGCTAGTGCACTCGGGCGAGGAGTACTCCGGATGAGCGTGATCGACGTACAGCCGCCCGCCGTTGGTCAAGATGACGTTGGCCAGGCCGAGATCCTCGTCGGTCAGCTGCGAGGAATCCGCCGCCTCGCGGGTGAGGTCGAACCCGCGCGCGTCCCGCAGCGGGTTCTCCTCCTCGAAGTCCCAGCGCGCCCGCCGGGCCCGGGCCGCGGTGGCGGCCTGGTAGGCGTTGACGATCTGGGAGGAGGTCACCATCGAGTTGGCACCAGGCTGCCCGGGCACAGAGATCCCGTACTCGGTCTCTGTGCCCATCACGCGGAGAACGCTCATGCCAAGAAGCCTAATGCCGCCACGGGCGGAGAAGACATGCCGCCACGCGTCGGCTGACGCAAACGGCTATCAAAGGTACTGCCCGGTGTTCGCCACGGTGTCGATCGAGCGGCCCGCCTCGGTGCCGGTCTTGCCCGAGACCAGCGTCCTGATGTACACGATCCGCTCGCCCTTCTTGCCGGAGATCCGCGCCCAGTCGTCCGGGTTCGTGGTGTTCGGCAGGTCTTCATTCTCGCTGAACTCGTCCACGCACGCGGCGAGCAGGTGGCTGACCCGCATGCCCTTCTGCCCGGTGTCGAGGAACTCCTTGATCGCCATCTTCTTGGCCCTGGCGACGATGTTCTCGATCATCGCGCCGGAGTTGAAGTCCTTGAAGTACAGCACTTCCTTGTCACCGTTGGCGTAGGTGACCTCGAGGAACCTGTTCTCCTCAGACTCGGTGTACATCCGCTCCACGGTGCGCTGGATCATCGCCTCCACGGTTGCCTGCGGCGAGCCGCCGTGCTCGGCCACGTCATCGGGGTGCAGCGGCAGTTCCTTCAGCACGTACTTGGAGAAGATGTCCCTGGCCGCCTCGGCGTCCGGCCGCTCGATCTTGATCTTGACGTCGAGCCGGCCCGGCCGCAGGATCGCCGGGTCGATCATGTCCTCGCGGTTGGAGGCGCCGATGACGATCACGTTCTCCAGGCCCTCGACCCCGTCGATCTCGGACAGCAGCTGCGGCACGATCGTGTTCTCCACGTCGGAGGACACGCCCGATCCGCGGGTGCGGAAGATCGAGTCCATCTCGTCGAAGAACACGATGACAGGCATGCCCTCGCTGGCCTTCTCCCTGGCCCGCTGGAAGACCAGCCTGATGTGCCGCTCGGTCTCGCCCACGTACTTGTTCAGCAGCTCGGGGCCCTTGATGTTGAGGAAGAAGCTCTTGCCCTCCTTCGCACTCGCATCGTGCGCCGCGTCCTTCGCCGTCTTGGCCGCGACCTGCTTGGCCAGCGAGTTCGCGACCGCCTTGGCGATCAGCGTCTTGCCGCAGCCGGGCGGGCCGTAGAGCAGCACGCCCTTCGGCGGCTTGAGCCGGTGCTCCTTGAACAGGTCGGCGTGCAGGTAGGGCAGCTCGATGGCATCCCTGATCTGCTCGATCTGCCCAGCCAGGCCGCCGATGTCGGAGTAGGAGATGTCCGGCACTTCCTCCAGGATGAGCTCCTCCACCTCGGCCTTCGGTATCCGCTCGTACGCGTACCCGGACCGGGGCTCGAGAAGCAGCGAGTCGCCCGCCCGCAGCGTCTCGTGCAGCAGCGGCTCGGCCAGCCGGACCACGCGCTCCTCGTCGGCCTGGGAGATGACGAGGGCCCGCTCGGCGTCGGCGAGCAGCTCCTTGAGCATCACCACCTCGCCCACCTTCTCGTAGCCCTGGGCGATGACGACGTTAAGCGCCTCGTTGAGGACCACTTCCTGGCCGGGCCGCAGCTCGGCGAGCTCGACGTTCGGGGACACGTTGACCCGCATCTTGCGCCCGCCGGTGAAGACGTCGGCCGTTGCGTCCTCGCACGCGCTCAGGAAGACGCCGAACCCGGATGGCGGCTGGGCCAGCCGGTCCACTTCCTCCTTCAGCGCGACGATCTGGTCGCGCGCCTCGCGGAGCATCGCGGCCAGCCGCTCGTTCTGGGCGCTGACGCCGGAGAGACTGCCTTCCGCTTCGCGGAACCTCTCCTCCAAGAGCCTGACCTGCCGCGGGGAGTCCGCCAGCCTGCGCCGGAGCACGGCGATCTCCTCGTCGAGGAAGGAGATCTGAGCGGTAAGGCTCTTCACCTCATCCTCGTGCCGGGAAGCACGTGCGCTCTCGTCCCTGTTGGCCACGGCCCTCACCTCCTCCTGAGCCCGCTATCTAGACACTACCTACTACCAGCATTCCCCAATCCGTCGACGTCGTATCGACGCCGTATCGCATCTCAGTTGATCATCAATCCGTCACCATACTTTTGCTAAGTGTTACCTGAGCGCGGACATGGCACACGGATCGTTCTGATAAATGATCTTCTTCATGCGCGCCCTTCGCCGGGCGCCGCCTGCGGGGAGGAGGCGCCACCCCTGGGGCCATCCGCCGCGCCGTGATGAGGAACCCGGTATGCCCCACCATGCGGTGCTCGGGGCGGACGGCCAGCCCGTCGACGTGCCAGCCGCGCATCAGGCTCTCCCAGGCGGCCGGCTCGAAGAACCCGCCGTGCCCGCGCAGCGCCTCGACGGTACGCGACAGCTGGGTGGTGGTGGCGACGTAACAGCAGGCCAGCCCGCCGGGGCCCAGCGCGTGCGCCACTGTCTGCACGCAGTCCCACGGAGCGAGCATGTCGAGGATCACCCGGTCGAAGTCCGCCGCGCCCAGGTCGGCATCGGGACCTAGGTTGCCGACCACCAGGCGCCAGCCAGGCGGCGGGCCGCCGAAGAACTGCTCGACGTTCCGCCTGGCGATCTCGGCGAAGTCGGGCCTGCGCTCGAACGACGTCACGGTGCCGTGCTCGCCGACCGCCCGCAGCAGCCAGCAGGACAGCGCGCCGGATCCGGCCCCCGCCTCGAGCACCCGCGCGCCGGGAAATATGTCGGCGAACGCCACGATCTGCGCCGCGTCCTTCGGGTACACCACGGCCGCGCCGCGCTTCGCGGCCAGCGTAAAGTCGGCGAGCAGCGGCCGGAACACCACGTAGGGCGTGCCGCCGACCGATTTGACCACGTTCCCGTCCGGGCCGCCGATGATGTCGTCGTGGCTCAGCATGCCGCGGTGGGTGTGGAAGGACGCGCCGGCCCGCAGCGTGATCAGGTGGCTGCGGCCCTTGGGGTCGGTCAGCTGCACTGGCTCACCGGGCATCAACGGCCCGCGCCGCTCGGTTGTCACTGGCTGGCTCAAACCCCGGCGAAGGCGTGGTCGACGTCCCGGGCGGCCAGCACGCCGTAGACCTGGCCGGACGGCTCGACCAGCAGGTACTCGGTGGCCGGTGCCCGGCGGATCGCGTCAAGGAGCGCCATCCCGGACAGGTCGGCGGACAGCACCATGTTCGGCTCGAGCATCCTGGCCAGCGAGCCCGCCTCGATCCATGGGCGCCGCTGGGGCGGCGTCGCCATGACCGCGGTCTCGTTGACGATCGCGATCGGCTTGTCATCGTGATCGACCACGACGACGGCCCTGGCCTGGCTCTCGTCCGCGCGCCTGATCGCCTCGGCAAGCGGCGTGTCCGCGCCGACCGAGACCGCCTTGCGCGCCAGCTTCCTGGCCTGCAGCTCGGGCAGCCGCTCGCGGAATCGCGTCACCTTCATGGCCTGAGTCGCCCCTGTCCACATGAAGACCGCGATGATCGCCGCCCATACCGCGAGGTAGGCGTCCTGGCGGAACAGCAGGAAGGTGATCGGTATCAGGGCCACCGCGATCGCCCGGCCTGCCCAGGCGGCGGCGATCGTCGAGCTCGCCGGGCGGCCTGTCACCTTCCATATCACCGCGCGCAGCATGCGGCCGCCGTCCAGCGGCAGGCCTGGCAGCAGGTTGAAGCCGCCGACCCAGAAGTTGGCCCACATGAGCTCGAAGACGAGTGAGCCGGTGATGGAATCCGGCGAGACCACATGCCGCAGGCCGTAGCCGGCCGCGCCGAGGACTATGGAAAGGGCCGGGCCCGCCGCGGAGACGAGGAACTCCCTGCCCGGGGTCTGCGGCTCCTTCTCGATCTCGGAGTACCCGCCGAGCGGGTACAGCAGGATGCGGCGGACCGGCAGCCCGAAGCCGCGCGCGACGACCGAGTGGCTCAGCTCGTGCACGAGAACCGAGAGGTACAGCAGCACGAAGAAGGCCGCCGCCACCACGTACCTGGTCGCGCCGTGCAGCGTCGGGGCCAGGTCGTTGGCGTAGAACACGATGAAGATCGCGGCGACCACGAACCAGTAAGGCGAGATGTACACCGGGATGCCGAACGGGCGCGCGAGCACGATCCCAGGACCGGCCTCGCGACGCTTCGGCGGTTTCTCCGGCGTCGTGCTTGCCACATAACCGATGCTACGTGCAGATGAGGTCGTTCGGGTCGATGCAATGCCGAGGCTCGCCGCGAATGTCGGTGCTTTGCTCTACCGTTGCGCTGTGGAGAAAATGGTGTTGGAGGCAGTGCCTGCCCGGGGGGACGACCCCCCGGAGCCCCCCGATCATGGAGGGGCTGCCCGCCCCCCCGGGCCCCCCGGGACGCTCTCGCCGTCTCGCGCCGCGGACTTTATGACGTGCCCGCTGCTGTACCGGTTCCGGGTGATCGACAGGCTCCCCGAGCCGCCGACGACGGCGACCGCGCGCGGCACGCTCGTGCACGCGGTGCTCGAGAAGCTGTTCGACCTGCCCGCCGCCGACCGTACCCCGCAGGCCGCGCACGGGCTGCTGATACCGGCGTGGGACCGGCTGGCCGCCGCCGAGCCCGGTCTCACCGCACTTTTTCAAGATGATGCAGAACGAACGGACTGGCTTGCATCGGCAACGGCGATTCTCGACGCGTATTTCACGCTGGAAGACCCGCGGCGGCTGGAGCCCGCCGAGCGGGAGTGCTACGTGGAGGTCACGCTGGAATCCGGGCTGCGGCTGCGCGGCTATATCGACCGGCTGGACGTGGCGCCCGGCGGCGAGATCAGGATCGTGGACTACAAGACCGGCCGGGCGCCGCGCGAGGCCTACGAGGCCAGCGCGCTGTTCCAGATGAAGTTCTACGCGCTCGTGCTGTGGCGGCAGCGCGGCCAGGTGCCCAGGCTGCTGCAGCTCATGTACCTTGCCGAGGGCGAGATACTGCGGTACGCCCCGGACGAATCCGACCTGCTCGCCACCGAGCGGAAGGTCGCGGCGCTGTGGCAGGCCATCGAGCGGGCCCGGGCGGCGGGCGACTGGCGGCCGCGGCCGAGCCGGCTCTGCGACTGGTGCAACCACAAGGCGCTCTGCCCGGAGTTCGGCGGCACTCCACCGCCTCTTCCTGGCCCGCCGCTGCCCGTCCACGGCCAGCCCATATCGCTAACTGAGAATCCACTCGCTTAGACGAGATACTACTTGATAGCGTGTCCTGGCAGAGACTGGGACGGGGGCCTGGACGGAGGCAGGGCAATGGGGATCATCGAGGCACGCGGCTGGCGCACACCTTCAAGAGCCGCAAGCGGACGGTAGAGGCGGTCAGGGGGGTCGACCTGACCGTGGGCGACGGAGAGGTCGTGGACTTCCTCGGGCCGAACGGGGCGGGCAAGACCACCACGCTGCGGATGCTGACCACGCTGCTGCGGCCGACGGCGGGGACCGCCACGGTGGCGGGCGCCGACCTGCTCGGATAATTGATCTTGAATCTGATCTTCTGGGGGCAGGTCCCTGGTGGCGAGGGTACCGCGGCGCTATGCCAGTAGGACGATCAGGAGGGCTAGGGCGGGGAGGGCTACTGCGGCTAGGGAGGGCCAGACCCAGCGGGAGGTGACAGCTGCGGACGGCGCCGATTTCGCGCGGGTGCGTTCTTTTTTGGCGCGGGTATCTAGGCGATGGGCGATGGCCTTGGCGGCGGGGAGGGAGGCCAGGTACTTGGCCTCCTCGGGCAGGCGGGAGGTTACGCCCTGGTCGCCGTAGCCGCCGGCGGACGGCGAGGACAACCAGGGCGTCGGGACAGGGGGGCGGCGGGAACGCCGCTGCCTGGGCGGGGGCAGGGTGGCGCGGGCGGCCCTTCGCTTCGCGTGGGCGGAAACGTAGAGCGCCCAGCAGGTGATGGTCTTGCCGGCCGCGCTGCTCGGCGCGGGGACGGCGGCGTAGTGAACCTGTACCCAGTCGCGGGAGTCCACCGTCTGGACCGCCGCCCAGGGGACGTGGTGGTCGCGGAACGGGTTCAGGATCAGCAGGCCCGTTTGGACCGCGATGACGCGGGGACGGAAGGCCAGCGCGTAGATCACGCCGGTGATCGTGGCAAGCACCGCGAAGATCACGGCGGTGGTCCTGGCCGATGTGCCCTGGATGGCGATATCCGCGATGTTCGCCGCGGCGAAGACCAGCCAGACCCACCACAGCACCGCCGGCGGGGCGAGCCGGAAGACCTCGCGGGGCTGGCCGGGGCGGAAGATCTCGCGAAGCCGGCCGGGCCGAGAACGCCCGGCAAGCGGGGCGGAGCCGGAAACCTCGCGAGCGGCCGGGCGGTCAGGCACGGGTCAGCTGATCCGTACCCGCGGGTCGAGCAGCGCGTAGACCATGTCGACAATGATATTGGCCAGCACCACGAACACGGCCGCGAACACGACGAACCCGACGATCACCGGCCCGTTGTCGGTGTCAATGGCCTGGACCGACACCTGGCCGAGGCCGCCGAGGCCAAAGACGGTCTCCACCACGACGGCGCCGCCGAGGAGCTGGCCGATGTCCACGCCGAGCTGCGAGACGACAGGGGTCAGCGCGGCGCGGACCGCGTGCCTGAAGATCACCCGCCGCTCGGACAGCCCCTTTGCCCTTGCCGTCCTGATGAAGTCCTCGCCGAGCGTGTCGAGCAGCTGGCCGCGGGACAGCCGGGTGTAGACGGCGGCCTGCACCGCCGCCAGGGTGATCCAGGGCAGCAGCATGTGCCCGACCCACGGGCCGAGACCCTGGCTGGGTCCGGCGTACCCGGTGTCGATGAACCGGATCCCGTGCTCGTTGAGCGGCACGAAGACGTACAGGATCAGCAGCTCGCCGATGACGAAGGTCGGCATCGACAGGCCGATGAGCACCCCGACGGAGGAAACCCGGTCGAACACGCTGCGGGCCCTCGTCGCGCTGATGATGCCCACGCCGAGCCCGACGATGAGCCAGAGGACCAGGCCGCCGACGAGCAGGGATGCGGTTGGCGGCAGGTCCTGCCGCACCATCGTGTTCACCGACTCGCCGGTGTAGTACGAGGTGCCGAGGTTCCCCTCAAGCAGCTTCTGGATGAAATGCCAGTACTGCACCGCGATCGGCTGGTTGAGGCCGAGGTTCCTGATCACCTCGGCGAGGATCGCCGGGGTGGCCGCGCGGCCGGCCAGCGAGCGCGCGACCGTGTCCACCGGGCGGGCGAAGAACAGCAGGAACGCTGCTGAGGCGACCAGCCAGACCACCACGATGCCGGTGAGGATGCGGCGAATGAGGAAACCGAGGATTGCCATGTCAGTTGCCTCCCGCCACCTGCGTGCCGGGCACGGCGTCGATCAGGGCCGTCTTCTTCCGGCGCCTGCGGCGCCGCGCGCCCGCGAGCACCCGCTCGGTGCGCGGGTCCATCGCATCCCTGATCCCGTCACCGAGCAGGTTGAAGGCGAGCGTGGTGATGAGCAGCGCCGCGGCGGGGAACACCACGTACCACCAGGCCACCTGGTAGAAGTTCGTCGCTTCGTTGAGGATGTTGCCCCAGCTCGCGGTCGGCGGCTGGATGCCGAGGCCGAGGAAGGACAGCGTGGCCTCGAAGACGACGGCGGTCGGGATGTACAGGGTGGCGAGCACGAGCACCGGCGCGAGCAGGTTCGGCAGGATGTCGATGAACATGATCCGGAACGGCCCGGCGCCCAGCGACCTGGCCGCCTCGATGTACTCCTTCTCCTTGATCGCCAGCGTCTGGCCCCTGACCACCCTGGCGATGGCGGCCCAGGAGAAGAACGCGATGACGGCGATCATCTCCGGCAGGCTCGGCCCGTACACGATGGCGAGCGCGAGCGCGAGCACGACGTAGGGGAAGGCGAGCACCGCGTCGGTGAACCTGGCGAGGATCGTGTCTATGACTCCGCCGAAGTAGCCTGCGATCAGGCCCACGGCCACCCCGGCGCCCGTGCCGATCGCGGTGGTGACGAAGCCCACGAACAGCGAGATCCGCGCGCCGTACAGGATGCGGATGAACAGGTCGCGGCCGGTGCCGTCGGTGCCGAGCCAGAACCCGGCGGTGCCTGGCGGCACCGGGTTGCCCGCCACGGTCTCGCCCTGGATCGGGTACGCCGTGTTCGGCGGGTGGTGTGTGATCACGACGAACGCGGGCGCGGCGATGGCGAGCACGATCATGACCAGGATGACGATCAGCGCGCCGACCGCCACCTTGTCCTGCCGCAGCCGCCGCCAGGTCAGCTGCCACTGGCTGCGGCCCTCGATCTTGGCAACATCCTCGGCCGCCTCGGCCGCGACGGCCTGCTGGCCGACGAACTCGACCCCGCTGATGCTCATGGAACTTCGCTCCTGCCTGCGGCCGCGAGGTTCTCGCCCGCCTCGACCGGGAAGTGGCAGGCGGTCGTGTGCGTGGCCGCGTCACCCGCCTTGACCTCGAGCAGCGGTTCTGTCTCGCTGCACAGCGGCCGTGCCTTCGGGCAGCGCGGGTGGAACCTGCAGCCGGAGGGCGGGTCGATCGGGGACGGCACTTCCCCGGTCAGGATGATCCGCTGCCTGCTGGCCGCGGTGTCCGGGTCGGCGGCGGGAGCGGCGGACAGCAGTGCGGTCGTATACGGGTGCCGCGCCGAGCCGTACACCAGGTCCTTGGGGCCGCGCTCCACGATCCGGCCCAGGTACATGACCGCGACCGTGTCGCTGACGTGCCGCACGACCTCCAGGTCGTGTGCGATGAACAGGTAGCTCAGGCCGTAGTCCTGCTGCAGGTCGGAGAGCAGGTTCAGCACCTGGGCCTGGATCGACACGTCGAGCGCGGACACCGGCTCGTCGCAGATGATCAGCTTGGGCCGCAGCGCGAGCGCGCGGGCGACGCCGATCCGCTGGCGCTGCCCGCCGGAGAACTCCGAGGGGAAGCGGTTGTAGTGCTCGGGATTGAGCCCGACCCGCTCCATCAGCTCCTGCACCTGGCGCTTGCGCTCGGCCCCTGTCGCGGTCCCGTGGATGGCGAACGGATCGCCGATGATCGCGCCGACCCGGCGCCTCGGGTTCAGCGCGCCGTACGGGTCCTGGAAGATCATCTGGATCTCCCGCCGGAACGGGCGCATGCCGCGGCGGGACAGGCCGCTGATCTGGCTGCCCTCGAACGCCACCTGCCCCGAGGTGATCGGGATCAGGCCGGCGATGCAGCGGGCAAGCGTCGACTTGCCGCTTCCGGTCTCGCCGACCAGGCCGACGGTCTTGCCGCGCGGGATGGAGAACGTCACGTCGTCCACCGCGTGAACCTGTCCGACCGTCCGCCGGATCAGGCCGCTCGTCCTTACGGGGAAGTACTTGACCAGGTTCTCGACCGTGACCAGGGTGTCGGAGTCAGCCGCGATGCTCACCCGGTCACGCTCCCGTCCGGCTGGGCGACCCCGGCGACGGTCCCGTCCGGCTCGATGACCCCCGCCACCTCGGCCTCGAATACCTCGGCGGCCGCCTCGCCGCGGCCCTCTTGCACCGTCTTGGCCCTTAGCTCCTCGGCGTCGTCGCTCAGGCCGACCGCCTGGACCGGCAGCCAGCACGCCGAGCTGTGGTAACCGTCCAGGGTCACCGGGCGCAGCCCCGGCTCCTCGGTCAGGCACCGGTCAAGCACGTAGCCGCAGCGCGGGTGGAACTTGCAGCCCGACGGCAGGTTGATCAGGCTGGGCGGCGAGCCCGGGATCGGCCGCAGCCGGTCGACCGCCGCCGAACTGCTCGGTATCGACTCAAGCAGGCCCTTGGTGTAGGGGTGGTGCGGCGAATAGAAGATCTCCCGCTTGGGCGCCTTCTCCGCGGCACGGCCCGCGTACATGACCATCACGTCGTCCGCGATGTCCGCCACGACGCCGAGATCGTGGGTGATCATGATCAGCGCGGTGTTGGACTCCATCTGCAGGTGCAGGAGCAGGTCGAGGATCTGCGCCTGCACGGTGGCGTCCAGCGCGGTCGTCGGCTCGTCGGCGATGATCATCTGCGGCGACAGGGCGAGCGCCATCGCGATCATCACCCGCTGCCGCATGCCGCCGGAGAACTGGTGCGGGTAGTCGGTGACCCGCTGCTCAGGACGCGGGATGCCGACCTTGCGCAGGAGATCAACGGACCGCTCGGCGGCTTCCTTCTTGGACACCGACTTCTCGTGCGCCCGGATGATCTCGGCGATCTGCCAGCCGACCCGGTAGAGCGGGTGCAGGCTGGTCAGCGGGTCCTGGAAGATCACCGCGATGCGGGCGCCGCGGATCCGCCGCATCTGGTCCTCGCTGAGCTGCAGCAGGTCGGCCCCGTCGAAGACGGCCTGGCCCGACACGTTGGCGCCCGGGGTCAGCCCGAGCAGGGTCTGGGTCAGCACCGTCTTGCCGCTGCCCGACTCGCCGACGATGCCGAGCGTCTGCCCGGCGTCCACGGCAAACGACACGCCGCGGACCGCCCGCACCATGCCGTCGGCGGTCGAGAAGCTGACGGTCAGGTCGGTCACCTCTAGCAGGCTCAATGCACCCCTCCGCCCCGTCCGGGCTAATCACGGCAAGCGTCGCACACGATTGTCAATACCGCCATA
The DNA here is from genome assembly GCA_050698735.1 of Streptosporangiaceae bacterium. Lineage (GTDB taxonomy): Bacteria > Actinomycetota > Actinomycetes > Streptosporangiales > Streptosporangiaceae > Palsa-504. Next base: position 31,062 of record JBOHCG010000002.1, on the reverse strand, counting down.
AGGGTCCGGCCGGAAAGCCCGCAGGTTTCCCGGCCGGACCATGGCACTATCTTTCTGTGTGTCTCAGCCGCCGGCTATCCAGAGGGCGGTGATGTCGGGAGCACCGATGTTCGGGGCGAAGATCGCCGTCGGGTAGGTCTTGCCGGAGGACGAGATGCCCCTGATCCGCGCGCTGGAGTACACCGCGGTGTCCTGGCTCATGATCGGCACGATGGCCGCGTCCGACATGATCTGCATGTCGGCCTGGTGCCAGAAGCCGCCGGCCGCGCTCAGCGAGCTCGCGCCCTCCGCCTGGGTGATCAGCGAGTTGACGGTCGCGTTGTCGTAGCAGCCGTCGTTGACCGTGTTGACCACGCAGTTCGGGCCCTGGAACAGGGCCTGGATCACGGTGCGGCCGTTGTTGCCGAACCAGTCGGGGAACCAGATGGCCTGACCGATGTCCCACTGGCCGGGCTTGTTGTTCTCCGGCGAGTTGCCCAGGTCAACGAAGATCGACGAGCCCGGCTCCGGCTTGCTGACCAGGGTGATGCCGCAGGGTGCGAGCGAGGCCTGGATCGCGGTGAAGATCCGGGTGTCGGAGGAGTCGTTCTCGTACATGTAGGTCAGGCTGATGCCGTGCGGGTAGCCGGCCTTGGCCAGGTCGGTCTTGCACATGGCGATGTTGCCCTGCCCGCTGTCGTCGGGGTACAGGTTGTAGTCCTGGTAGCCGACGTTGCCCGGCGGGATCACCGTGTTGGTGACCTGGGCGACGCTAGGCCCGCCGATGGCCTTTACCGCGGCAACCTTGTCCACGCCGTACTCGATCGCCTGGCGGACGAGCAGCTTGCCCGCGGCGCCGCCCGAGTCCGGGCTGCGCAGGTTGAAGACCATGTACGGGAACAGGTCAGAGTTCGGCCAGATCTGGAAGTTGGACACCTTCGAGGCCACGAGGGACGGGATCGACGCCGGGTTGATCGGCGTGTCGCTGTCGATCACGTCCTGGGTGCCCGCCTGCATGTCGGACAGCTGGGTCTGCGCGGAAGTCACGCCGAGCGTGTCGATCACCTCGCTCACGTACTGGTGCCGCAGCGGGTCGGTGGACTGCTTCCACGCCGGATTCCGTACCAGCGTGATCGACTTGCCCGGGATGTACGAGCTGATCTGGTACGGCCCGTCGGAGATCGTGTGCTGGTCCAGCTGCAGGCTGTTCGGCACGTAGGCGTCGTACTCGACCGGACGGGCCGAGTCGAACGGCATCGCCATCATGTAGAGGAAGTCGCTGATCGCCGAGGTCAGCTTGAACTGGATCGTCATCGAGTTCGGCGTGGTGATGCCGGTGATGCTGTGCGTGTTCTGGTAGTTGGCGATGTTCGCCGCGGTCGGCGCATTCGACTTGATGGCGAAGAACGCGGACTCCGCGGTGCAGAAGGCCTGCATGCCGACTACCGCCGCGTAGAAGTACGTCGGGTTGCCGACCGGGCTGACCGGGTTGCAGAACGCCTTCCACTCCCGCAGGAAGTCCTGCGAGGTCACCTGGCGCGCCGGGGTGGTATTCCAGTCCACGCCGGGCCTGATGTGGAACGTGTAGAGGGTCCCGTTGTCGGTGATGCCGCCGTTCGCGGCCGTCGGGATCACGGTCGCCACGTCCGCCGCCGGCGTGGTGTCCGTCGTCCACCCCGCGCTGGCGGTCGTCGGAGCCGGCACGGTCGGGTACTGCACGAGCTGCCTGGTATAGGCGTGCTCGAGCTGGTAGTCGACCGTGTAATAGGCCGGCACGGTGTCGAGGTGGTCGGGGCCCGAGGCGGAGACGATGTGCAGGGTCCCGCCGAACTGCGGGGCGGTGGAGCTGGTAGCCGCCGGCGCACTGCTCTTTGCCGAACTGCTGCACGCGGCGAGGCCCGCCGCGGCCAGCACGGCCGCGGTCAGCACCACGAAGCGCTTAGGCGCACTGGTCATGGGCATACTTTCCTTTGTTACGAACTCGGCTGAGAACGAGACAGCCGTCCGGCCCCCGATCTCATCGGTCACTGCCTATCTGGAGATTGTGCGTTACCGTCCCTGAAATCCAGACCAAAACCTCCGTCGTGGCTTGATTGTGATGGAAAACGTCCTGTGTTTGTCACTACGCGGACACGGCAGTCACATTCCGTGGTGGCCTGGGCAGGTTAGCACCAGGCCACCACGGAGCGCCGGTCAGGAGCCTGCCAGCCAGAGGTTGGTGATATCGGCCTCGCCGATGTTCGGCGCCCAGATCGCGGTCGCGTAACCGTCAACGCCCCGGACCCTCGCGCTCGCGTACTCGGGGAAGTTCTGGCTCATGATCGGCACGATGGCCGCGTCCGACATGATCTGCTCGTCGGCCTGGTGCCAGAGGCCCCCGGCGGTGCTCAGCGAGGACGACCCTTCCGCCTGCTGGATCAGCGAGTTAACGGTCGCGTTGTCGTAGCAGCCGTCGTTGACCGTGTTGATCACGCAGTTCGGGCCCTGGAACAGGGCCTGGATCACGGTGCGGCCGTTGTTGCCGAACCAGTCGGGCACCCATGCCGCCTGGCCCAGGTCCCACTGGTTGGGCTTGTTGTTCTCCGGCGAGTTGCCCAGGTCAACGAAGATCGACGAGCCCGGCTCCGGCTTGCTGACCAGGGTGATGCCGCAGGGCGCGAGCGAGGCCTGGATCGCGCTGAAGATCCGGGTGTCGGAGGAGTCGTTCGGGTACTCGTAGATCAGGCTGACGCCCTTCGGGTAGCCGGCCTTGGCCAGGTCGGTCTTGCACATAGCGATGTTGCCCTGCCCGCTGTCGTCCGGGTACATGTTGTAGTTCTGGTAACCGAGGTTGCCCGGCGGGATCACCGTGTTGATGACCTGCGCGACGGACGGACCGCCGATCGCCTTCACCGCGGCGACCTTGTCCACGCCATACTCGACCGCCTGGCGCAGCAGCAGCTTGTTGGCCGCGCCGCTCGCGTCCGGGCTGCGCAGGTTGAACACGATGTACGGGTACGTGGTCGACCAGGGCCAGACGTGGAAGTTGGAGTCACCCGAGGACAGCAGCGACGGAATCGACGACGGGTTGATTGGCGTGTCCATCGGCAGGTCTTCTGTGCCGGCCTGCATGTCGGACAGCTGGGTCTCCGCCGAGGTCACGCCCTCGGTGACCACGATGCTGGACACGTAGTCGTGCCGCAGCGGGTCGGTGGACTGCTTCCACGCCGGGTTGCGCGCCAGCGTGATCGACTTGCCCGGGATGTACGAGCTGATCTGGTACGGCCCGTCGGACAGCGTGTGCTGGTCGAGCTGCAGGCTGTTCGGCACGTAGGCGTCGTATTCCACCGGACGGGCCGAGTCGAACGGCATCGCCATCATGTCTAGGAAGTCGGTAATGGCCGAGTTCAGCTTGAAGCTGATCGTCATCGAGTTCGGCGTGGTAATGCCGGCAATGTTGTGCGCGTTCTGGTAATTCGCGATGTTCGCCGCGGTCGGCGCGTTCGACTTGATGGCGAAGAACGCGTTCTCGGCGTTGCAGTACGCCTGCATGCCGACGATCGCGGAATAGAAGTAGGTGGGATTTCCGACCGGGCTGACCGGGTTGCAGAACGCCTTGAACTCGCGCGCGAAGTCCTGCGAGGTCACCTGGCGCACCGGGGTCGAATCCCAGTCCACGCCCGGCCTGATGCGGAACGTGTAGAGGGTCCCGTTGTCGGTCACGCCGCCGTTCGCGGCCGTCGGGACCACCGTGGCCACGTCCGCCGCCGGGGTGGTGTCGGCCGTCCACCCGGCACTCGCGGTGCTTGTGTAGGGCACGCTCGGGTACTGCACGAGCTGGCGGGTGTAGGCGCGCTCGAGCATGTAGTCGGCCGTGTAGTAGGCGGGCACGGTGTCGATGTGGTCGGGGCCGGAGGCGGCGACGATGTGCAGCGTCCCGCCGTACTGCGGCGCTGTCGAGCTGCTTGCCGCGGGCGCGCTGCTCTTTGCCGAGCTGCTGCAGGCGGCGAGGCCCGCCGCGGCCAGCACGGCCGCGGTCAGCACCACGAAGCGCTTTGGCGCACTGATCATGGGCATGTTCCTTAGTCACGAATTCGGGCGAGACCAAGCCGGCAACCGGCACGCCCCCCGGGGAAAGCACGCACCAGCAAAGGCGACCGTAGAGTAGGCCCGATCTCGGCACTCGATGCCTATCCTGACCAGCCTGCGCATGCCCCCACTGGAAATCCAGGCCAAAGTCCGGGCCGTGGCTCGATTGTGACTAAAAAAGTTCTCTCCCCGTCATGGAGGCTCACGGTCGGGGGAACCGCGGTCACCGACGGCGAGCGCCGTTCGGGGTGCGCACCCGTCAGGTCGGGCGCGGCCAGGTCGAGGTCGGGCGCGGCCAGGTCGAGGTCGGGCGCGGTCAGGTGATGCCGTGGCGGCGCAGGATGTCGGCCACGTCGCCCATGTCATCGTCGTCGCCTGCGTCGGCCTTCTTGCCCTTGCGCGCCTTGGCGGGCTGTGGTGCCACGGTGGCGGGCTGGGCCGACGTCGCGGCGGGCCTGGCGGCCAGCTGGGCGCCTGTCGCGGCCGGGAGCGGCTGCTGCTTTCCGCTCGCCGCGGTGACGTCCCGCTTGCCCTCTCCTCCCCTGACCCGGCGTCGCCGCAGCGGGCCGGACACGACGAAGAGCACCGCGGCCAAGCCGGCCACCGCGATCCCCGACCACACCTTGGTGGAGAAGACGAAGCCGGACGCGAAGTCGCCGATGGCCGCCCCGATCTTGAAGAGCATCTCCACCGAGCCGGTCAGGTACGCGGCAAGCGGCAGCAGGGACCAGGCCGCCCCGCGCAGGCCGGAACCGGCGCCGCGGCGCCGCATCACCAGGTAGCTCAGCACCAAGCCCACTCCGGTCAGCCCGGCGCACAGCGGCAGCCAGAGCCAGGAGAGCTGGTGATACGTGGACATGCGCGCCTCCCGGGGATCCCTGGTAGCAGTCTAGGTCGTAATCGGGTTACCCGGCGCTGGTGCTGTCCCCCGTATTCGCCGGGGGATCTACACCCACGCGCACGTACAGTCCGGCCGGCCCGACGGCGAGATCGAGCAGCGAGGACACCGCGGTCCGGCCGGGCGCCGGACCGATCGGCAGCAAGGACGGCACCGCGATGACACGGCAACCGGCCGCCTGCGCCGAGGCCACGCCGTTGGCCGAGTCCTCCAGCGCGAAGCACTGGCCGGGTTCGATGCCGACCAGCTTGGCCGCGAGCAGGTACGGTTCCGGGTCGGGCTTGGTGGCGCTGACGTCCTCGGCGCAGACACGCACGTCGAACCGCATGCCGGTGGCCGCGAGCACCGCCTCCATGAAGCGCCGCTCGGATGAGGTGACGAGCGCGTATGGCAGGCCCGCCGCCGCGACCGCCGCGAGCAGCTCACGCGCGCCCGGCCGGACCGGCACGCCGCCGAGGCGGACGCGTTCGTAGATGTCCGACATCAGCCACTCGCCGACCACCGCGGGCGGCACGGGCCTGGTCGCCTTCGCCAGAAAGTACCGCACCGTCCGGTCCAGGCTGCCGCCGAGCAGCTGGACCTGGTCCTCCTCGGTCCAGCTGGCCCCCAGCCTGGCCATGACCGCCGTTTCTGACTGCAGCCACAGCGGTTCTGAGTCGATCAGCAGCCCGTCCATGTCGAACAGGACCGCCCAGGGTCCGGGGGGTCGGGGGGGCATGGGGGGGCGGACAGCCCCCCCATGCGCGGGGGGGGTTTGGGGGGGATCGTTCCCCCCGGGAGATGGAGCCCCCCCGAGATTAAACACTGAAGTACTTGGCCTCGGGGTGGTGCACGACGATGGCATCGGTGGATTGTTCCGGGTGCAGCTGCATCTCCTCGGACAGCTCGACGCCGATCCTGGACGGTTCGAGCAGCCGCACCACCTTGGCGCGGTCGGCGAGGTCCGGGCAGGCCGGATAGCCGAACGAGTACCTGGCACCCCGGTAGCCCACGCGGAAGAAGCCGTCCAGGTCGTCGGGGTCCGAGGCGCTGAACCCGAGCTCGCGCCGGATCCTGGCGTGCCAGTACTCGGCAAGCGCCTCGGTGAGCTGGACCGACAGCCCGTGCAGCTCCAGGTATTCGCGGTAGGCGTTCTTCGCGAACAGCTCGGCCGAGGCCTCCGATATCCGCGGGCCCATGGTGACGAGCTGGAACGCCACCATGTCAGCCTCGTCCTCACGCGTACCGGATTGCCGCGGCCTGAAGAAGTCGGCAAGGCACAGCCGCCGGTCGCGCCGCTGCCGCGGGAAGGTGAAGCGCTCGAGCTCGGTGCTGCCGTCCTCGCCGAACACGATCAGGTCATTCCCTGAGCTCGCGCACCGGAAGTACCCGTAGACGACCGCCGCCTCAAGCATGCCTTGCGTCTGCACGCGCTCCAGCCACATGCGGAGCCTGGGGCGGCCCTCCATCTCGACGAGCTCCTCGTAGGAGGCACCGCCGCCGCGCGTCGGCTTGAGCCCCCACTGGCCCAGGAACAGCGCACGCTCGTCCAGGTAGGCGGCGTAGTCGGCCATCGGGATGCCCTTGATCACCTGCGTGCCGAGGAACGGCGGCGCGGGCACGGGGACATCGGTTGCCACATCAGAACGGGCGGTGGCATCACGTCCGGGCTCGTCCCCCGTGTCCCTTGCCGCTACCGGCCGGACCCTGCGGGTTCGCAGCTCGGGCAGCTTGGCACCTGGCACGCCGCGCTTGACCGCAATTGCGGCGTCCATCAGGCGCAGCCCCTCGAACGCATCCCTGGCGTACCGCACCTCGCCGTCGAACAGCGCGGCAAGGTCCTGCTCTACGTAGGCACGGGTGAGCGCGGCGCCGCCGAGCAGCACGGGCCAGCGCTCTGCCAGGCCCCGGGAGTTCAGCTCGGCCAGGTTGTCCCGCATCACCACGGTCGACTTGACCAGCAGCCCGGACATCCCTATCACGTCCGCGCCGTTTTCCTCCGCCGCCGCGATGATCATCGAGATGGGCTGCTTGATGCCGATGTTGATCACGTCGTAGCCGTTGTTCGACAAGATGATGTCGACCAGGTTCTTGCCGATGTCGTGCACGTCGCCCTTGACCGTGGCGAGCACGATCTTGCCCTTGCCCGATTCGTCGGTGCGCGCCATGTGCGGCTCGAGGTAGCCGACGGCGGCCTTCATCACCTCGGCCGAGGTCAGCACGAACGGCAGCTGCATCTGCCCGGATCCGAACAGCTCGCCGACCGTCTTCATGCCGTCGAGCAGCACGTCGTTGACGATCTCCAGGGCGGGCCGCTGGGCGAGGGCGGTGTCCAGGTCGGCCTCAAGGCCGACCCGCTCTCCGTCGATGATCCTGCGCTTCAGCCGCTCCCACAGCGGCAGCGCGGCAAGCTCCGCCGACCTGCTGGCCTTCATGTCGGCAGCGTCCACTCCCTCGAACAGCTCAAGGAACCTCGCCAGCGGGTCGTAGCCTTCGCGCCGCCTGTCGTAAACGAGATCCAGCGCCACCTGGCGCTGCTCATCGGGTATCCGCGCGATCGGCATGATCCGTGCCGCGTGCACGATCGCCGAATCGAGGCCCGCCCGGACGCACTCGGCGAGGAAGACGGAGTTCAGCACGGCCCTGGCGGCGGGCTTGAGGCCGAACGAGACGTTCGACACGCCCAGCGTGGTCTGCACGGTGGGGTGGCGGCGCTTCAGCTCGGCGATCGCCTCGATGGTCTCTATCGCGTCGCGTCGCGTCTCTTCCTGGCCGGTCGCGATGGGGAAGGTCAGGCAGTCGACGATGATGTCCTCGACCCGCATCCCCCAGTTCCCCGTCAGGTCGGCGATCAGGCGCTCGGCGATGGCGAGCTTCCACTCGGCGGTGCGCGCCTGGCCCTGCTCGTCGATCGTGAGCGCGATCACCGCGGCACCGTGCTCGCGCACCAGCGGCATCACCTTCGCGATGCGCGAGTCCGGCCCGTCGCCATCTTCGTAGTTGACCGAGTTGACCACCGCGCGGCCGCCGGTGAGCTCAAGGCCCGCCTCGATGACGCCGGGCTCGGTCGAGTCCAGCACCAGCGGCAGCGTCGCGGCGGTGGCGAGCCGACTCACCACCTCGCGCATGTCGGCGGCACCATCGCGGCCCACGTAGTCGACGCATACGTCGAGCAGGTGGGCGCCGTCCCTCGTCTGCCCTCGCGCGATCTGCACGCATTCTTCGTACTTGCCCTCAAGCATGGCGTCGCGGAAGGCCTTGGACCCGTTGGCGTTGGTCCGCTCGCCGATCGCGAGGAACGCGGTGTCCTGCTGGAACGGCACGTGCTGGTAGAGCGAGGCCACCCCGGGCTCGGGGCGCGGCCGCCTCCTGGCCGGGCGGCGGCCCGCCGCCCGCTCCGCGAGCGCGGCGGTGTGCTCGGGCGTCGTCCCGCAGCAGCCGCCGACCAGCGACAGCCCGAACTCCGTGGTGAACCTGTCGTGGGCATCCGCGAGCTGACCGGGGGTCAGCGGGTAGTGCGCACCGTCCGCGCTCACCACGGGGAGCCCGGCGTTGGGCTCGCAGGACAGCGCGACGCGCGCGTGAGCGGCCAGGTAGCGCAGGTGCTCGCTCATCTCGCCGGGCCCGGTCGCGCAGTTCAGCCCGATCATGTCGACGCCGAGCGGCTCGAGGGTGGTCAGCGCGGCGCCGATCTCGGTGCCGAGCAGCATCGCCCCCGTGGTCTCGATCGTGACCTGCACGATGATCGGCGCGTCAGGGGCCAGGCGTGTCGTCGCTCGCTTGCACCCGATGATGGCCGCCTTGGCCTGGAGCAGGTCCTGGCAGGTCTCCACGATCAGCGCGTCGGCGCCGCCGCGCAGCAGGGCCTCCGCGTTGACCTGGTAGGTGTCACGCAACTCGCGGAACGTGGTGTGGCCCAGCGTGGGCAGCTTCGTGCCCGGGCCGATCGAGCCGAGCACCCAGCGCGGGCGGCCCGGCGTGGCCCAGCGGTCGGCCGCCGTGCGGGCCAGCCGGGCGGACGCCTCGGACAGCTCGGCGATCCGGTCGGCGATCCCGTATTCGCCAAGATTGCCGAGGTTCGCGCCGAACGAGTTCGTGGTCACGCAATCCGCGCCCGCCTCGAGGTAGGCCTCGTGGATCCCGGCTACGATGTCCGGCCTTGTTACGTTCAGTATCTCGTTGCAGCCCTCGTGTCCTGCGAAATCATCGATGGTGGCGTCGCTCGCCTGGAGCATTGTGCCGATGGCCCCGTCTGCCACCACGACTCGCTCGGCGAGTGCGGTCCGTAGCGTACTCATTACCCCCCAATCTTAGGCAAGCCATTGTAGGCATCGCTCCGAAGTTTCCGTAGGGCCGGCGGACACGCCGGCAGGTAACCCGATGAGCAAGGCCGACCACGTAGGCTGTAGCTGACGACCCTGAGCGTGTGCCGTGCTCGATCTACTGGGAGGTGGCGAGTCATCGAGTTCAACGATATCGGGGATCTCACCTCTCCGGTCGCCATCGCCGGGTTCGAGGGCTGGAACGACGCGGGCGAGGCGGCCAGCGGGGTAGTCAACCACCTGGGCATCGCCTGGCAGGCGACGCCCATCGGCGCCATTGACCCCGAAGATTACTACGACTTCCAGGTCAACAGGCCGGTGGTCGAGATCGAGGAGGGCCGTACCCAGCGCCTGATCTGGCCGACGACCAGGATCTCGCTGGCCCGTGCCCAGCCCGACGGCGACTCCGCGCCGCCTACCGGGCTGGCCAGGGACGTGGTCCTCCTGCACGGCATCGAGCCGAACATGCGCTGGCGGGCGTTCAGCGAGGAGCTCGCGGGAAGCCTGGAGAGCCTCGGCGTCGAGCTCGTCATCCTGCTCGGCGCGCTGCTCGCGGACGCGCCGCACACCCGGCCGGTGCCGGTCTCGGCGGGGTCGTCGAACACCAAGCTGGCCAGCGCGCTGAGCGGGGTGGGCCGCAGCGACTACAAGGGCCCCACCGGGATAGTCGGGGTGTTCCAGCACGTCTGCGCCGGCGCGGGCATCCCCACCGTCTCGCTGTGGGCGCAGGTGCCGCACTACGTCGCCCAGCCGCCGAGCCCGAAGGCCACGCTGGCGCTGCTGCGCGGCGTGGAGGACATCCTCGACGCTCCGTTGCCCCTGGCCGACCTGCCCGACGAGGCGCGTGCCTGGGAGCACGGGGTAGACGAACTCGCCCAGCAGGACTCCGAGGTCGCGGAGTACGTGCGGACCCTCGAGGAGGCGAAGGACGCGATGGAATTGCCTGAGGCCAGCGGCGATGCCATCGCGCGGGAGTTCGAGCGGTACTTCAGGCGGCACGGGGGCGCGGGAGGCTCCGCGGGTCCCGGCGGTATCTGAGCCTGCGACCGTGCCTCTAGACGGGCGGCCAGGGGACGGCGGGCCAGTCCGTCGGCGGGTACGGGTGGACTCGGTGCTTGAGGAGTGTTTCCACCCTGATCCTGGTGGCGCTGATCTCGCTCTCGGCCAGCAGGTCGGCGAGGTCGCCGGCCAGGCCGCCCTCGGTGAGCTCGGCGTTCAGGCGGCGCAGCGCTTCCACCGAGCGCCGCGGCAGGCTCTTGCCCCGCCACTGCCACAGCACTGTGCGCAGCTTGTAGTCCTCGGCGAAGCACACTCCGTGATCGCAGCCGTACAGGTGGCCGTCGGCGACGGGCAGCAGGTGCCCGATCTTCCTGTCCGCGTTGTTCACCACCGCGTCGAACACGGCCATGTCGCGCAGGCCCGCGTGGTCGGTCCGGCGAGACAGGGCGATCAGGTCCACGTCGACGTCATGGTCGATCCACAGCTGGCACATGCCGGGTCCGAACGGCCCGTCCCGCATCACCGTCGGCGGGACCACATCCCAGCCCGCCGCACGGGATACCGCGTAGGCCGCGACCTCCCGGCCGGCCAGCGTGCCGACGGGGAAATCCCACAGCGGCCGCTCGCCGGCGATCGGCTTGTAGACGCAGGCGACCTCGGCGGTGCCGGCCTTTTTCGCGGCCTGCGTGCCGCGGGCGGGACGACCCGCGGGCCTGATCGTGCAGTACAGCGTCGCGTTGGACGCGTCGACCAGCCGCCCCTTGACCTCCAGCTTCCCGGTGGCGAGCAGGTCAAGGGCGGCCTGCTCGGCGTCTTCGGTATCCGCCTGGTCAAGCATGGCCGGCGCGGTGGCCGTTCTGCCGCGGGCAGATGTGCCCGTCCGCATCCAGCGGCAAGCCGCACAGGGGACACGGTGGCCGGCCCGCCGAGACGATCTTCAGCGCCCGCTGCGCGAAGGCACGCGCGGCGCCCGGCGTGATCCTGACCCGCAGCACGCCCGGGCCGTCGGCCGGGATGTCGTCGGCCAGCGGTTCCACCGGCTCGTCCGATTCCTCCTGCGCCTCGATGACCACCATGCCGCCGTCGCCGTCCCACGCCAGCGCGATCGCGCCCACCCGGAAATCCTCAAGCAACGGCAGGTCAAGCGGCTCATCGTCGACAAGCGCGGCCGGGGCGGCGGCCGGTACCTCGGACCCGCCGGTTCGCCTGAGCACCTCATCGAGAAGCTCGTCGATGCGCTCCGCCAGCAGGCTCATCTGGAATTTCTCCAGGACCACGCTGGTCACGCGGCCGGTGGAGGTGGCCTGCAGGTAGAAGATCCGCTCTCCTGGCTGCCCCACCGCGCCCGCCACGAACCTCTCCGGCGGATCGTAGAAATAGACAGGCATAAGTCCTATCCTCGCGTGTCCGCCGACTGCCGGCGACTAGAAGTTACCGGGTGGCCGTCTGCCTGGTTGCTGGTGGTGCCGCTTCCCATGGCTGCCGCGTCCGCTCCGCCGGAGCCTCCGCCGACAGCCGCGTCGCTGACGTCCCGCTGGTCACGTTTCCCGTGCTGGCCGTGCGAACCGGGGCCGACCCGTGGCATGAGATCGTCCACCCCGCCTCCTCTGTCGTTCATCCGGACTAGGAAGGGCCGCAGCGGCGTGTACCGGATCACGGTAAGCGAGCAGGGATCCGCCTGGATCCGCTGGCACTGATCGAGGTGCAATCCCAGGCTATCCGCGACGATTGCCTTGATGACATCGCCGTGCGAGCAGATGAGGTAGGTCGCGTCCTGGCCGAGCCGCGAGTTCCAGTCCCTGACGGCGGCCACGGCCCGGTGCTGCATGTCGGGCATCGACTCACCGCCGGGGAAGGTCACCGCGCTCGGGTGAGCCTGCACCACGTGCCAGAGCGGCTCGCGGACCAGGCGTTTCAGCGGCTGGCCGGTCCAGTCTCCGTACTGGCACTCCCCAACGCGGTCGTCGGTGAGGACCGGCTGACCGTCCCGGCCGCCGGCGATTGCCGCCGCGGTCTGCATGCAGCGCTCCAGCGGGCTGCTGACGATGGCGGCAAGCGGCAGCGGAGCGAGCCTGGCCGCGAGCGCGGCCGCCTGGGCCTGGCCCCGCTCATCCAGCGGGATACCCGGCGTCCATCCGGTGAGCACATGACCGGTCGTCGCGGTGAGCCCGTGCCGGACCAGCAGAACCGTTGTCACGCCTTCCGACTCTAGCCGGTTCCGCGGCCAGTACCCGACGGTCCGCCGCCTACTCAGGCAGCGCCGGGTCCACCGGGCCGATCTGGATCACGGGGGACACGGGCTCGGGCTGATCCGCCGGGCCAGCCGGAACCACGGGGCCGCCCTGGGCAATCGGGCCGGGCGGAACGACCGGGCCACCCTGGGCGAATGGGCCGGTGACGGGGGCGGACTGGACGACGGGGACGGGCCGTATGACTGGCTCGGTGATGACGAACAGCGCGGAGCCGAACTCAACCCGGTCCCCGGCCCGCACCGGGACGGGCTCGCGGATCAGCCAGCCGTTCACCCTGGTGCCGTTGTGCGACCCAAGGTCACGCAGCAGCCACCCGTCCTCGACCCGGACCAGCCTGGCGTGCAGGCGCGATACCGACAGGTCGGCGATGCGAAGGTCGCATTCCTGGGTCCGCCCGATGGTGAAGCTCGTCCCGCTGCCCGGCGGGAAGAAGAGCGGCATCGGGACACCCGGCTGGCCGGATCCGCCGCTCTCGGGAGGACCGGGGGCACCGGGGGGACCGGGGGGACCGGGGGGACCGTGCCAGCGGTGCCCGCCCCCGTGCCCCGCCATCCCTGGATACCCGGGCGCGGCCAGGTGCGTCGCCGGGAAACCGGGAGCGGGAATCCCGTAGGGGCCCTGCGGCATCGCGGGCATCGGCATCGGATCAGGTTCGTCCGGACGCCGGCCGCAGAGATACGCCCATACCCGGGCCAGCAGGTGGGGCCGGCGGGGCGGGAGATCGGCGAACAGGTGGGCCAGCTGGCCATGGTTCTTGGCGCCGAGGGCGCTCTGCATCCGGTAGATGAACGTCTCATGCGAGAGCCGGCCGTCGACGAACTCCTTCTTGAGCTCATCGACCGCGTGGTCGCGCTCCGCGTCGGAGGCGCGAAGGAACTCGGGCGTTGTGGGCGTGTCCGCCGCCGACCCTCCCATGAAATGGAGTATCGGCATCATCCGCCGTCAGGGCAAGGGGATGACGCAGATACGAGTTAGTGCAACGGATCTCCCGTCGTCGTCATGGCGGGAGTGTCCGCCTCCGCGCCGTACGCCGTCTGCAGCGGGAAGTGGCAGGCCGCCATGTGGCCCGGGCCGAAGGAGCGGAGCAGTGGCTCCTCGGCGGAGCAGCGCTCCTGCGCGAACTGGCACCGGGTACGGAACCTGCAGCCGGACGGCGGGTTGACCGGGCTCGGCAGCTCGCCCTTGATGGCGGCGCCCTGCTTGGCCCGCTCCGCGCTGGGATCGGGCACCGGGATGGTCGCGATCAGGCCGGCCGTATACGGGTGCGCGGCGCGCTCGTAAATGTCCTGCCCGGAGCCGATCTCGACCAGCTTGCCCAGGTACATGACGCCGATCCGGTCCGCCATGTACTTGACCACGGCGAGATCGTGCGAGATCACCACGTAGGTAAGCCCGTGCGAGGCCTGCAGTCGCTTCATCAGGTTCAGGACCTGCGCCCTGATCGACACGTCGAGCGCGCTGACCGGCTCGTCCGCGACGATCAGCCTAGGGTTCAGGGTTAGCGCCCTGGCCAGGCCGATGCGCTGCCGCTGGCCGCCGGAGAACTCGTGCGGGTACCGTTCCACCGCGTTCCGCGGCAGGCCGACCTCGCCGAGCAGCTCGAAGACGCGATCGCGCTGGGCTCGCTTGCTGCCGAGACGCTGGACCGCGAGCGGCTCCCCGATGATCGTGCCGACCCGCATCCTCGGGTCCAGCGAGGCATGCGGATCCTGAAACATGAGCTGCAGGTCGCGGCGCTTGCGCCGGAGTTCGCCGCCGTGCAGCTTGGACACGTTCACGCCGCCGAGCGTCACCGCGCCGGAGTTCGGCTTTTCCAGCGCCACGATGAGCTTTCCGATCGTGGTCTTGCCGCACCCCGACTCGCCGACCAAGCCGAACGTCGTGCCCGCCGGCACCGAGAAGGAAACATCCGACACGGCGTGGACGGCCGCCACCTTGCGCTGCAGGATCGCGCCCGAGGTAACGGGGAATTCCTTGACCAGGTTGCGCAGCTCGAGCAGCGGAGCGGTGCCGTCTCCGTCGGTCGCCGCAACCTCGCGCTCGGACACCTCAAGGCGGCCATCGGCCGTCTGGGCCAGGCCCGCGGCGATGACCGTGGCTCCGGAGTCGCCGTTGGCCGCGGCGGTGCCGGACGCGCCGGTCTCGGGGATCGGCGCGTCCTGCACGAATCCCGGCTCGGCGGCCGGTGCCACCAGGCCGGTGCTCACGGCGTCGGGCCCGCCCTCGCCGATCAGGGCGAGGCTGAGGGGCCCGTCGACCGGGTGCCAGCAGGCGAACAGGTGGTCGGACGTCTTGCCGGACAGCGACGGCTCCTCGGCACGGCACTTGTCCGTGGCCCGCGAGCACCTAGGCGCGAAACGGCAGCCCTGCGGCGGGTGCGCCAGGTCGGGCGGCAGGCCGGAAATGGCGTGCAGTGCCTTCCTCGCGTCCTGGCTGAGCTGGGGAATGGAGGCGAGCAGGGCCTGGGTGTAGGGGTGATGCATCTCCCTGAAGAGATCGGTGACCTCGGCGGTCTCCACCACGCGGCCCGCGTACATCACGTTGACCCTGTCCGCGTGCCCGGCGATCACGCCCATGTCGTGGGTGATCAGCAGCATGGCCATGCCGAGCCGGTCCTTCAGGTCCCTGAGCAGGGAGAGGATCTGGGCCTGGATGGTGACGTCGAGCGCGGTCGTCGGCTCGTCCGCGATCAGCAGCCTGGGCTCGCAGGCCAGCGCCATCGCGATCATCACGCGCTGGCGCAGGCCGCCGGAGAGCTGGTGCGGGAAGTCGTCGAGGCGCTCCTTCGGCCGGGGCAGGCCGACCAGGGACAGCACCTCGACCGCCCGGTCCAGCGCCTCGGACCTCGAGGCGCCCCTGTGCAGCCGCACCGGCTCGCCGACCTGGTAGCCGATGGTCTTCGTGGGGTCCAGCGAGGTGAGCGGATCCTGGAAGATCATGGCGACCTCATTGCCGCGGACCCGGCGCAGTTCCTCCTCTCTCAGGCCCACGAGCTCGCGACCCTCAAGCTTGACCGACCCGTTGACGATTGATCCGCCTGGCGGCAGCAGCCCTATGATCGACAAGCCCGTCATGGACTTGCCGCAGCCGGACTCCCCGACGACGCCGAGCGTCTCTCCGGCGTCGATATGCATGTCAACATTGCCGACAGCCTGTACGACGGAGCTGGTGAGCTTGATGTGCGTCGACAGGTTCTGGATGTCAAGGACTGTGGCCATCAGGCCGCTACCTCTCGTGTGTGGTGGCTAGGGTGATCATCCCTGCTCGCCCCGCCGGCAGGCGGCTGCTACCGGCGTCTCAACCGAACGTCCATCGCGTCGCGCAACGCGTCGCCGATGAAGTTGAGCGCCATCACGGTGAGCACGATGCACGCGCCCACCGGGAAGATCTGCCACCAGTACCCGTCCTCGAGGAAGCCACTGCCGTTGGCCAGCTGGTCGCCCCAGTCCACGCTCGGGAAATGCAGGCCGAAGCCGAGGAAGCCGACGTAGGAGACGGCCAGGATCGCGTCCGCGACCTGGAAGGTCACGTTCACGATCACCACGCCGAGCGCGTTCGGCAGCAGGTGCCTGGATATCAGGCGCCAGTTGCCCGCGCCCGCTGTTCGGGCGGCGAGGACGAAGTCACGCTCTCTCAACGTGAGCACCTCGCCGCGGACCAGCCGGGCCGGGATCTGCCAGGCGAAGAAGCCGATCACCAGGCTCAGCGACAGCACCGTCGCGCCGAACTTGACCGCCAGGATCAGCACTACGAACAGGAACGGTACGGCAAGGAACACGTCGACGACCCGCATCATGACCGAGTCCACGATGCCGCCGACCAGGCCGGACACGGCGCCCCACAGTGCGCCGATCACGATCGCCACGGTCGCGGCGAAGAAGCCGATCTCCAGCGCGGCCTGGCCGCCCTTCATCATCCGGCCGAGCTCGTCGAACCCCTCGCCGTCGGTACCCAGCAGGTGTGCCCCCGTGGGCGCCTGGTTCGCGATGATGGGGTTGGTGTCGAACTGGTCGGTGTGGTAGATCAGCGGCCCGACGAACGAGAACAGCACGAAGAAGATGAGGATGCCGAAACCGATCACGGCCAGCCGGTTGCTGCTGAATTCGCGCCACGCGAGCCGCCACCCGCTCTGGACCGCGCCGATCTCGCCGCCCTCGGGAGCGCGCTCCACGTCAAGCGGCGGTAGAGAGCCCATCGCCACGACTGCCTCCTTACCTCAACCTGGCCGGTCAGGCCAGCCGGATGCGCGGGTCCGCCACGGTGAGGGCGATGTCCGCGATCAGGTTGCCGACGACGACGAGAACGGCGCCCGCCAGGGTGTAGGCGAGCATCACCGGATAGTCGACCTTTTGCAGGCTCTCGTAGAAGAGCAATCCCAGGCCGGGGTAGTTGAACAACGACTCGGTGATCAGGTTGCCTGCCAGCAGCCCTGGCAGCGAGATGCCGACCAGCGTCACCATCGGCAGGCTGGCGTTGCGCGCCAGGTGCCGGAACAGCACGAGCCGCTCGGGCAGGCCTTTAGCCCGGGCCACCTTGATGTAGTCCTGCGCGAGCACGTCCATGGACGAGGACCGCATATATCGGGAGTAGCTCGCGACCGTGATCAGGGTCAGCGTGGCGATCGGGAGCGTCATCGCGTTCCAGTCGCCGATCACCACCCAGATGGACTGGGACTGGCTGCCCTCGAAGCTGAAGATCGGGAACGAGAGCGCGAGCACCTGGATGAGGATCAGGCCGAGGAAGAACGACGGCATCGAGTACAGGATGAACGCCGCGCTGGTCGCCACGTTGTCGCCGATGGAGTTCCGCTTGACCGCCTGGAAGATGCCCAGCGGTATGGCGATCGCCAAGGCGAACACCAGCGAGATACCCGACAGGTACACGCTGCGCGCAGTGCGCTCCTGGAACAGCGCGAGGACGGACTGGTTCTCGACGTAGGAGTAGCCCAGGTTGCCATGCAGCAGGCCGTCTATGTAGTGCCAGTACTGCACGATCACCGGGTTGTCGTAGCCGTTGGCCAGGTTCCATGCGTTGACCTGGGCCGGCCTCGCCGACAGGCCGAGCACCGCCCGGGCAGGGGACGGGTAGGCCAGGTGCAGGAGGATGAAGATGAAGATGGAGACGCCGACGACCACGATGATGGAGGTAATGAGCCGGCGTACCAGGTAGGTGATCATTGATCCTGCCTTCCCTCCGCGGCGCGGGCCGCAGACCGGGCAACTACGCGACACCGGATCGCCTGGCCGCATGTCGCCCGAACCTCTGCCCTGGCCTCCGGTGTATCACCGGAGGCCAGGGCAGTCCAGCATCAACCGGATGTTACTTGGTGAAGTACCAGAATTCCGGCGTCGCGTAGTACTGGGTCAGGTTCTCGAACGCGATCGGCGGACCGGAAATGCTGGTCTTCCAGGCCCAGATGATGTCTGGGTTTGGCTGGAACTGGACCGGCTGGTTCGACGTGAGGAACGATGCCTCGCTCTTCACCGCCGCCGGGTCGCCGCCCGAGATGGAGGCGTTGATCAGCGCGTCAGCCTGCGGGTTGCTGTAGTCGCCGATCTGGTCGGACCCGCCGGTGTTGAACAGGCCGAACGTGGTCGCGTACGGCACGTCGGTCTCGCCGCCGAAGTCCTGTATCGCCCACTTGTTCTCGTTCGCCGGGGCGTACGGGTCAAGGTAGTTGGCGATCATGTAGTTGAAGTTGCTGCTCTGCAGCGTGATGTGGATGCCCGCCTGCGAGGCCTTGGACACGAAGTCGGTGGCCTGCTCGCCGATCAGCGACGGAGACGTGCTGTAGATGTAGTTGAACGCCAGCTTGGTGCCGGCCGGGATGCCCGCGCCACAGTTGCTCGGGCCGGTGCCCGCGCTCGTGCACGTGTCCGTGCCGCCCGGGGTAACCGTCCAGCCGTGGCTCTTCAGCAGGCTGACGGCGTCCGAGACGCTGAACGGGTACGGGTCGGTCGCCGCGTCAGCAGGCAGGTACGGGCTCTGCGGGTAGGCCGGGATCGGCCCGTATGCGCCCGCGCCCGCGCCGTGCATGAACGCGGTGATCCAGCCCTGCTCGTCCTCCAGGTGAGCAAGCGCCTGGCGGACGTAGAGCTGGTTGATGATGTTGTTGAAGTCGCCGGTCTTGTCTTTGAAGTTGTAGTTGGCGAAGTTCATGCCGTAGTCCGGCATGCCGAAGTAGCTGTAGCCCAGGCTCAGGACCTGCTTCAGCTGCGGCACGTCATCCTGCGGAACGTAGCCGATGTCGATGCTGCCGGCCTTGACCGCGTTGAACTCGGCCGTGTCCGAGGTGAAGGGCACTCCCTGGAAGTCCGACACCTTCTTGGCGTGCGGGCCGCCGTAGGTAGCGTTCGGCACCATCGTGAAGGCGCCGTTGGCCGGGGTGTAGGACGACAGCTTGTACGGCCCGTCCACGACCTGCCACAGCGGGTTGGTCGAGTAGGTGCTCAGCGACTTGGACTGCGAGTTCAGGTAGCTGAAGATCTTCGCCATCGTGGCGGGGGTCCAGCCGGACGGCGGGATGACCGAGCCGGTCGCCGACTCCTTGGCCCACTCTGCGCTCGGCAGCGGGACTATCGGGCCCTGGCCGAGCACGTCGTCGGTGAACCAGGTCGGGTTCACGGCGGCCTTGAGGTTAAGGACCAGCGTGGTGGAGTTCGGCTCGGACGTGCTGACCAGGTTGTCAGGGAAGTGGCCGGGCACGTAGCCCTCCCAGTCCGCCGGGGAGACCTTGATCGCCGCCTTGACCAGGTCGATGAAGAACAGGATGTCGTTGGCCGTGATGGTCTGGCCGTTCGACCACTTGTAGCTGCTCTTCAGCGAGACCGTGACGGTCTTGTCGCCGTTGGAGTAGACCGGCGGGTTGGCGATGCTCATCGGCGGGTAGACCTCGGGATCGGTCCCGTTGACGGTCCAGTACAGCGGCCGCCACATCTCCCACTCGAAGGTGAAGTTGTTGAACACCGAGTTGGACGCGGACGGCACGACCGAGAAGATCCAGTTCGGCGCCGTGTTGGGCGCGATCGCCCAGGTGACCGTCCCCGACTTGCCGGTGTCGGTCGCCGCCTGCGGCACCGATCCGATCCCGCCTGGGACCGTGACCGTGCCCGGCGTGGTCGTGGTGGTGCCGCCGGATGAGCTGTGGCTGCTGCTGCTACAGGCGCCAAGCGCGGTGACGGACGCCACCGCGAGGACTAGCCCCCCGACTGTCTTGCTCCGGAACCTCATCATCGGCCCTCCTCCCTCGCGCAGCCCGCGCTTGAAGTCCGTTCTGGGGTCATCAGCTTGTCGCCCTTCTTTCTCGCAGTTACGCCGGTGATCCGCTCCGACACCGTGGCGGGGTCCTGGGTTGCAGTGGCCCCTAATCCGGTCACGGCCCGTCTCCCCGGCACATCCGCACCGGCTCGTGCCGAGCCGGCCGGTCAACTACCGGTGTTATGAGTTAGCGGAAGCGTAAGTTCAATATCGCATCGATCTCTCGCCAAAAAAGTCACAACTTGCCATCAATCCCCTGAGAGGAGCGTCCCGCGGTGTCTCGGTTAGCATCCGTGGCAGCCTGGGATATTTCCGGTTTTAGCTGCTTTGTTAACTTTCGTCCCAGTGGGCTCACAGGTCTCAGCGGCGTGAAGGCTTGCCGTGAAAACGTCACGCTGCCGCAGAATCTCCGTTGAGGCCGCCTCCGTCCCCTAGAACTGACGGCGGACAGACTCCCCGTGATGTCCCCGGCACCGCGCGTACCATGATTGGCGCTGGTGACTACCGAGCGTAACCGTTTGGCAATCTGTGCACAAATCGTTACCGAACGCGACAGCCGCTAATGCGCAAAAAATGCGCGGCCATCCGTCAATTCGCCACGGCGCGGAAAGGATAACGTCCCGGGCGAAATGACGCCCGGGCCTTACCTGCCGGGTGAAATGACGTCCGGGCCTTACCTGCCTGGCCCCTTACCTGAAGATGACCGTACGGCGCCCGTGCAGCAATACGCGGTGCTCGGCATGCCAGCGCACGGCACGGGCGAGCGCCACGCGTTCGGCGTCACGGCCGATCGCGGCGAGATCCTCCGGGCCGCTCGTGTGGTCGACCCGGGCGACTTCCTGCTCGATGATCGGGCCTTCGTCCAGGTCAGCGGTCACGTAATGGGCGGTGGCGCCGATCAGCTTGACCCCGTGCGCGTGCGCCTGGTGATACGGCCGGGCTCCCTTGAAGCTCGGCAGGAATGAATGGTGGATGTTTATCACGCGGCCCGTCAGCTTGGCGCACAGTTCTGGCGACAGGATGCGCATGTACCGCGCCAGCACCACGAGGTCGATGCTCAACTCGCTGACCAGATCCAGCAGCCGGCCCTCCGCCTGCTGCCTGGACAGCGGGCCGGGCCCGGACGGCAGGTGCTCGAACGGGACGCCGTGCGCCGCGGCGAGCGGGGCAAGGTCTGGGTGGTTGCCGACGACGAGCGGGACCTCGATGCGCAGCGATTCGGCCGCCCTCCGGTACAGCAGGTCGTTCAGGCAGTGGCCGGCCTTGGACACCATGATCAGCACCCGTGGCTGCACGTCGGTGTCGTGCAGGTCCCAGTCCATCGCGAACTCGGCCGCAATCGGCGCGAACCCGGAGTGCAGCGAGCGGAACGTGGCCGGCTGCGGCGACAGCGCCGCCACGTGCACTCGCATGAAGAACTGATCGGTGGTCCGGTCACCGAACTGCTGGCTGTCGAGCACGTTGCAGCCCGCCCGGTGCAGATAGGCCGCCACCGCGTGCACGATGCCCACCCGGTCCGGGCACGACAGCGTCAGGACGAAGTCGCCCATCAGGCGCCCACCGCGTGCACGCCGCCGTCGACGTGCACGATCTCCCCGGTTGTCGCGGGGAACCAGTCAGAAAACAGCGCCACGCAGGCACGCGCGACCGGTTCCGGGTCGGTAATGTTCCAGCCGAGCGGCGCCCGGGTGTCCCAGACGCCCTCGAACCTGTCAAACCCGGGAATCGACCTCGCGGCCATGGTCCGCAGCGGCCCCGCCGCCACCAGGTTGACCCGCACGCCCTGGCCGCCGAGGTCGCGGGCGAGATACCGCGAGCAGGACTCGAGCCCGGCCTTCGCCACCCCCATCCAGTCGTAGCCCGGCCAGGCCACGCTCGCGTCGAAGTCGAGTCCGACGACGGACCCGCCGCCGCGCATCAGCGGCAGCGCCGCCATCGTGACCGCCTTCAGCGAGTAGGCCGAGACCTGCACCGCCGTCGCCACGTCCGGCCACGCGGTATGCAGGAAGTTCCCGCCGAGCGCGGTCTCCGGGTTCGCGTACGCGATCGCGTGCAGCACCCCGTCCAGGCCGTCCACGTGCTCCGACAGCCGCTGTGCCAGCGAGGAGAGGTGATCATCGCTGGTCACGTCGAGCTCGAGGACCGGCGGCGGCGACGGCAGCCGCTTCGCGATCCGCTCCACCAGGCTCAGCCTGCCGAACCCGGTCAGCACCACCGTCGCGCCCTCCTGCTGGGCCACCCGCGCCACGTGGAACGCGATCGAGGCGTCGGTGATGACCCCGGTAATCAGGAGCCGCTTGCCGGCCAGGATCATCGCTTCGCTCCTATCTTCCCCGGGGGCTCCGCCCCCCGGTGACCCCCCGCAAAGGGGGGTGCCCGCCCCCCTTTGACCCCCCGGGGAGACCGCCGAGGGGATCCACTTTGGGGCTTCTGCTGGATCTTAGTGTCCCATCCCTAGGCCGCCGTCGACCGGGATTACGGCGCCGGTGATGTAGGCGGCGTCCTGGCCGGCCAGGAAGGCGACCGTGGCCGCGACCTCGTCCGGCGACGCGTACCTGCCGAGCGGGACCGCCTTGAGGATCTCGGCCTTCCTGTCCTCCGGCAGGCCTGCCGTCATGTCGCTGTCCACGAAGCCGGGCGCGACTACGTTGGCGGTGATGTTGCGGGAGCCGAGCTCACGCGCTAGCGACCTGGCCAGTCCGACAAGGCCGGCCTTCGACGCGGCGTAGTTGGCCTGCCCGCCTGAGCCGTAGAGGCCGACGACGGAGGAGATGAAGATGAGCCGCCCGCGGCGCATCCGCATCATGCCGCGCACCGCCCGCTTGGACACCCGGTACGCCCCGGCCAGGTTCGTGTCGATCACGGTGCCGAAGTCGTCCTCGCTCATCAGCGCGAGCAACTGGTCGCGGGTCACCCCCGCGTTGGCGACGAGCACCTCCACGGGTCCCTGCGCGGCCTCGACCGCCGTGAACGCCTCGTCGACGGACGCGGGCTCGCGCACGTCGCAGCGGACTACTTCCAGGCCCTCGACCGGATCGCCGGAGCGCGAGGTTACCGTGACGCTGTCCCCCTCTGCCGCAAGCCGCCGCGCGATCGCCAGCCCGATCCCCCGGTTCCCGCCGGTTACCAGTACGGAGCGGCCCACGTTTGCCTCTCTATCCAAGGGGGGTCTGCCAGAGGGGTACGGGGGGGGCGGGGAGCTCCCCCGTGATCGGGGGGGTCCGGGGGGTCGTCCCCCCGGGCCAGCTCAGCGTATCGCAGCAGATAGTAGGTTGTGATCTCGTGACTGACCTTCAGGCAAGGATCGATCCTGAGTTCACGGCCCTCCCGCTGCGGGAACTGGCGGATGCGGCCCTGACACAGGCGAGGGCTCTCGGCGCGCAGCACGCCGACTTCCGCGCCGAGCGGATCAGGAGCCAGTACATCGGCCTGTCCGACGCGAACCCGCAGACCCTGTTCGACGCCGACGACACCGGCCTCGCCGTTCGGGTGATCGTCGACGGCACCTGGGGCTTCGCCTCGGCCGTGGACCTGGACCCGGATTCGGCGGCGCGGGCGGCGCGGCAGGCCGTCGAGGTCGCCAGGGTGGCGGCCGCGATGAACACCGAGCCTATCGAGCTGGCCCCCGAGCCCGGCTACGGCGAGGTGACCTGGGTGTCGGACTACGAGGTCGACCCGTTCACGGTTGCCGCCGCGGACAAGGTCGCGCTGCTCGCCGCGTGGAGCAACGACCTGCTCTCGCACCCGGCCGTCAGCCACGTCGACGCCTCGCTCAATCAGGTCAGGGAGTGCAAGTTCTACTCCGACGGCACCACCACCGCGACCCAGCAGCGGGTACGCCTGAACCCTTCGGTCACCGCCGTCGCGGTGACCGACGACGGCAGGTTCGACGACATGCAGACGCTGGCGCCGCCGGCCGGGCGGGGCTACGAATACCTGACGGGGACGGGCTGGGACTTCGCCGCCGAGCTTGCCGAACTGCCCGAGCTGCTCGCCGCCAAGCTCGCCGCTCCCACCGTCCGGCCCGGGCGCTACGACCTGGTCATCGACCCCTCCAACCTGTGGCTCGTCATTCACGAGTCGGTCGGCCATGCCACCGAACTGGACCGGGCGCTCGGCTACGAGGCCGCCTACGCGGGCACCTCCTTCGCCACCCCGGACAAGCTGGGCACCCTTCGGTACGGATCCGAGGTCATGCACGTGACCGGCGACCGCATCACCGAGCACGGCCTGGCCACCATCGGCTACGACGACGAGGGGGTGGCCGGCCAGGCCTGGGACCTGATCAGCGGCGGTACCCTCGTCGGGTACCAGCTCGACCGGCGGATGGCGCAGCGGTGCGGCTTCGGCCGGTCGAACGGGTGCGCGTTCTCCGACGGCCCGAACCACATTCCGCTGCAGCGGATGGCGAACGTGTCGCTGCGTCCGGCCCCGGCCGGCGGCCCCTCGCTTGACGACCTGATCGCCGGGGTGGACGACGGGATCTACGTCGTCGGCGACAAGAGCTGGTCCATCGACATGCAGCGGTACAACTTCCAGTTCACCGGCCAGCGGTTCTTCGCCATCAAGAACGGCAAGCTCACCTGGCAGCTGCGCGACGTGGCCTACCAGGCGACCACGACCGACTTCTGGGGTTCGATGGAGGCCGTCGGCGGGCCGCAGACCTACCTGCTCGGCGGGGCGTTCAACTGCGGCAAGGGCCAGCCAGGGCAGGTCGCCCCGGTCAGTCACGGCTGCCCGGCCGTGCTGATGCGCGGCGTTCGGATACTCAACACGGCGGAGGAGGGGGCCTGATGACGACGGCCAACGGCGTTTCGCCGCAGCAGACCGTCGAGCGCGCCCTGGCCGCGGCTCGCGGCGACGGCTGCGTGGTGATCGCGGAGGAGACCTCGGGCGCCAACCTGCGGTGGGCGGATAACACCCTCACCACGAACGGGGTCTCCCGATCCCGCCAGCTCACCGTCATCGCCATCGACCGCCGGGCCGACGGCGCGGCGATCGGCGTGGTGTCCCGGGCCGGCGTTCGGCCCGACCAGGTCGAGGAACTGGTCCGCGAGGCCGAGCACGAGGCACGCCAAGGTACTCCCGCCGAGGATGCGGCGGAGCTTACCGGGGCGGGGAACCACGGCTCGTTCGGTGAAAATGAAAAAAACGGCGAGCAGCGGGGCGGACCGTCAGCGACGACCGGTGCCAGCTGGGACGATGACGCCGACACGACCGGCATCGGCGTGCTGCGCGACTTCGCCGCCGCGCTCGGCGAGACGCTGCGGGCGGCGCGAGCTGCGCAACGGCGGCTTTACGGGTTCGCCGAGCACGACATGACCAGCACGTTCCTCGGCACCTCTGCGGGCCTGCGGCTGCGGCACGACCAGCCGACCGGGCGGGTCGAGCTGAACGCCAAGTCCGCCGACATGGCGCGGTCGGCCTGGGCGGCCGTCGCGACCCGCGACTTCACCGACGCGGACATCGCCGGCATGGCGGACGGGCTGCGCGAGCGGCTCGGCTGGGCCAGCCGCAGCCTGGAGCTGCCGCCGGGCAGATACGAGACCCTGCTGCCGCCCAGCGCCGTGTCCGACCTGCTCGTCTACCTGTACTGGTCGGCGGGCGCGCGGGACGCCGCGAAGGGGCGGACGGTGTTCAGCAAGGCCGGCGGCGGCACCCGGGTCGGCGAGCGGCTCTGCGAGCTGCCGGTGACGCTGTCCAGCGATCCGCTCGCGGCCGGACTCAGCAGCGCTCCGTTCGTGATCGCGCACGCGTCCGGGCGGGACTCCTCGGTGTTCGACAACGGAATCGGGCTGCGCCCGACCGCCTGGATCCAGGACGGCTCGCTGGCCGCGCTGGTGTCGTCAAGGCACTCCGCGGCGCTGGCCGGGCTGCCCGTCACGCCCGCGATCGGCAACCTGATCTTCGCCACCTCGGCCGCCGGAGCGCCGACGCTGGCGGAGATGATCGCGTCGACAGGGCGCGGCCTGCTGCTGACCTCGCTGTGGTACATCCGCGAGGTCGACCCGCAGACACTGTTGCTGACCGGGCTCACCAGGGACGGGGTCTACCTGGTGGAGGGCGGCGAGGTGGTGGGGGCGGTGAACAACTTCAGGTTCAACGAGTCGCCGGTCGGCATGCTCGGCCGGATGCTCGAGGTCGGCGCGACCGTACCGACGCTGCCGCGCGAGTGGGGCGACTACTTCAACCGGGCGGCGATGCCGCCGGTGCGGGTGGAGGGCTTCAACATGTCCTCGGTGAGCCAGGCAAGCTGATCGCGCGGGCGATGTCGCCTGCGGGCTCTGCGGGGCATACCGTGGAACCGTGAGGATGGGTCATGCGGGTCGCCCCGCCGGCGGGCAGCGCGTGCACCTGGTGACGCAGGCGCAGCGGTCGCGGTCGGACGATATCGCGTTCCGGCAGCGCAGGTACCTGCTGATGATGGGGATCCGCGCGGCCTGCTTCGTCATCGCGGTGATTATGTTCATCAATCACCTCGGCTGGCTGACCGCGATCCCGGCGGTGGGCGCCATCGCCATTCCGTATTTCGCGGTCGTGTTCGCCAACGGCGGACGTGAGCCGAACAACACCCGCGGCTTCATGGAGTACCGGGCGAACGTGCCCGCCACGCGCGAACGTCCCGGACAACGGGACGCTAACGGCCAGCCGACGCGTGCGCCTGGATCGGGTTCGGACGATAACTGATCCAGAAGATGATTGGGCAGCTCAGCGCCGTCCCGAGATCTGGTTGTAATTGGGTCTTGACACACAGGGGGGTGTTTGCGTGTAGCATTCATAGCGGTGCTCTGGTCCCCCGTCGGGGCACCATTGCCGGCGTTCCGGGCCCCCGTCGGAACGCCGATGAACGCGACGCCGGGTGGTTTGCCCCCGTAGCCACCCGGCGTCGCCCTATACTCGCTGCCTTTGAGGCAGCTTCGCATGGGCTCGCAGTGCTTTCCCGGGGGGACGACCCCCCGGAACCCCCCGGGCGGCTGCCTTGCCGTTGTCAGGACTCGCCGTTGGCCTTGCCCCGGCCCATCGCACGGGCCACGTCATCGCACCCCCCGGCCCATCGCACGGGCCACGTCATCGCACCCCCCGGCCCACGTCATCGCATCGCGCGGTATCGCAGGCTGGTGCATTGGGAGTGGTTGGGGGGTTGGGTTTGTGATCACCTTAAGTGGTCATTTTCTGACTCGTCGTAGTTGAGCGAGTTTTACCTGGGGGGCGGGAATGGTATACAGTCGGCAGTTGGAGGGCGGGAGTTAGGGCGCAGGTAATTCGCAGGGGGTTTTTGCGGGGAGGGTGAACTTATTTTTGGATTGTGGGGGAACCGCATCGTGGAAATGGAAGGAAGGTTAAGTTATTCGGTCTTGCGGAACTCGGCTATGGCTATAGTCAGCATGGCTAGGCCCATGACGGCGACTATGGCGACCGCGAGACCTGTGGGGACTAGCCAGCCATCCCAGGTGATGCCGGGGCTTAGGGAGGCCAAGGCCTGGACGTTGACCTTTAGGTGGCTGAAGACGGCGTGGCGCATGGGGTCGACGATGTAGCTGAGGGGGTCGATCCTGGTCAGGACCGTTAGCCAGGCGGGGAGGCCGTTGAGGGGGTAGAGGGCGCCGGACAGGAAGAACAGGGGGAGGACGAACAGTTGGGTAAGGGCCATGAAGGCCTGGATCTGCTTGATTCTGACGGCCATCATGACGCCGAACGCGGTCAGCGTGAACGACAGCAGGAGCAGTTCGCCTACCAGGGTGAGCAGCAGGATCGGGTTGTAAGGGACGCCTGCCACGCCGGCCAGGGCCAGGAAGATGATGCCCTGGAAGGTGGCGACCGTTGCGCCGCCCAGGCACTTGCCGACCACGATGGCCCATCTGCGCACCGGGGCGACAAGCATCTCGCGCAGGAAACCGAACTCGCGGTCCCAGACTATGGACGCGGCCGAGAAGATCGCCGTGAACAGGACCGACATCGCCAGCACGCCGGGGTAGATGAACGTCTTGAAGTCCACGCCTGGCGGCATGCCGCGAGAGGCGAGCCTGGACAGGCCGGTGCCCAGCACGAAGAGGAACAGGATGGGCTGCACCAGCGAGGTGATCGCGCGCAGGCGGTCGGTGCGGAACCTGATCAGTTCGCGGCGCCAGACGATGCTGACCGCGCGCAGGTCGTGACGGATGCTGCGTTCGGGCACCGCGACCCTGATCATGTCGGTGAGGTCGGGCTGCACCGCCTCGATGGCCTCAGTCGCCATGGCTCCTCCTATCTGCGGCCCTATCTGCGGCCCTATCTGCGGCCGAACCGGGTCGCGATCCTGCGGTTGCGGTCGCCTATGGTCGCTTCGGCGTCGCGGATGGTCTTGCCGGTGTAGGACATGAACACGTCGTCGAGGGACGGCCGGGACACGCTCACCGACCGGATCGCGATCGGCATGCTGCCGAACAGCTTCGGCACGAAATGCTCGCCCGACTCCACGGAGAACGTGACGAACCCCTCGTGCACCGCCGCGTCAAGTCCGAAGTCGTCGGCCAGCGAACGGATCGCCGCCTGGTCGTCCGCCGTGCTTATCTGCACCCGGTCCTTGCCGATGGATGCCTTGAGCGCCTCGGGCGTGTCCAGCGCGACGATCTTGCCGTGGTCGATGATCGCGATCCTGTCGCAGTTCTCCGCCTCGTCCATGTAGTGCGTGGTGAGGAAGATCGTGATGTCTTCGCGCTTCTTCAGGTCGTTGATGTAGTCCCAGATCGACACCCGGGTCTGCGGGTCAAGGCCGACGGTCGGCTCGTCGAGGAACAGCACCCGCGGCGCGTGCAGCAGGCCGCGGGCGATCTCCAGCCGGCGCTGCATGCCGCCGGAGTAGGTGGCCACCACGTTGCCGCGCCGGTCCCACAGCCCGACCATCTCGAGCACCTGCCGCAGCCGCGGCGCGAACGCCGCCTTGGGCACCCCGTACAGGTCGGCGTGGAAGCGCAGGTTCTGCTCCCCGGTCAGGTAGCTGTCCAGCGTGGTGTCCTGGAACACCAGGCCGATGTTGCGGCGCACGGTGTCCCGCTCCCTGACCACGTCGTGCCCGGCGACCCTGGCGGTCCCCGAGGTGGGGTCCGCCAGGGTGCACAGGATCTTGATCGTGGTGGACTTGCCAGCGCCGTTCGGGCCGAGGAAGCCGAATGTCTCCCCCGCGGCCACCTCGAAGTCGATACCGCGCACGGCCTCGATCTCGCCGTACCTCTTGGTCAGCGCGCTGACCGAGACCGCCGGTGTCACCCTTGCGTGTCCTCCCCCGCTGCGGTGGGTTCGTCGTCCGCTGCGAGGATACGGTATAGCGCCCGCCTGGTGTCGGCCAGGATCTTGCCAGCCTGCTTGACCTGCGCGGCCGAGCCGGCCTGGGAGACCTGCGACACGGCCACCATGACCTGGCGGATCATGCCGCGCAGCTCGACCTCGGCGTCGTCGACGCTGCCGGTCACCGCCTCCCAGGACGCGCGCAGCTCGTCGGCGTGCTCGGTGACGTACGCGCGGCCCTCCTCGGTCAGCATGAACATCCGGCGCCGGTCCTCGCCCGCCTGGGCCTGGATCAGGGCCTCGTCCTCAAGCTGCTGCAGGGCCGGGTACACCGAGCCCGCGCTCGGCCGCCACACGCCATCGGTGCGGGCGGCGATCTCCTGGATGATCTGGTAGCCGTTCCACGGCTGGCCCTCGGCGAGCAGGTCGAGGACCGCGGCGCGGACATCGCCGCGACGGACCCTGGGCCCGCGCCCGCCGAACCGCGGCGGCCCGAACGGCCCGCCGCGCATCGCGAACTCAACCGGGCCTGGCGGGCCCCAGCTCGTCCCGACGCGCGACCGTCCCCGCCTGTGGCCTCGGTGGCCTCGTGGATCCCTGGGATCTGCCCAGTCTTCTCCGTGCATGATAGTGCTCCTTCGTCTCTAGATCGCCTTGCGATCCTTCTCGTTAGCTCAACGATATATCGATAACGATCTGTTGGCAAGGCTTGAAAAATTCAAGATCTTTTTGCCGAACGGGCAGTGGTGCTTGCCCTGGTCTAGGGCTCGGAGGACGGAGGTGCCGCCCCTGATCGTTTCCGTGCTGACCATCGACGCCCTTGGCCGCAAGTGCCCGATCCCGATCGTCATGGTCGCCGAGCAGATCAGGGACGTCGGTTCATCACGCGTCTCGCCGATCTCACTAATCGAATCAAGTTTCGTTCCGAGCAGGATTCAGGCGTAGGCGCGGGCTAGCGGATGGGGAGGGGGTATTCGCGGCGGATGCTGTTGCCTAGGCGGGAGATGTCGGCGCCGTATACGTGCATGGAGATGGCGACGGCGGTGCCGGTGTTGCGGACGCGGTGGATGTCGCCGGGCAGGGCGAAGGCGCTGACGGTCCCCGCGGCGTTCTCGTTGCGGGTGAGGAGGCGGAGGGCGCCGCCGCCGTCGGTGAGCGCGAAGATCTCCTCGTACTCGTGTCCTTGCAGGACGCCGGTGACGCACCAGGCCACGTGGTCGTGGACGGGGGTCTGCTGGCCGGGGAGCCAGACCATGGCCGCGATCGAGAAGGAGCCGTCAGGCTCGGCGTGCAGAAGATGGCTCTGGTAGCAGGCCTCGTCCCCGGCGCGCAGTTGCGCGGGGAGAACGACCGCCGGGTCGGGAAGGCGGGCGCGGAGGGTGCCAGCGACGCGTTCGGCCGTCTGCTGCCAGTCCAGGCCGCGGCGGACCTCTGCTCTGACCGCCTGCGCTAGAGCCTGCGGGAAGGTTCCATGAAGGGCTTGATCTGTGCTGGTCAGCGGCATGGCACCTCCTTGGGGGGTTCCCAGGGTAGCGACCAACCGCGTATTGGCACTAATGCCAATCGGAATAGTCACCTATAGGCGAGCGCGAGGGTGAACGTGGTCGAGCCGCTCGCGGCCACCGGGATCTGGGCGACCTGGTCGATATGCCCGGCCGTGGACGCCTGCGAGTACGTCGAGGTGAGCGCGTGGCTTGAGGGCCTAGAACTCCCGAAGCTACGGCCAAGGGCAAAGTAGCTCTGGGGCAGCTATCGGATTCGGCACGTAGCGGTCTCAACTAAGGCATACAGGCAGCGCAGCCCGCCCTTCGTGCTCATCTTGGTGGCGATCGTCTTTCCGCGATCACTGGCGAGGGGGCAACGGGGTGCAAACTGAGTGGGAACCGGATGAGCTGATCGAGACGTGGACGCTCACCGGGACCGACTGGGACCTGATTGTCATCCGCCAGCGGGATGGGACCAGTGGCTCGCCATGACCTAGGGACCACCTTGGCCGGTTACGTGAGCATCATGGTGTGGCTGGGGCGGGGGCGTCAACTCCGGG
>JBOHCG010000001.1:0-55963 GCA_050698735.1 Streptosporangiaceae bacterium | reverse complement strand
GTTAATCGACTGCGCAATGTCCTTGTTCGGCAGATTTTCGCCAGTCCGCGGGAAATATCTTCCCTGTCCTCAAGTGTGAGCGGCTTCCGCTCGGCGGCCACTTATTCTCCTGTCCGCTGGGGGTGCCCCGAAATCTTGCAGCTACAGGAGATGGCCGTCAAGTAATGTCCGACGTGACCCTTAGGTGAGTGTCGCCGGTAATGCCTGAATGCTTGGACCGACTGTGATCAAGCCCGCCTGGCGAGGGACTCCGTAACCGGCTGGGGGCAGGCCGGCCACGATCCGTGCCGCCTCGTCGCGGGGCCCCGATCTCCCTGGAGTTATGCGTTCCGCCCAGCATGTAGGCATACATGCGCGCCGGGAGCGTCGCAGCGGATCGATGCCAGCGGAAACGCCCGCTCGGCCCGAGCCGTGTCGTCCGCCAGGCGAGCTCCATCTGCCTGGCGCGGCGCGCTGACGGCGACGCTCGCTGTCCGGCCTCGGCTGCGAGCCACGGACACCGCGCTACAACTCGCTGGCCCACTGCCCTTAACTTTCCAGTGTTTTAGGCGTGAGCGTCCGGTTTTCTGGTGATTGGTAACGGTCTGGGGGCGTGTTGATCACGGTGGCGTGATGGGGCGTGGCAGTCCCTGGAATGCAACAAGGCTCCCGGTAGGACGGGGTTATTCACGCCAAACCGTCCACCTGGAGCTTTGTTGTCCGCCCAGTTTGCCATGATTGTCACGCCGTCGTCCATCTCGCCGGCGCCGGCTGCGGCCGGTGATGGTGCTGCTGTTCGGCCCGCGGGCCTGGCGGCCCGGGTGCTGTCCGGGCCTGGCCTGTGGCTGGACTGGCTCGAAGAGCTGGACCGGGCGAGCCTGCTGGAAGAGCTCCTGGCTGATGACGTGATCAGCCGGGCGCTGCAGGAAGCGCCGCACGGGCACGCCTACGACTCCGTGCTGAACGCCAGGATGACCGTGATCAGCGTCATCGTCGGCTGCCTGTTCCCCGGCCAGGGCTATGACGGCGTGCTGGCCACGGCATTCGGCCTGCCCGGCCTGCACCTCAAGCCCGGCACGACGGTGCCGACCGGCCCGGCGCTGTCGAAAGCCCGGGCGCTGCTCGGCGAGCAGGTCATGAAGCAGATCTTCGAGCTGGACGCCGCCCGCACCGACGCCGGGCTCGGGATCGGGACCCTGTGGAAGGGCATGGAGGTCACCGCGCTCGACGGCACCACCGCCGAGGTATTCGCGAACGAGGTGCTCGCCGCCGCGTTCGGGGTGCCCGAAGGCGGCACCAAGCCGAAGCTGCGGATCGCGGCGCACGTCCGCTGTTACTCGCGCCGCTGGATCGCCGGCTC
Source organism: Streptosporangiaceae bacterium (assembly GCA_050698735.1). Taxonomy (GTDB): domain Bacteria; phylum Actinomycetota; class Actinomycetes; order Streptosporangiales; family Streptosporangiaceae; genus Palsa-504. The sequence goes on along the minus strand of JBOHCG010000001.1, from coordinate 54,624 downwards.
CGCCGGCGGCTACCTCGACGGCGAGAACCCCCTGGCAGACGAGCTGGTCTCCTCGTTCAGGCCCGGGATGATCAACCTGGCCGACCGCGGGTTCTTCTCCATGGACCGCTGGATCCGGTTCTCCGCCGGCGGCGCGCACCTGGCCTGGCGGGTCAAGAACGGCGCGAAATCCGTCCCGTTCAAGACAATCCGCGCCCTGCCCGACGCATCCGAGCTGGTCATGCTCCGCGAATCGGACGGCATGCGGGCAAGACGCCGCCGCGACACCGGCGACCCGGCCGCCCCCCGGCTCCCGGACACCGTCGCCCGGCTGGTCAGCTTCGCCATCACATCCCGCACCCGCAGCGGGAAGACCAAGACCACGACCATCAAGGTCCTGACCACGCTCCTGGACCACGAGGCGTACCCCGCCCGCGACATCGCCGCCCTGTACGCCGAAAGATGGCAGATCGAATGGGACACAAGCCCCAAAAGTCCAGAAAGTTAAGGGCAGTGCTCGCTGGCCTGTATAGGCGAGCTTTTCGTTAAGCAGTATTGGTATATCGTAGTTCGATAGGGTTGAGCGGTTCGCCGAGCAGCCACGAATGGTCAGTCAGCGGCAGCGGGATCACGTACCGCGATCGCTGGGCTTTGCATCGTGAACAACCGGATCTCGTTGTGAGGTGTATGGCATGGATGTGACGTTTGCGCAGTCTGCTTTCCCCCCGCTCGCCCTCGGTTTCTTCGGGCTGGGCACCGGTTACCTGATCTACGGGCCGCAGGAGTTGGCGGGCTGGCCCAAGCGAGACGAGGAAGGCAGGGTCGATCGCGCCACCGGGGTGTGGGGCATCTGGCTGCCGGGATTCTGCCAGTTCGTAGCCGGCATGATCCTGTTCGTGGGGCTGAGCTGGTTCCAGGTGTTCAGCAAGTCGGCGCCGTTGTACATGGCCGCGCTCGCGTTCTCCGCGTACGGCATCCATTGGTTCGCGCTCGGCTGGAACCGGTACCGCGGCAACGACCCGCGGACGAACGCGGGCATGTGTGTAGCGTTCATGACGGTCTCAGCGATGGGCGCCACCGTGTTCTTCAAGGTGTCGGACTGGCCGGTCGGGCTGCTGTTCCTGGGCCTGTTCGCGATCTACTTCAGCGACTTCTTCGCCGCGATCGGCGTTCGGCTGGGCGAGCGGGCGCTCGGCCTGTTCCATCTCGCCACCGGCTGCTGGCTGATGTACCTGGCCTATGCCGTCGCGGTCGACTTCTCACTCGGGTACCACTGGAAGGTCTAGGAGCAGTCTGAGGAGTAGCCATGGCCGATGAGTCAGCACGCGGCGAGCAGGTCCGGGTCGGCGCGCCGAAGACGTCTTCGGCCGGTATCCCTGGTATCACGCACTCGATGCAGTACGCACTCGAGGAGATGGGGCCAGGCCGCAGTTTGCGGGCGCTGCTGAAGCTGAATCAGGACCACGGCTTCGACTGCCCTAGCTGCGCCTGGCCCGGCCCGGACCCAGCGCACCGCAAAGACAGCGGAGTTCTGCGAGAACGGAGCCAAGGCCGTCGCGTGGGAGGCCACCCGCAAGCGCGTCGACGCGGCGTTCTTCGCCGCTCATTCGGTGGCCGATCTGCGTGAGCAGGACGACCACTGGCTCGAGCACAAGGGGCGGCTTATCGAGCCCATGTACCTGGCGCCGGGCGCGGCGCACTATGTCCCGATCGGATCGGACGACGCGCTCAAGCTAACAGCGGACCGGCTGCGCGTGCTGGACGATCCGAACCAGGCCGTGTGCTACACCAGCGGCCGGGCTAGCAACGAGGCTCGTTCGCCTACCAGCTGCTGGCCCGGCGACTCGGCGCGAACAACCTGCCGGACTGCTCGAACATGTGTCACGAGTCCAGCGGCGCTGCCCTGGTCGCGACGATCGGCGTCGGTAAGGGCGTGGTCACGCTGGCCGACATCGAAGATCATGCTGAGCTGATCCTCATAGCCAGCCAGAACCCGGGCACGAACCACCCGCGGATGCTGACGGCGCTGGAGAAAGCCAAGCGGCGCGGGGCGCGGATCGTCGTGATCAACCCGCTGTCAGAGGCCGGCTTTACCCGATTCCGTAACCCGCAGACTCACCGCGGTCTGGTTGGGCCTGGCACGACGCTCGCCGACCGGCTGCTGCCGATCCGCGTCAATGGTGACCTCGCCCTGTTCAGCGGGCTGAACCGGGCCCTGCTTGAGGAGGAGGACGCCCAGCCTGGCCAGGTCTTCGATCGCGACTTCATCGATAAGTACTGCGACGGCTTCGAGGCGGCGGTCGCAGGCTGGCGCGCCCTGGACTGGGCCACGATCGAGGAGCATTGCGGCCTGGCCCGTGCCCAGATCGAGGAGTGCGCGTCGGATGTGATCTCCGCGCACAGCGTGATCGTCTGCTGGGCAATGGGACTCACCCAGCACCGCAACGCGGTCGCCACGATCCGGGAGATCGTCAACTTCCTGCTGCTGCGCGGGAACATCGGCCGTCCCGGCGCCGGGCCATCGCCCATCCGCGGACACAGCAACGTCCAGGGCGACCGGACGATGGGCATCTGGGAGAAGATGCCTGACGCGTTCCTGGACAAGCTGAACGCCGAGTTCGGCTTCAGTCCGCCTCGCGAGCACGGCTGGGGGACGGTCGACTCGATCCGCGCCATGCGCGACGGAAAGGTACGCGTGTTCTTCGCGCTCGGCGGCAACTTCGTCGCCGCGACGCCCGACACCGACGTCACCGCAGCCGCGATGGCGAACTGCGCGCTGACCGTCCACGTCGCCACCAAGCTGAACCGTTCGCACCTGTACCACGGCAAGGAGGCGCTGCTGCTGCCGTGCCTCGGCCGCACCGAGCGCGATGTGCAGGCGACTGGCGATCAGTTCGTGACGGTTGAGGACTCGATGAGCATGGTGCACGCATCGCGCGGCAGGCTCATCCCGGCATCAGGCCAGCTGCGCAGCGAGATCGCGATCGTGACGGCCCGGGACCCCGGATAGTCCCGCGACCCGGTTGTTACCGGCACCCCTACACCGGTCCCGCTCGAAAATACGATTAGGCCGGTGACCTGCGGCTCGTCCCGATCTCAAGCGGCGTGTGTGTATTCGTTGATCAGGCCGTTGAGGACGGGTTTTCGGCGGATCCTCCCGATGTCCAGGTCGGTCACGGCGGGCGGGGGAGTGTCGCGTCCGGGATCGGGGACGCGCTGGGCGATGCCCTGATGCGGCCGGGCGCCGTTGTAGTGCGCCTGGTATCTGGTCAAGACAGCGCGCAGGTGGGCCTCGCCGAGGATCAGCGTGCGGTCGAGGAGCTCGCGGCGCAAGGTGCCGACGAGGCGTTCGCAGGTCGCGTTCATTCGCGGAGCCTGGACAGCGCTCCGCAGGATCCTGCTGCCCGTGGCCTGGAAGACGGCGTCGAAGGACTGGGTGAAGTTTGATCCGCGGTCACGGATCAGGAACCGGAAACTCCCGGACCGTTCACCGAGGGTGAGGGCGAGGTTTCGGGCCTGCTGCACGGTCCACTCCCCGGTGGGATGCGCGGTGACGCCGCCCAGGTGCATCCGGCGGGTGCCGTGCTCGATGAATACCAGGACGTACAGCCTCTTCAGCAGCACGGTATCCACGTGCAGGAAGTCGACTGCGAGGGTCCCGACGGCCTGGGCGTGCGGGAACTGGCGCCAGGTCGGGCCTGTGCGGCGCGGCGCCGGATCAATGCCCGCGGCTCGCAGGATCTCATAGATGGTGGACGCGCGATCGTGACGCCGAGCTTGGTCAGCTCGCCGTGGATCCGCCGGTAGCCCCATAGCGGGTTCTCGTTCGCCAGGCGGACGGCAAGGCGGGCGATGCTGCGGACTGCCGGCGGGCGGCCGGGCTTGCGTCGTCTACTCGTGTCGTACTTCCTGGCGGCCAGCCTGCGGTGCCAGGCCAGCAACGTCGCTGGCGTCACGGGGAAGACCTGGGCACAGCGCCTGCGCGGTATCAGCTGTGCCAGTGCGGTGAACCATATCCGGTCGGCTGGCTCGTACCGAATCCGTCCGGTGTGCCGCCGCAGCACCGTGTTCTCGTGCCGGAGCACCAGCAGTTCAGCGTCCTTGGCAAGGTCGCTGTGGAATACCAGGACGGCGAGGCCGAGTACCCGGCGAACCAGCAGGTAGACGATGGTGAGCAGCACCTGACCAGCTAACCATCACCGTCTCCAGGCCGCAGGCGAAAACGCTGGTCAGTCATGCAATCGAGTATTCGGGCGGCACAGGATTGGTCTCATCACGTCGCTTTGGATCGGATTACCGCAGCCCAGAAGGATAGTGGCGTCTGGTTACGTCGCACTGCGTCTGTCATCGTTTGGAGCCGTTGTCGCTTGGTTTGTCACTGGTTCTGGGACCCCGACCTGGTTTACCTTAGACCGGCGACGAGCCCTTGATTCAGTGTCCAAGCTCGCCGGGCTCTTCGGGGGCAGCTGACGGCTCATCGGGATTGAGGCTGACCAGGAGCAGATCGGTCCTCGCGAAGTCATCTCCGACGCACAGCAGCGGCTCTCCCGCGACCGAAGCGACCGCGTAGCTGCAGCAGTCACCGAAGTTCAGGGCAGCCGGGTGCCTGCCCTTGCCGAACCGGGAATAGGCGTCTAGCGCCGCGCTGGCGTGAGCCTCATCGAAGGCCACGGTCTGGATCGCGTTCTCCTGCAGGAACCTCGCCAGTGCCGTCTTCCCGCGCGGCCCGAACCGCGCCGTCAGCACGATCCCCGTCTCCAGCCGGGTCGGGGCGCCGATGCTGGTCTCCGGTGAGGCGGCGAGCTGGCGGACAATCCGCTCGTACCCGGGCTCCTTGCCGATGACGGCCAGGATTGCGGAGGAGTCGATGATCATGCGCCTTGCTCGCCGAAGCCGAGGATCTCCTCGCGGTCGGCCTTCGAGATCGGCTTCCCGAGCTGGTCCGGCGGCACCAGCGGCCAGATCTCCTCCTCCAGAAACCGGGTGAGGCGTTCCTCGCGCTGCCGGGTGGACTGCCGCGACTGCGCCTGGAGGACCTGGCGCAGGGCATACCGGACGGCTCCGGTCTTCGTCGTTCCGGTCAACGCGGCAACCTCGGCCGCGAGGCGTTCGGTCTCTGGGTCCTTGATGTTCAGGGCCATGGATGCATGGTACCAGGAAAGGTTGAAAGGTACCAGCTAGCATTCGCTAGCTGAGCGCCTTCGACCGATGGCCGACTTGGACCATGACGCTCATCCGTCCATGGTGAATTCGGTCACGCTATGATCGGTGAGGTGGAGTTGCGGAAGCTGAATGTGCACAACAGCACCTGCTGACCCTGAGCCCTGAACGGTACTATGGCATCAGCAGTGGAGGCATACGATGACCGCAGCATCTGGCTATGACGCTTTCATTTCTTACAGTCACAGGCACGATGCTGTGCTCGGGCCCACGTTGCAGACCGAGCTTCAGCGGTTCGCGAAGCCATGGCACAAAATGCGGGCGCTAAGGATATTCCTCGATACCGCTAACCTTGCCGCGAATCCAGCGTTGTGGGCGTCAATAGAGGAGGCGCTGGGATCGTCGCAATGGTTCATTCTGCTCGCTTCGCCGGATGCCGCTGAGTCCGAATGGGTGAATCGCGAGGTGCAATGGTGGCTGGCTCATCGTTCGCCGGATCGGCTGCTTGTCGTCGGCACCGGTTCGGGCTTGGCATGGGACGCGCGGGAACGAGACTGGGCCGCTGATGCTCCGGTACCGGCGGCGCTGCGCGGCGCCTTCGCCGCCGAGCCACTGTGGGTTGACCTGAGCGATACCCGGCACGACGGCCGCAGGCCCGTGCTCCCGGCCCACCGTGTCGCCGCGGTGGCGGCCCCGATCCGGGGCGTGCCAAAGGACGCGCTCGTCGGTGAGCATCTGCGCCAGCACCGGCGTACGATGCGTCTTGCCGGTGGCGCGGTAGCCGCACTGGCCGTGTTCACCGCACTGGCTGTTACGGCCAGCCTCGTGGCCATCAGCCAGCGCGATGCCGCGATCCGGCAACGCGACCAGGCATTCGCGAGCCAGATCGCTGTAGAGGTCAGCCAACTGCCTGCCGAAGCCACTTCGCTTGCCGCACAGCTCGATGTCGTCGCCAATCAGCTCGACCCCACACCCGACAGCGAGACACGGCTGCTGGACGCAGCCGCCACGCCGCTGTCCAATCAGCTGACCGGTCCCGTATCGAGCGTCAACTCCATGGCATTCAGCCCGGACGGCAAGATCCTGGCCATTGCCGGCGACTCCGGCGGCCTCCTGCTATGGAATCTGGCTAACCCGGCACGCCCCGTCTTGCTCGGCCGTCCACTGACTACGCCGGCCGGCACCTGCATGCTGCTCATGAGCTATTCGCCGCAGAGCGACACCGGCAATACGCTGAAATGTCCCGAGGATTTCAGCTCGGTAGCGTTCAGCCCGGACGGGAAGATCCTGGCCGCCGCCGGCGACTCCGGGGTCTTGCTATGGGGCCTGAACCAGCCAGCGCATCCTACGCTGCTCGGCCATCCGCTGACCGGGCCGACATACAGCGTTACCTCACTGGCGTTCAGGGCGGACGGGAAGATCCTGGCCGCAAACGGCCAGAACAACGTCTGGCTGTGGAACCTGGCCAATCCCGCGCACCCGGTCGTACTCGGCCATCCCCTGGCTGACTCCACCGATTCCATCAACTCGCTGGCTTTCAGCCCGAGTGGGAAGGTCCTGGCGACAGGCGATTTCCAGGGCCGGAACTGGCTGTGGGACCTGGCCGACCCGGCCCGCCCCGTTGTGCTCGGCAAACTGCTCACCGGCCCCACGGTCTCGATCAACTCGGTGGCATTCAGCCCCGACGGGAAGGTCTTGGCCGACGGCACCGACGAGAGCGTCTGGCTCTGGAATACGGCCGACCCGGCACGCCCTATCCGGCTCGGCCGTCCCCTGACCGGACCCACGGCCCCGGTCGAATCGGTCGCATTCAGCCCGGACGGGAAGGTCCTTGCCGCCAGCAGCGATGACAACGTATGGCTGTGGAACCTGGCCAATCCGCAGAGCCCAACCCCGCTCGGTAAGCCAGTGCCCACCGCAGCCAGCATCAACTCGGTAGCGTTCAGCCCCGACGGGACGATCCTGGCCACCGCCGGCAGCGGTAGCACCGTGCAGCTGTGGAGCTTGCCATCCGGCATCCTCGCGGGCCCCACCGGGAGCGTGAACTCGGTGGTGTTCAGCCCGGACGGCAAGATCCTGGTCGGGGCTGACAACGACGACAAGGTCTGGGTATGGAACCTGACCGCTGCTCCCAGCCCCGCCCGGATCGGCAAGGCCGTAGCCGGTCCCCCGGTAAACGTCAACTCGCTGGCGCTCAGCCCGGACGGCAAGATCCTGGCCGCCGGCGGCCAGGATGTGGTCTGGCTATGGAGCCTCGCTAATCCGGCGCGGCCCACCCGGATCGGCCCCCCGCTGACCGGTCCCGCGCTAGCTGTCGAATCGGTGGCGTTCAGCCCGGTAGGGAAGATCCTGGTCGCCGGCAGCCTTGGCGGCACGGTCTGGTTCTGGAACCTGGCCAACCCGGCCCACCCCGCATCGCTCGGATACATCCTGCCCAGCTTGAGCGCGGCTGTCAGCTCGGTGGCGTTCAGCCCGGACGGTAAGACCCTTGCCATCGGCGACCTCGACGGCACGGTCTCCCTGTGGAACCTGGCCAACCCGGCCCACCGCACCCGTCTCGCGCAGCTCCTGAACGGCGCCGCCGGACCGGTCATGTCGCTGGCGTTCAGTCCAGACGGCAAGGCGCTGACCGCAGTCGACAGCGGCAAGGTCTGGCTATGGAACCTTGCCGACGCGGCCCACTCTACCCGGACCGACACGGCAGTGACCGGTCCAGCGACGAGCATCAACTCGATGGCGTTCAGCCCGGACGGCAAGACCTTGGCCGCCGCCGGCAGTGACGACAATGCCTGGCTATGGAGCATCGGGCCGTCGGCGCAGCCTGCGGCGCTCGCACAGCCCTTGACCGGCCCGCCGGGGGCACTCAGTTCGCTGGCATTCAGCCCGGATGGAAAGTTCCTGGCAGCCGGAAGCGATGACGGCGCCAGGCTGTGGAACCTCAACGTCAACGCCGCAATCCAGCGAATCTGCGCCACCACGAGCAACACCCTCACCCCCGCTCAGTGGAGCAGGTATATCTCCCAGCTGCCGTATGCCCCACCCTGCAGGGGTTAGGCATGGTCACGGACGACGATGCGCTTGGGAGCCCCCGCGTCGGAGGCGGCCTCGCGCCTGCCCGCCGTGCTGGTCCAGATCGACCTGATCGACCTGGACCAGCGCATCCGGATACTGGCCCGGATGGTCACGCCAGCGCCGATGCGCAGCCTGGACGCCGTCCATCTCGGTCCTGCCCCCCGCTCCCGCCCCTTAATGACATCGTTCGTGACTTATGACAAGCGCCTCCTCCCTCCGCGGCTCAGGCAACGGGTCTGCCCACTGACCGGCCTGTCTGAAAGAAGTGCGGACGCGGCGGTACCGGGCCGCCTAGTGCCCTGGCCATGCTCGGTACCCCGGCGCGGGGCTGTCCCCGGGCAGCGGTCAACGTGCGGCCTCGCCATATGCACGCGTCCGACGCGGTCCGCTTCACCCAGAAGCGAAGTGACAGCTCAAGAGACAACGACCCAGGCAACGGCAGCCGAAGCCGGACGTCCCCAGACGATCCCATCGTCTCGGTCTCCGCTAATCCGACTCGACGCGACCTAGCCGGACGAACCCATTGTCCGTTTCACGGAGACGAGCGACGCCAGAATTCCGCATACTCGACTGTCCGTAACGCATTACTGCAGACCAGAAGGCCCTGGCGTCCAGGTACGTCACACCTTGCCCGCTGCCGACTGGAGCCGAACCGCCATAGTTAGTCACTTGATCTTGAAATCAAGATATGAAATCAGGATCGAAAAATTACCCTCACCTGGAGCCCCGTTACGGAATCGAACCGTAGACCTTCTCCTTACCATGCTTGATGGTTTCGTCTGATGATGTCGAGCTGGGTCGGATTACTGCAGGTCAGGAAGGTGTCAGTGTCTGAGCGTATCGTGCTGCGTCTGGCACTGCATGGCGCGGTTGTCACTTGGTTTGTCACTGGCCCGGCGGCCTGTGCCCGTGCTCGCCGAATGACTTCGGTACCTCCTCAAGTCTTCTGGCATGGGTGCCTGATTCGGCTTGGCCCTCTCCTGACGGACCTGAGTACGGGCTGACGTGCTTCGTGAACGCGCCGGGGTCACGGGGTTGATCGACCTCGGACGCCGAATCCGGTGAAGATCCACGTCGTGACGCCTAACGTTAGCAGGATGAAAAGAATACCGGATATTACGCTGTGAGCGCCCTCCACGATGGAGATGCCCACTACAATTTCACCAGCGCCTCCCCAGCGGAAGCGAATCTTATCAAAAAAACGGCCAGCCGCGAATAGTCGCCGGCGGCGTGACGGCCTCCCGTAGCAAGCGATCGGGTATCGGCGGACTATTCTGAGCGTGGCCTTCCTGGAAGCTTGCCATGCTCCGAACCCCCTCATCTAGCAATACCGGATGGGGGTTGTCGATCATGACCGGAGAACCTGCCATCTAGCCCCCATCTGGCAGCGATTATCGCACCACCAAGGCTCGATATTCATGGTCAAAGGATGGACATTATGTGGCTGAAGTGGCAGAATCTGGCCAAGACGCGCAGGCCATGCCGCGCCGGTCGGCCGTCTCCGAGGGAAGCGGAAGTACTACTATGGGTGCGTTAGGCGATGAGTTGAGCCGCCTGCGCCGAGGCCGCGGGATCATGGCCAGTGACCTACGTGAGCGCGTGGGTCCTACCCTGCGGGCGCTGGCCGGGATCGATGCGGCCGAAAGCCAGGAGGAGGCCCGCCGCAGGTTGCTCGCATTCCTCAACGAACTCGCCAGCAATCTGCCGGAGGACCTGAGGCTTGCGTTTTCGGCGGGCCTGGCTCTCGATGAGGACGTGCGGCACAGGTTCCTCGACGAGCGAATATGCTGGCTGGCGGCCAGGCTGCAACGAGATGCACGCACCGCCAGGCGTCGCGTCGATGAGGCGATCAGCCTCGCCGAGGCATCAGCAGGCGCGCAGGCTCTGGAAGCTAATGATTACATGCCAGGCCGCTGGTACCTGGCCCGGGTCCGGACGCTGCTGCGGCTCGATGGAGAGCAGCCGACTGCCATCGAGGAGCGCACGGTGGTCGCGAATGTTCACGGACTCACAGGGTTCGTCATTTCGGCCGGTATTCCTCGTCCTACGAGCGCGGATCCGCGCCAGGGCAGCCTCACCGACGCGCACAAGCAACGACTGGAAGTAAGCGTCATTCACGGCGGATCGATGTCGCGCCATGAGCAGCCTGCGGCGAGCTACTTCCGCTATTTCATCCAATTCCCGCGCCCGCTTGCCCGGGGAGAGTCCCACGAGGTCGCCGTGGCAGTCACGATTCCCGATGGCCAGGCATTCAATCCACGGTACACTCATCAGCCGCTGCATCGCTGTGACGAGTTCGATCTCCGCATTCGGTTCGCCTCGCGTAACTTGCCCGCACGCGTCTGGAATATAGTCGGCCTGCCGCGCGGGATGGTGAATGATTTCGCTGACTCCGATGCGCTCGTGCGGCCCGATGCCGCAGGTGACATTCATCTTCGGTATCAGTACCTGCGGACTGGCCTGGCCTACGGCGCGCGGTGGTCCTTTTTATGTTCGCGTTCGGTCTATCCGGAATGGTTGTCACTGCCTCCGACCACTGGTGCCGGGGCCCCGAGCATGCATACACCAGCGGTTCGCGATAGTGCTAACCGTCCCAGTCCATCGTCCTCTCCCTCGCTTGACGTAATGGGATATCGAATCCAGCATCATGCGGCGCGAGGCGGTGGTCTGGTTAAGATTGTGCAGAGTTCCCGGTGATGCGGGAGATCGCCGTCGGCCGGTCGTGGGACCTAGACCGGCTCATGCACCGGCAGACCTACATCGATCTGATCCGTGCCTATCTCGTCGACTACGGTCCCAGCGCGACCTGGCGAGCGCTCTCGGCTTTTCCCAGGCCTATGCCTCTTACCTGCTCGAGCCGCTGCGACTGACAGCCGACGGCCGGCAAGCCGGGCATTGGAGCGTCCTGCTTTGCGCAGCGGGCCACGAGGTCGCCGAAGCCTTCAAGTACGTCTGCCGACCACCTGCGCCCGGCGATGGTGATGAAATAGGTCATGGTCGCGGGCTGGCCTGGCGGCGCCCAGCACAGGTAGAAGGTGAGCTGGTCCGGGCGGGAGATCAGGCGGCGGATGAGCAGGACGTGCCGCGGGCTGGCGGTGGCGGTCAGCGCCCAGTCCGCGAACCGGGGGCCTTTGGACCCGTTCCCGCACGAGCGCCGCTCGAAGACGGCGTCGTTCACCGCCTGGTCAGCGCGGATGACAGAGCCGGACGGCAGCGTGACGCGGAAGTCGCAGGGGACGACCGCCACATAGGCCAGGTTCCTGGACTCGCAGAACCGCCGCAGCTCGCCACTGCGGCCGTACACCTCGCATACGCCGCCCACTTCGCGGGCAGGCCCGCATCCAGCAGCCGCCCGATCTGATCGATGGCCAGCTGCGGCTTGGTCGCGTGTCCCAGCCCGCCCGGATCCGGGCGGCCCGGCGCCGCCGCCAGTCCTTCTCCCAGCGCTCCGGCATGAACACGTCGAAGTCCGCCCAGGCCTGCCCGGACGTGGCCACCCACGCGGAGAACACCGTGGTGACGCAATTCTCCACGTGCCCGGTGCACCCGGCATGCTGCGGCGCTGCGCCATCACCCGCCCCAGCACCACCCTGACCTGCGCATCCGCCCTCGCCGAGCACCCGGACACGTCTTCTATGCTGGCCTGTACGGCCGTGTCGTCGTTGTTTGTGGTCACACATCAGGCAACACGGCACGGCCGCCCCGAATTTCACCCGTGTAACTACGCCGCCCAGCCGAAACCTGTTACTCAGCGTCACCGGTGCGGCATGCGGGACCAATCCTTACCGCAACATCGCCAGCACTAAACGTAAAACCGCGACTGTACTATATGGCATGCCCGAGATCTTGATTGTGTGGTCGCCGCTCGTAGCCAGACGGAAGCCGTCCGGCGAGAAGACTATGCAGGGGAATTCCGTCGTCCCGTCGTTGCCGACTGCGACGATCCGCAACCATCGCAGCTTCCAGCACATCACAGCGAGGTACATCCGGACCCGTTAGCGGGCCGCCCTCGGCCACGCTCCAGGGGCGGCCATCCGCCGTTTCGAGGAGACCGGCTCGGTAGGCTAATCGGTTGGACAATAATCTTTAATAGTCGATGCGGGAGGTAGAGTGACCGACCCCTCCTCAACAAGGGCCAACATAGCCTCAAATGATCGCCGCAAATGCACAAATGTCTCAGTCGCGCCAGGGCGAGGCGGATCAAACTTATAGGCTTTCAATCCGGCTATCAACAGATTGTCGATCATTTGACCGGCAGTCAAGGGCCACAAGAGCGTGTCGCGCCCACCGGTAGGCACGTACTCTCGGATTGCGTCATCAATGTAATTGATGCATGCGACTCGCCGAGCATTTGATTCGTCTATTGCGCGCTTCAGATGTCCGAGCTCAATAGCGCTTACATCGACCGCTCGGCACGATGCCTCAAGCTCCCACTGCCCTTCGTGTACTCGTAGTAGACAAGTCACGACACGACGGAGTTCAATTCTCGCCATCTCACCGCCATCAGTGCGCCTCGTACCATCCAAGATATGAGACAGCTTATCCAGGACAGGCCCCACAGACCGGCTAACCAAATCGGCGGACTGCTTGCTTCCGTCGTAGTCGGCCATGGGCACAACACCTAGCCTAGCGATGTGATCATCAACTATCTGATGGTACTACCCGTTCAGGATCTCGTTCCGTTCCAGTTCGACACGCAAGGCAAGAAACCCACAAATCCTTGTCGACGTGCTTGCCTGCTCGCGCTCTGAGCTCCGGATCACCTTAACCGACCTCGTATTGCGGCGCGTCGCCTTGTCCTCTCCAATGTCTCACTCAAGCGTCCCGGTGCCACCGTCCACGGACCGTCTGCTTGTGGCTGTAGCATCCGCGGTGTACTCAGACAACGCGGGAGCGAGTGACAAGAGGCGCCGCTCAAGCTCCGCAGACTGGGCCGCCCTCACGGCGTCCCATGCTTTAGCCCACGCCGCGTCCCTGATCGAATTCCAGGCCACGTCCCTCACTGAGCCAGCCTCACCTGCATCCCAGGCAGCCTCCCAAGCAGCCCTCCCCGTTGCACCCCAGGATCCGCCCTTCGCGGCGTTCCAGGCTGCGTCCCTCACTGCGGCCCCAGTATCGATCCAAGCCATGTCCCACGCTGAAAGCCAGGCGGACGATCTAGCCGCCTCCCACGGTGCGTCACTAGCCTCCGTCCAGGCCGGGACCTTGGCGGCGTCCCTGTCTACCTCCCTGGCAGCGGCCCACGCCGCGGCCAGCTCGTCGTCCGATGCGAGGCCTTCCACCCAGCGCAATTTCACCGCCAGCGCCTCGTGCAACCGGGGATCAACGGTCACCCTCGTCTCCAACCGAGCGAGCGAGGCCTCAGCGCACCAGACGGCGAACCGGTGGAGCGTAGCCCCGGCCTCGGCCAACCACAGAACCTCGCGGCGGGATGCGGCGAGTTTGTCATAATTCTCGCGGATCTCCCCAGACAGCCGCACACGACATATCACGTCACCCGAGGCGTAATGGAGCGCCTGCATAGCCGTGCGGCAACCGTGCAGACCTCGCTTGCACAGCACGATTGGTCCATCTATGTCATACACGCCACCAGCGCGAACCACCCGGCGGTCTATCGATCCCAGACGCCTATCGCGTCGACACCAATGCCATGCAAGTACGCTCTCCTCAGCCATCACGCCATCCTCTTGTCTTCGACTGCTCGCTGACTGAACCTTTCCCGTCATCGCCGACGACGGAGCGCTCGCCTGACGAATCGATTCTGACCGCCTCGCGAAAGCGACCCGCCACAAGGCAGTCGAGCGCCGGATCTGTAGATCAAGGAGACCAGTTGACACAGGAGCTGATCATATCTGCACGCGTCCCGCTTGGTGCGGCAATATTCCAGATGTTCGATAGTCACCGCATTTCGACCGCCAGCCCCCTACCCAAGAGCCTCACTCAGTGTGGCATCTAGGCTTTCAATCACATCGACCGGATTCAACTCCCGCAGAAGCTCCGGCACCTTCATTTGGATCGCCAACGACGTGTCGCTAGTCGGACCCCATACTGTCAGGTCGAAAGGACCAAAGAGCACAACCGATTGGATCCGAAGGCTCTCAGCGATATGAGCAAACATCGAGTCTACGCCCAAGAATGCGTGCCCCACCGAGATGCCGCATACCTGATCCCTTACGTCTGGATATGAAAACATACTCCGGGCAAATGAAAATTCCTGCAGCAAGGCATCTGATGACTCGGTAGGCTTACCGATGATGAGCGGCCATGCCCGCCAGCGATTCCATAGGTACGCAACAACCGTAACCCAAGACTCCACCGGCCACATCTTAATATCTTGAGTATCAAGATGGAGAGTATAGAATCGCCGCCCGCCCGGAGGGCGCTCCTTTAGGCAGAAAGCGGCAATATCCTCCACTCTCTCCGGCCTCAATGCCAGGCGGCGGTCCATCGGTTTGTAGGTGGGATCCAGACCAAGTACTTCAAAATACTGGTCTCTCTTGTGCTTGTTGACCAGCGCGGAGGGGCGAACCATCAACCGCCCGTATCTATCAAAAAACCCTCGCCAACGCGCGCTTGCGAATACTTCTGCAGCCAGATGATCGACCGCACATGGATAGTAAACGTTGAAACTTATCACTTCCTGGATGGAAAGAGGAGCCAAGTCGGTAGCCGCTACATTCTCCATGTCGGGAGGGATCGGCAAATAGTTCAGATCCAGATCAGCGAAGAAGGCAGAAATATGCGCCTCGGGGCAGAGAAGATATACCTGCTGGCGACCGCGACGTCTTGCAACTTCCCGAATACTCGGAAGGGCAAGGAATGCATCCCCGTAACCGCCAACGATGGTAATCAAGGTGCCATCGTCACGCATCAGAGCCTCCCAGATACAGCTGGCCCGTATTGCCCCGAGCGCGCAAGCAGCCTCCCATACGCCTTACTCGTCTTGTTTCTCCAAGGCGTCTTTGAGCGCCCTCAAATACAAGCCCCCGAGACTGGCAAAGTCGGACCAAAGAAACTCGCCGAAGCTGTCTCCCCTTGCGTGGGCATCAAATATAGTCCGCCCATCACATTTGAAGAATTCCGCAGTCTCATGAAGCTCAAAGCGAGCGACAACCGCAGCAAACGCCTGAAGTGCATCGGCTGCTGTCGCAATAGTTCGCAGGTTGATACCGTTCATGATTGTCAAGCCGATTGTCGCAGTCGGTTCGTAGGAGTTCGGCAGCGTGTTACAAGTAAGTGACACACGCGCTACGTCACCCTTTACTCTCTCGAGGGCGAATTCGTACCCGGGCTTGTAGGATATACGATCCATCAGCTCAACAAGCAGACTGTACGCCGCCTCCATGTCCTTCACAGCTTGCCCTGGACGCTGCTCGGCAACTTCGCTTCCAGATAATCAACCAGAACGTCAACTGTTGCTTGCTTGTGGATCCTGCAAGTAGTGGTCTCTGCAACGTCAAAGCGGCCATACTGGAAGAACTTGCTCGAAGGCTCGCCTCCACCGCAATAACTCCAATACGGACAGGTTCGCTCACACAGCGCGAGGCCTTCCTCAACCTCGCGGTTCACCAACTGAAAGATCGGGTTGGTCAGGAGGTCGTCTAGCCCATTCGTCAGAATGTTTCCCATGACAAAGTCCCCGTACCTGTCGCTTTTCGCGGCAACGAGTTCAGGACAATAGGTGCTGAAGTTTCCATCTACATCGAAATTCAGGATCCGTAGGGGCTTGTTCGCCAGATTGTACGGGTCAGCTCCCATTACAATCGAGCGCATGTTGTCCCACACCTCTCTAAACCGCACGGCGCCGCCACTCGAATCGGACAGTTGAATGATGCGAGCTACGAACCGCTTGTAGCGCGCAACTGCCTCATGATGCGTGAAAGACGTTGAAGTATGAACACCTTCTATCTCATCGATGTTGTAGCCTACTCGGCTTATCCCATGCTCGATATAGAAATTGAAGAATTCATCGGGATAATCCAGGGTGAAGTTCGTCAACACCGCTATAACGGCGAACGAGACACCGTGCTCCTGCAGCAGTCGTACTCCCCTGAGGACAGCCGCATGCGTACCCGTTCCTCTCCGTGTTATTCGCTCCCGATCGTGGATGAATGCCGGCCCATCCAAACTTACGCCTATCCGCACGTGATGCTTTTTGATGAGCTCAATCCAGCCCTCATCTATCAGTGTCGCGTTGGTCTGGAACGTGTGAACATATTCTCTGCCATAAGCTTGATTAATGCGCGCAATCTCCGAGAAGGCTTCCTCGTAAAAGTCAGAACGGACCGACAGCGGCTCTCCCAGGTGCCAGAGAAAGTGGATCTCCCCGTCGTAAAGCTTGGTCCCCAGCACTTCGGCAGCGATCCGGCGAATTACGTCAACCGACATCCGCCTCGTATTGGAGCGGCCGGGAAGGTAACAGTACTGGCAATCGATGTTGCAAAAGGTTGTCGGCTGCAATACAACAAGGGGCCGGTGAACGACTTGATGAGCATCGGCGGCCATCAGCCTTCCCTTCTAGGCTAAGGAATCTGCCAGTAAAGACATAGAGAAGATCTCTGTAGGTCCGGAGATCGCCTAATGCGTGGGTGCGCTGGTCAAGCTTATATAGCGAGCTTTCCAAATATCGACAAAACCAAGCCGATACTAACATCGGCCCGCCGACAATGGGATGCCCGTCTCGCTTCGGCGCCACGACCGCAACGAGGCAGCGCCGAAGCACGCCTTCCAGACCGCCTATCCAAGACTCTTGCAAGTCTTCGAATCGAGGCCTCTGGCAAACACGCCCAACTCGGGTCGTCTTACTCGAAATCACCCTCGTAGCCAGCGTATTGCCCCCAGCCCTGCCCCCAGCCCTGCGGCCACGTGGCCCCGATCGACTGGTCAGCCTCGACGCTGCCCGTAGCAGAGATATTCGAGAGCGTGTCATGACCTTCAGCGGAAGATGACAGGCCTGCTCGCAAACGAGCTACGCGCTCTGAGAGGCCTGTCGGTGTGCTTGTTGGCATCTGGTTCTCCCCTCCCAAAAGGGCTGTACGTGCCGAGATACGTGTATTCTCCCAAAGATTCCACTCGCTGTCTAGCTTCACTAGCTGACCCGCGGACAAAGCCATGCAGCACGGCCGCGACTGGAGCAGGGAATTGGCCCGCAGGTCCCCGGCTGCTGCTGGACCCGAAGTGGACCGCGAAGGACCTGATCCGGTTCCCGGGCGGCTGGGCCGCTTACTTCGGTTCGGCAACTCTGCTACGCGCATCGGGAAGATCATGAGGTACGCGCAGGTGAGGCTTGCGCTATTCATCAGCAAGCGCAACCGCCGGTCACGGGAGTTCGGCTAGTCGGTCGCCGCCTTCCAGTCCCCGGACCAGCTCGGACTTGCTGTCTTGTCGGAAATCGTCGTCGACCCCCAGGCCCTTCCGGGACAGCGGGGGAAGGCAGAATTCCGACAGTGAACGGCGCCGGTGAGCCGTGTGCGGAAAACCGCACGGTTCAAGGCCGGCGGGACTGGACAACGGGCAGACCCCGCCAAGGACACGCACTGGGATGGCGCAAGCAAGCGGGAAACCGGCGGCCACGAAGGCCTAAGGCCCTAAAACCAGCGAGTCACCGCGCCACTCCCGACCCTTCGTAACGGCTGTACTGTGATCTTGAAGCCGTTGTTATTGATCTTGGCGGGCGATGGATCGTGAGCGGGCGTGCGTCGGTTGCGGCTCAGCGTGATCTGCCGGTGGGCGTCCTGCTTGTCGCAGGATCAACCTCGTACGCCGCGAATACCCCAGCATTGAGCACCCCGTCCTCGACCTACCGTAGCCAATTCTCCTGGACCAGACCTTCGACCAGGTGCGGGACCTGCTGCGCTACCTCTACGCGCTGACCCCGAGACGGTCATGCTGGCCGAGCGCACCGCTGCAAGGGTCACGGCACGAGATGGGCCTGGAAGAACATCAAGCACAAGCGGGTGAGGCCCGCCAGCGTCACCAACCCGGACGAGTTCAAGACCAAGGTCCCCAGCCCTCTGTACTCATGAGCCGAGCTAAGTTAGAACCTAGCTAAAACTTGGAGAACCGCTGTACTGTTGGCGCATAGCAACTACAGAACCTATTACCCGGGGTGCGCGGTGTCAGAGCCCGATATTCCATCGCTGCAGGTCGACTTGATCATGGACGACCAGGAACGCGACAATCTCGTTGATTCTCTTGAAGCAGTGAAGGCCAATCCATATCGCTGCTATGAAGACTTCTGCGCCGAAATCCGCAAGATTACGCAATCCGTCGCCACTCCGTCCCGGCTTCGCGAGTACGTGACCCATCGACGAGCCCAGTCAGTTGTAGACAATCCGACGGGTTTGATAAAGAACACCCCAATTGACCTGTCGCTACCAGTATTCGATCATGACGAACCGGTACTATCGAAGCGCGCGTTGAAAACAACGTTCGTGGCCGAGGGCTTCCTGACCCTCTACGCCGAACTGGCCGGAACACCAGGGATTTCGTACCAAAACGCCAATGACGGCGATGTCTTCCATGACATCTACCCAAAGCGCGGCTTGGCAGACAGCCTGCCTCAAAAGACGCTCGGACCAATTCCTTTCCACAGAGATCTAGCAAATCACTTTGTCCGACCCGATTACCTATACATGCTCGGAATGCGCTCCGGTGGCGCAAACGCCGTCTACACCACGTTCGCGAGCAACAAGGACGTGATCGCCAGACTGGATGCGACGACGCTCGCAGTGGCGCGGCAAGCCCGATTTCAAACGCCCCTTGAACCACCAGTCCATTCGCTGGTGAGTGCCGCCTGGGGTCTTCGCATATCCGAGAATAGGACCGAAGGCCTGGACGCCGAGGCAGAATGCGTGCTCCGTGACGTCGTGAATACCATCCATGCGGTGAAGCGAGGCCTCGACATCCAGCCGGGAGACTTCGTGATCATATGCAACAACTATTGTGTGCACAACAGAGAGGTCAGCGAAGTTGTAGATCTTGGACAACTCGCGACTCGTTGGTTGATCAAGACGATGAACGTCGACTCAAGAGGTCCGCATTCTCCGCACTTTGTTGACGGCGTCCCATATATGGTTCGCAGTGAGCCAGGAGATGCTCCCGTTTAAGTCTGCACTTAAAGTCGAGATTGACAAAGACCGGCGCTAACGGGGTGTGCCCCGGGGCGCGGCGGCACATCACGGCAGGGTGCATCCGCACCCCGTTAGCCTGCCCGCGCCCGGCCACGCTCCAGGGCCGCCATCCGCCGCGTCGAGGAGACCGGCTCGGCAGCCTAATCAGGTGGACATTAGACTTTGATAGTCGATCCGGGAGGTAGAGTAACCGACCCCTCCTCGACAAAGGCCAACATAGCCTCAAATGATCACCGCAAATACACAAAGGTCTCAGCCTCGCCGGGGCGAGGTGGATCAAACTTATGGGCTCTCAATTAGGACTTGCTGGTGCCTGTGGCCGCCCAGACGTCGTCCAGGGTGGTGGCGTGCACGCCCTTCATATACATGAGATCGGCCGCCGTCTGGACGATGCGGTCCCGGGTTGCTGCTCCCCCTGGGAGTGGCGGAATCTCTCTCGTCGGCACCGTCACCTCGGCGGCACGACGGTTGAGAAGTTGAGGCTGAGCCGGGTGCCGGCTGACTGCTTCTGCTTGGGGACCGTGTGCTCGTAGTCCTTCTGGCAGCGGCCGCCCATGACAACCAGGTCGCCGCCGTGCACCTTGATCGCCTTGCTCACCCCGGGGCCGCCGGTCCGCCGGATGAGGAAGCGGCGGGACGCCCCCAGACTGAGGACCGGGATCACTGCCTCGTCCAACTGGTTAGCCGGGCGATCGGCGTGCCAGTCGGTGCCGTCGTTGTTGTCCCGGTACCAGTTCATCCACAGGCGTGTGTAGGACTTCCCGTAGTGCGCTGACAGTACCTGTGCCAGGTACCGCAGGACGGGCTGCGGAGCGTCGGCGATGACGGAGTACTCGGCGGTGAGCCGCGGTTCGGTCACCACCTGCTCCAGTAGCACTGCCATCAGCTCGCGGTCACCGGAGAGCCAGCCCGGGACGTAGTCGACCCACGAGTCCGCATCGAGCGGGATCCTCGCCGCGGAAGAAAACGCCTCGTCGGCGGCCACGGGAAGCCCGCCAGTGCGTGCCGGGTCCGCTCCTCGGACGGCGGCGAGCGGGAAGAGGGTTTGCTCGTTCATGTCGTCTCACGTCTCGGCTGGTAGAGCACGCCGACACCAATGGGCAGCCCGGCGGCTCGAGTTCGTTGCGTGAGACTATTCTAACTGACTAATGGACCTTTAAAACACCAGCTGCCTGTACCGTCTTCTCGTCAGGCATCTTGGTCAGGTGCTTGGTGCGGTGTAGCTTCGCGCAAGATCCACAGAATTTCGCGACCGATCTGCGTGCATACCCGGATTACCTGGAGCCGTTCCCGGAATCTGCCCGGGCGGCAAACCTTCCGCGCGAGTTCATGCCTGAGTTCGGGAAGGGCTGGAAGAACGGGCAAAAAGACTGGAGCGAGTGTTGTGTCGGCGACCTATTCGTCGTGAGCGGCTACCCAGCGCACCGCATGGACTACAGATAAACGCAGACCTATTCAGTTACCGGCGCCTCAGGTGGTTGCCGGGGATCCGTCCGTGATAGGAGCATCGGCTGTAGCTTCCGCTGTTGCAGCCTCTGCGGGAATCGGCTCGTCCCAGCATATGCGCCTGCCGTATTTCCTAGCGTACCAATGGCTGGGCGACGGATCATCTTCTCGCTCCCATCCCCTATTGGTCAGAAGCCCCTCCAGATGGTCCAGTGCACTGACCGCCTCGTCACGGTTCTGGCTGAGATTGTAAGGGTCGTTTGCCGCATATTCAGGGTCGAGGTGATCGAGTGTAATGTTGTGCCGTGCTTCGTTCAGGAATTCTTCCTGATCGAAAGGCTCAACAGCCCTGCCCGCGTTGGCGTCGCTAACCGCGGCAAACGTGTACCGATAGATCGCGCCGCGCTTTACCAGTCGCGACAGCGCGTTCCGCCGCCAGGCCAGGCCGCCCATGCTCGCCTCGATCACACAGTGTTCCCGGATCTCCTCACTGATCGGGTACCACTGACCGGTGTGCTGATCCTGCCACCGCGTCCCATCCTCGGAAAAATGCCCAAAGCCCGTAGTGATATCTGGCTTTGGCCGACCGAGCTTGACGAGTGCGAATATGCCTGCGAAAAGCGAGAAGATCAGGAACTGGCTAAGCCACCATGCGATCCTAAGAAAGAACCAGGCGATGCGGAAGAAGATGAATATCATCCCGCCGAGCTTCTCTCCCTGCGCCCGGCCTTCCTGGAAGCTTGACATGCTCCGACTCCCTCATCTAGCGATGCCGGAGGGTTAGTTGATCATGACGATGAAGCGTGTCATGCACCCCCACCTTGGCAGCTATTATCGCATCGCGAAGACGTGCTGTTCATGGTCAAAAGATGGACATTTTGGGGTCGAAGTGACAGAATCTGGCCAGGACGGGCGATGCCATGCTGTGACTGGTGGGCCCTCTTGGAGGGGAACGGAAGCTCTGCCATGGGTGCAATTGGCAATGAGTTGAGCCGCCTGCGCCGCGGGCGTGGGATCATAACCAGTGACCTGCAAGAGCGTGTGGGCCCGTCCCTTCGGGCACTGGCGGGTATCGATCCGCTGGCTAGTCAGGAGGAGGCCCGGCTCAGGTTGCGCGCATTCCTCGATGAGTTGGTCAGGAACCTGCCGGAAGACCTGGGATTGGCGTTGTCAGCGGCCTTGGCTCTCCATCAGGACGCGCGGCACAGGTTCCTCGACGAACGGATGCGCTGGCTCGCGACTAGGCTGGAGCGGGACGTACGCACCGCCAGACGTCGTGTCGATGAGGCGATCAGGTTTGCCGAGGCCTCAGCGAGTGCGCAGGCTTTGGAAGATAGCGAGTACATGCCGAGACGCTGGTACCTAGCCCGGCTCCGGACACTGCTGCGACTCGACGGAGAGCAGCCGACCGCTATCGAGGAACGCACGGTAGTCGCGAACGTCGATGGCCTGACGGAGTTCGTCATTTCGACCAGTATTCCTCGGCCTGTGATCGCGGGTCCACAGGGTAGCGACCTTGATGGTGAACATAAGCAAAGGCCGGAGTTCGAGGTCATCTACGGCGGATCGCTGGCGCACTGCGAACGGCCTTCTACGAGTTACTTCCGCTATTTCATCCAATTTCCCCACCCGCTTGACCGCGGAGAGGCCCACGAGGTAGGCGTGGCAATCACGGTTCCCGGCGATCAGCCTTTCAATCCCAGATATACTTTTCAGCCGCTACATCGCTGTGACGAGTTTGATCTCCGCGTCCGGTTCAGCTCGGACACCCAGCCTACGCGCGTCTGGAATATGGTCGGCCTGCCGCGCGGAATGGTTGATGATTTCGCTGAACCCGATGCGCTCGTATGGCCCGATGCTGCGGGTGATATTCGCCTGCGATACGAATATCTCCGGACTGGCTTGGCCTACGGCGCGCGATGGTCCTATTAATGTTTCGGGCTGAGCCTATCCGGCGAGGTTATCGCTCCATCCAACCGCTGGTGCCGGGCCCCGGCATGTATACACCAGCGGCACGCGATGTTACTAACCGTCCGGATCCATCGTCCTCTCCCTCGCTTGACGTGATGAGCTGTCGAATCCAGCGTCACGCGATTCGAAGCGGCAGTCTGGTTAAGATCGTGCTGAGTTCGAGATCCGGCAGTCCGATATGAGCAGCGCAGCGGAGACCTTGCGGCTCCGAGTTCTGCACCGTCAGATGTACTTGGACCTGATCCGCGCCTACCTGCGTGATTACGGGTCGCAGCGAGACCTCGCGCGGGCCCTCGGCCTGACCGAGGCATACCTCTCGTTCCTGATGAAGCCCTTGCACGCTGCGGGAACACGGCGGCGAGAGTCGTACTGGGCCGACATACTGACGAGACCGGATCTTGAGATCGTCGAAACTTTTCGGTTCCTGAAGACCCCTTCGGAAGAACGCGCCAGCCAACTCGCGGCCGAACTGTGCACTGAGGCGGAACGCCGTGACATCCTGCGCTATCACATCGCCATGGCCAAGGCGTCGGCGAAGCAGCACGGGCCGCCCACGACCATGCCCTTGGACGCCGCCCGCTCTGCGCTGACGATGATCGGCGACGTTCACCAAGTCGCGGCGGGTTCTCCGGATGCCGCCGCCAACAGGTCCGCGTATGCGCGGGTATGGTCCCTAGCGGCCCCGCTGGCCAAGGCCATCGACCCGATGCGCACGCCGGTCGAATACACCCAAGCGCTCATGTTCCTTCATGACACCGCACAAGTGTGGGACCGACACGATCAGGCGCTCGGGCACGCACGGCGAGCTCTCGTCGCATTGTCCTGCGGCGACATCCCCAAGCGGCAGCGCGACGAGGCAGCTCAGCTCCGCGTCACCGCCATGCACGCCGAAGCCGTATCACTCAATACACTCGGTCTCAATGCCCAAGCTCTGGCCACCATACGCCAAGCCACGGGATTCCTCCGAGGCTCGTACGAACCGAAGGTCTGGACGCGGTCGCTACTGGAGCAGGAGCTGACGGCGCTAGCGTCCGTTCCGCGAATGTCCATCTACCAGGCAGAAACAATGGCAGACCGCGCCCTCAGCCTCACCACTGCGAACGCTATCGCACAAGTTGCTACCGAATATCGGCTACTGAACATCTACATTTCCCACGCCTCGCCACGGAGCTTGCGCAAAGCCAGCCAACTTGCGGCACGGCTGCGGCTAGCCGCCGCCACCTTGGACAACTTGACCCCGCTGCGCAGGGTTCAGGTGCTCCGCGCCCTCTACCGTCACTCACGTACGGTCGCCGGCCACGCGGCAATGTCGGCGGACCTCGTCGAATGCATGAAAGTGACTCGCGAAGCGAACCTCTTCCACCAGCACCGGGAACTGCTCCGGGAAGCCAGCCGACGGCGATAGCGGAAGTATTCCGACTACACCCGGGTCTCCCGAACGAATGCTTTCAACAGTCCCCTTGCCAGCAAGTGTGGACTGACTCGACTTTACTCCATTGCATCTTGTGCCACTCGAATAATCAATTGCATGGTCGATCTGCGCGTTCGCCAACGGCCAGGGACAGCGCTGTGACGATTGCGTGCCAGGTGCTGCTCAAGATCGTCTACCTGCTGGTTCACCGGATACTCGGTCTTGTTGTGCCGCTATTCAGCAGGGGCATGTGCGAAGGATGCTGAGTTGCTGGTGCTCGGCACGAAAGCGCGGTCCTGCGCCGCCCGTCGGCAAGGTCCGGTGAGCCAGCGGACACCGGGCGCGGTTCGCCGCGCTGGCACGGCTGCTCCCGTATCGGCACTGGAGTGAGATCTTCCTCGTCACCCGCGATGCTGCTGGCTTGGGCACTGCAGGCTGGCTGCGAGCAAGTAAGACACGAGCAATGCCGCGAGTGCGGGCCGTCTGCGCGCTGCGGCCCCTTTTAGTCCGGCTCCATTTCCCAGTCAGGCATGTGGTCGCTGAAGCTGAGTGCCTGGGCACGCTGGGAGGCGGTGAGGGCGGCGTCGCGGTCGAGGGTGGTGCGGTAGGCGTGTTCGACGGCGCGCAGGCGGGCGGCGAGGCGGGCTTCGCGGGCGGCGATGGCCTGGCGGTTGGCGCGGCCGTAGGAGTCTTCGGGGAGGGTCTGGCCGTACCGCTCGACCTCGCGGAGGTGTGCCTCCCGCTCCCGGGCGTGGGCGGTGATGGCGTACAGGGCGACGTTGGCCGTGGCGGCGTCCATGACGATGCTGATGGTGCGGCCCTGGGGGTCGCGGCGGGCTAGGGCGATCACCTGCGGGCCGTCGGCCTCCGGCTCGGCGTGCTGACGGGGGCACAGGCCGTTGCGTGCCCGCTCGCGTAGATCGGCGAGCATGACGTCGGCGCGGTCGATCTGGTCGCAGGTGGCGCCGAAGTCCTCGCCGACCGGGCCGGTCTGGGCGCCGCGGGCGACGCAGTAGTGCATGAGGCGGGCGGACTGGGGCCGGTCCGGGTAGTTGCCGGACCGGGCGTGGATGCGCAGCTGGGTTCGCAGCGCCTGGCTGATCGCTCCTGTGTTGACGAACTGGACCAGGCTGCGGGCGAAGACCGGAGATTGGGGGCGGGCGGCTAGCGAGATGGCCAGCCGCCGGGCGGTGACGTGGTCGACCGGGATGCCGCGAGCGTCGGCGTCGTTAATGCCGTCGGCGATGAAGCGCTCATAGGTGGGCAGGTCGAGCAGCGGGCCGGCCTGGGGCGGCTGGCGGGCATGCCCGTTTGCCGGTGCTGCTCTGCTATCTGTCGTCGGCATGGTCCATGCGGGTTCCAAGGGGTTCGGGAGCTCGGCTAGCTGGTGATGCGGTCAGATCGGCGTCGTGACGCTGGGCGTGGCTGGTCAGTCGCCTGCTTCCAGGTCTGGCTGCCAGGTGGTTTGCCGCGGGTTGCGGCCGGTGTCGTTGGAGGGCTGTGAGGCTTGGGTAAGGGCGTCGGAGCCGGTCAGGCTGAGGTCGGCGGCCCAGCGTTCGACGACAGGCCAGAGCCGGTCGCCGGGGCGGATGTCGCCGGTGCCGGCGATGTCGGCCAGGATCATCGCGGTGGTGGCGGTGTTGCGGTCGAGGGTCTCGCCGGGCAGCCAGGACACGTGCCATCCGCGCGGGCGGCCGGGTGCCGGCCGGGCGGTGTGGGCGGTCTGGTCGCTGATGATGGCCGTGTCGGTGATGGTCAGGGCCATGGCGGCCGGGTCTGGGCCGGGGTCATGGTTCGGCTTCCCGGCCGGGGCCGAGGGTGCCGCGAACCTGATCGGCGGCCGGCTCGGGCTGGCGGGTAGCCGGTTCGCGGGCTTGGTGAATGCCGGGCGGCTGGGCGGCCCGGGTGATCGCGTCGGGTCCGGTCAGGCCGAGCTCGGCGGCCCAGCCCTGGACGTGCGGCCAGAGCCGGTGGCCTTCGTCCAGGTCGGCTCCGGCGGCGGTGTCGGCCAGGATCATCGCGGTGATCGCCGCGTTGCGGTTGAGGACCTGGCCGGGCAGCCAGGACACCTCCCAGCCGTGTTCACGGCCGGGTGCCTGGCGGGCGGTGTGCGCGGTGCGGTCGCTGGTCATGGCGGTGTCGGTGATGGTCACGGGCATGGCGGTTACTTCCGGGTCGGGGTGGTGGTCATGGTTCGGGTTCGGGGTCGCGGTCGGGGTGAAGGTCGTGGCCGGTGCGCAGGGCGTTAGTGAGGTTGGCTCCGGCGGCGGGGAACCGGTCCTTGACCCATTGGCTGGCGACGACGACGATCACGTAGTCGGGGGGCCTGCGCCCGACCGGGACGGCGGGCTGACGGTCGTCCTGCCGGGTCATGCGCCCTTCTCCCAGTGACGGGGACCGGGCGGGCGGATGTCGGGGGCGGTGCCGTTGCCGGTGGCGGGTCTCCAGTTGCTGCGGGGCCGGTAGCCGGGGGTGTCGAGCAGGTCGTCGTCGAGGGCGACGGCGGCGCACCAGTTGCAGACTTGGGCGCGGCGGCGGGCTCTGGCGGCGGCGGTGCGCTGGGCGCGGGTGCGTTCGGGGGCGCGTTTGTCCCACCATTCGTCGTACAGGTCGGTGATGGCGTCGCGCAGGTGCGGGCTGATGGTGGCGGCGTCGCCGGTGACGAGACGCTGGATGGTGAGTTCGCGGATGCCGAGGGTGCGGGCGATGCGGGCTGAGCCGTGGCCCATGACGTGCAGGGCGCGGAGCCGCAGCCGGGTGCCGCCGGCGTCGAGGCGGGCGTGCGGGTTCATGCCGGGTCACCCGCCTCGGCCTGGCGCGGATGCGGTCCGGGGTGCGGCTGGCGGGTCGTGCGGGCGGAGTCGAGGGTGCGGGTGATCTCCGGCTCCTCCAGGCCGGCCTGGCGGGCGGCGGCGGTCAGGGGGCTGAGGTCGGCGGCGGGGGCTGCGTCCAGCGCGCGGTTGGCGGCCCAGAACAGGCCGGAGTTGCGGTTGCCTTCGGGCTGCCGGGCGACCCACCGGGCCAGCTGTTCAAGGGCCTGGTCTGGGGCCTGGAGCAGGGCGGGGCGTCCGGGTTGGCGGGCGGGTGCCAGCAGCCGGGTGACGGCGGCCCAGTCCAGGTGGCCGTGGCCGCCGGGCCGTTTGATGAGGTGGTAGGGGCGGCCGCCGACCACCGATGGCGGGGCGAGGACGTAGCCGCCTGCGCCGCGGAAGTCGAGGTGGTGGCCGGGGAGGCGGCCGTTGTGCTGGCCGGAGCCGGTGAAGTAGGCGTGCATCCCGCCGGCCGGGGTCCGTACGTAGGCTGCCGCGCCGCTGACCAGGCGGGCGGCCTGGAGGCGGGCGAAGGCACCGTAGCCGTTCCCGGCCGGGCCGTGCTGGTCGATGTCCAGCACGTCGGGGCCCGGGGCGCCGGTGGCGATGGCCAGGTTCCAGCCGGCTTCTCGGCTGAACCAGGCGGTGATCTTCTGCTCGTCGGTGGTGGCGTCGAGGTAGCCGTGCGGGGTGGCGGGGATTTTCTGGCCGGGCAGGCAGGGGAAGACGGGCCAGCCGGTGCGGGCGTAGGCGAGCGCGTGGCGGAGGGTGGCGCTGGTCATGACGCGCTCCTGGCCGGGCCGTGGCCGTGGAGGTGGTGGCGGGGGTGGCCGCAGCTGGTGGTCTCGGTGATCAGCTGGGCGGCCAGCGCCGGCAGGATGCGGGCCTGATATTCGGCCTGGGCGGAAAGCAGGCCGGGGCTGCGGTCGGGCTGGAGGTAGAGCACGGACCACAGTTCGGCGAGGATGTCCAGGCCGTACAGGCACAGGTCGTGGGCCTGCCAGCAGGGGGCGAGGGCGGCGGCGAGGTGGCCGTAGCCGGGCCTGTAGACCTGGTCGACCCAGCCGCGCAGCCGGGAGATAGGGTCGGCGCGGCCGGCGGGCGCGAGTTTCCACCAGGCCGGAGCCGGATCGGGGCGGTAGCGGCCGGAGGCGTCGACGTCATCTGTGAGGTGGGCGG
The DNA here is from genome assembly GCA_050698735.1 of Streptosporangiaceae bacterium. Lineage (GTDB taxonomy): Bacteria > Actinomycetota > Actinomycetes > Streptosporangiales > Streptosporangiaceae > Palsa-504. The sequence goes on along the minus strand of JBOHCG010000001.1, from coordinate 26,464 downwards.
CCAGGCCGGCGAGGTGCCGGTCCAGGATGTCGAGCCGGGTGCCGAGCTGGGTGATCTGCTCACCGTGGGCGGCGAGCTGGTCCAGGATTGTTGACGCTCACCTGACATGGGAACCACCCGGATGCACGCGGACCCGGCCCACGGGGTAGTCGACCCCGACTGCCGGGTGCACGGCACGGAGAACCTGTTCATCGCGGGCAGTTCGGTGTTCCCGACGAGCGGCTTCGCCAACCCGACCTTCACGATCGTTGCGCTCGCGATCCGCCTCGCCGACCACCTGGCGCGAAACGGCGACCAGCCCGCCGGCTAGCCCCCAGGCCCCTGTTGGCCCGTTAGCGCCGCGATCGCGCCGACGACCGTCCCGGCCGTGCGGAACGTCTCGGGGACGAGCATGTGCTCGGGGAACTCCACCCCGAACGTCCCCTCCAGATCGACGATGAGCACGGCTAGTTCTACCGAGCCGAGTCCGAGCGCGCCGAGATCCACCTGCGGATCGACGGGCACCGCAGCCGACTCCGCGGGCAGGTGACGGCGCAGCACCTGAGCCAGCGTTCCGGCCAGTACGTCCGATCCGCCCTCGCCGGGTGACTTGGCGTCCATGTTTGCCTCCTCAGCCAAACTGCTCCAGGGTTCCCGGCAGATCGGGCGGGTCGCCTTCGAAGGCGAGCCGCCCTCGCCGCCGCGCCACGAACGCCGCGAGGTAGCCGGCGAACAGGTGGTAGAGCACGGGAGAGAACTCCTCCCGCACTCGTGCCGGGACGGGCAGCACCGCGTCCGCATGCCGCGTGACGCCTTCGTCGCGCTCGTCCACCACCGCGATCACCCTCCGCCCGAGCCGACGCCCGGCCGCAGCGACGTAGCTGGCCCGGACATGCGACTGCCCAGGCGGGGCGATGACGAACAGCGGCATGTCGGCTGGCGCGACACGTCGTTCGACGTGCCACCACTCGTCGAGGTCCTGTGCCAGCACCGGGACGCCGGCCGCCTCGGCCATCTTCGCCGCGCCGAACATCGCCGCGCCCAGGCTCGGCCCGCTGCCGAGCATCGCCATCGTCGGTGCCGCGGCGATCGCCTCGGCGACCTCTACGCAGCGCTCCTTGACCGTCAGCGCGGTCTCTGCCACGTGGTCGGCTAGCCAGCCGAGCCTCCCTCCCGGCGCTTGCCTGCCCACGGCCCCGGTCCCGCGCAGCGCGGCCAACTCGACCGCGGTTGTCAGCAGACCGAGCAGCGTCGCCTGGTAGGTCCGGATGCCGGGCGAGCGCTCGAGGTCGGCGAGTTCGGCCACCACGCTGTGCCCCGCCTCCATGGTCAGCGGGCTGTCCGGCCGGCAGGTGACGGCCACGGTCGCGGCACCCTGCTCCCGCGCCGTGCGAAGCGCCGCGACTGCCTCCGGCGTCCGTCCGGAGGCAGAGGCGGCGATCACCACCGCCGGCCCCTGCCTGAGCCGCAGCGAGAGCGCGGCGTAATCGTTGAAGAACTGCGCGCTGATGGCCCGGCACGCGACCCCAGCGACCGTCTCGAAGGCCATCTCCACGGACCGGCTCGCATAGTGTGAGTCGCCGGCTCCGGTGAGGTACACCTGGCGGACCGCTGACCACGGCGGACCGCGCAGCGCGGCCCGGACTTGCTCGGTCACCGGAGCGGCGAGGGCGCGCAAGTCGGAGGCGAGCGTGTCCACCTGGCGGACCATGACGTCCGGCGCTACCGGTTCCACCACGTCGCCTCCACCCCGCTAGGCCAGCGCCGTCACGGCGACGGGGCTGGCGAGCTGTGCGCGACCGTCGCAGTTCCCGACTGCGCTGCGAGAACTTTCTGCAAGTAGACGCGGCGCAGCCCGTTCGCCGACTGAACCGGGCCGCATTGCGCGAAGCCGAACGTCGCCAGCAGGTCGGCCTGAGCGGTCAGGTCGGGGTTGGCCTCGGCCCGCAGCACGTCCGCGCGACGGCTCCTCGCCACCTGGACGGCACGGCGCAGGCACCGGATCCCCAGCAGCGGGACGCTCGCAAGCGACCGCGGCTGAACCGCGAGCCGCTGCAGGTACAGCGGCTGCCGCGCGCTTGGGAAGACGGACAGTTCCTGGTCGTAGGGCGGTCCCTCGGTGAGCGTGAACATGGCCACGATCTCGGTCCCGTCCTGCAGGACCTGGACCGCACCGGTCTGCACCAGCTGCCGGGTCCGTTCCGGCCGCCTGTTCGGCACCGGGAGACCGTACAAGGCGGCGTGGTGCTCGTCAGAGGCGCGCAGCAGCGCGTGCACGGCCTCTGCGTCCGTGCCGACGCGCCACGACAAGTCCGGCCCTGCCATCACGACCCAGCCTCACCCGGCGACGAATTCGTCCGCACCGTCGCGGACAAGCGCCTGCCCGTCGCGCAACGCGATGAATGGGAGGTGGTGGCCGATCATGTACTCAAGGCTCTTGTCGATCAACGGCGACTCCGGGTGGTCGGACCTGAAGTGCGGAAGCAGGTGGTACGGCAGGATGCCGAGTGCGTCCCAGATGACCTCCGGGTCGTAGCCCTCTGGCACGTCGTTCGGGTCGTCCACGAGTTCGATGCCGCGCAGCGACGGCGTCATCATGCACGAGCCGGCGCTGTACCCCCCGTAGACAATCTCGTCGGCGGCCAGCAGGTCGAGGATCGCCGTGTCAGCGCCGCTTGCCCGCATCGCCCGACGCAAGATGAACGGGTTGCCGCCCCGCACCCAGACTAGGTCGGACCGCTCCAGGTGCCGCCGCAGTTGCTGGCCTTTGCCGAAGAAGTTCCGCAGGTCCAGCTCGACCGGAGCAAGGCATAGGCTCCCGAGGTCACCGCGTTCGCGCTCGAACGACGCCAGCCGGTCGGACCCGGTCTTGTAGTCGTCGGCGTTGGTGATGACGGCCGCGCGGGTCCGGCCGCCTAGCAGTTTGAGCAGCGTCTTGGTGTCGTTGCCTAGCCTGAACGAGGAGAGGTAAAGGCGCATTTCCTTCCTTCTGCCGTGCACGTCCGGGAGCGGTGCGCACCGACCTCAATCCTGCCCGAGGATACGCATCCGCTTCAGGTGCCGGGCCGCGGTCGCCGTGGCGGCCGTCCCCGCCGTCCGGCCGTGAAAGAAGTACGTATTGTCGATGATGACGAGCATACCGCGCTCCCACCGCACGCCCACCGCCAGATTCGGCTGGTACATGGCCGACAGCAGGGACCGGATGGCGTCGTTGACCTCGTGGGCCGACCGTTCACCGGTGTACGTCCACTCCAGGGCGCTGCCTGCGAAGTCGCGGAACGAGAAAACCACCCGGCCGTCGCGACCCCTGCAGATGGGGGGTCCTTGCCGGCTGCGGCGGTAGCGGGCATTCACCAGCACCTGCCGCGTCCAGGCGCCAAGGTCCTCGGCGACGTCGGCCATCGAGACCAGCACGGTGTGCGCCGACGCGGCCGCGCCGGGCTCGCAGCACATCAGTACGATGAACCGCGGCTGCTCGTTCACCGGCCGACCGCTGCCTTCGCTGTGCAGGGTCAGGTAGTTCGTGGCGAACGGTTGCAGGTTCGTGTCCTCGGTCTCGTTGTACCGGCTCATCAGGTTGAAGACGATGCTGTCCCGCACGAACGGCTGGACGCCCGGGTCGGTCTCGGGTAGTGGGGTCCCCAGCATCGATCCGAACGCCACGAACCGGTCGTCGGGCAGCGGCTCGTCCAGCCGCACCACCGCCAGTCCGCGCCGATCCAGCTCTTCCAGCACCGTCGCTGCGCCCGTGCCGGGAAACTCGCCCGAGCACGCCGTGATCGGCTCGACCGGCGGCGGCGACAGGGGTGCCCCGCCGGCCAGCAGGTGGTGCCTGCAGCGGACGTGCGCGTCCGTGGGCTGCTCGCGGAAGACCCCGTCGATCGCCCTCATGCGCCGCTCCTTCCCCGGGTTCGCCGACAGGCGGGTCACTTCCCCGCGTGTGTGCGCAGGGCCGGCGCGACCTGCCGGGCGAACAGCTCCATCGTGGTCCAGTCGACTGGTGGGCGTATCCCGAGGACGAAGTCCCGGACGCCCAGTTCCAAGTAGGGCCGCAGGCGGGACGCGCACTGCTCCGGCGTGCCCGCCACGAGGTACTCCGCCCACACCGCGCCCGCGGCCGAAGCCGTGCGGCGGAGGGATTCCGCGCGGCGAAGCGCGGAGCGCTCGTCCTCCTCGAGCACCGCGCGGAACGTCATGGACTTGCGTATGTCGGCGGGATCTCGGCCGACGGCCGCGCAGTGGTTGGCCAGGGCGCCAAGCTTGCGGCGATAGGTAACCGGGTCGCAGACCAGCACATTCCAGATGTCGGCGTGGCGCGCGACGATGCGCAGCGTGCGCCGCTCGTCCTCGGCGCCTACGATGAGGGGAAGCCGCGCCTGTAGCGGCCGTGGCGACAGGTGGGCGCTGACCAGCCGGAAGTGCGCGCCGTCGAAGTTCGTCGGCTTGCCGGCCCACAGACTGCGCACGACCTGGCACGCCTCCTCCAGCATGCCCAGCCGTACATCGCGGCGCGGGAACGGGATGCCATACTGCTGGTAACCCAGGTCCGCCCCGCCCGCACCCAGGCCGAACTCTGCCCGCCCGCCGGAGATGTGGTCGATCGTCGCGGCGATCGCGGCGAGCACCGCGGGATGCCGCCAGGCTACCGAGGACACGAGCATCGCGCAGCGGACCCGCGTGGTCCGCGCGGCGAGCGCCGTTGTGCCCTCCAGGCAGGGGCCCTCGGGACCGCCAAGCGGCGGACGGAAGTGGTCGAAGACGGACACCCAGTCGTACCCGAGCTGCTCCGCTCGGTGCCACAGTCCGAGCAGGTCGCCGAACTCCGCGTATTGCTGCCCAGAGTGGATGCCGACTCTGATTGCGTGCCCGTGGATCTGCATGGCTCAGCGAGTCCCCCGCGCCCGGTGACTAGCATGGAACAGAACGTTGCGCTCGGGCCGGTGCGAGGGACCGTGATGGAGATCCGCCGTGAGGTCGTTGGCAACACCGCGGGGCATGCCGCCCAGCCTCCCGCCGAGGTCAGCGCGTACACCCTGGACACCGGGGCCGGCCTGGCCGTCACCGTGTGGACGTACGGCGCGACCCTGGTAGAGGTGTGCGTCCCAGACCGCGCCGGGAGGGCTGCGAACGTCACTAGGCGGCTGACCGACCTGGCCAGCTACCAGGACCGCGAGCGCAATCCCTACCTCGGCGCGGTGCTTGGCCGGTTCTGCCGCTGTGTGTCCGGCGGCCGGTTCCGGCTGGGCGGCGTGGATCATGTTCTTGACCGCAACGACGGGCCGCATCACATACATGGCGGGTCGGTCGGCTTCGATCGTTTCGTCTGGGCGGCGGAGGCGAGCCACGTGGCGGACGCGCTGGCGGTCCGGTTGCGCCTGACGCGCCCCGACGGCGACCAAGGCTACCCGGGAGCGGTGACCGCGGAGGTGACGTATACTGCCTCCCCGGACCTGCGGCTGGCCCTGGAGTACCGCGCCGTCACCACGGCCAGTACCATCCTCGGCCTGACCAGCCACGCGTTCTGGAACCTGGCAGGCGGCGGGAGCATCGCGAATCACCTGCTCGCCGTCAACGCCAGCCGCCGCATTCCGCTCGACGCGGAGCTGATCCCCTTGCCGGGACCGCCGGTGGCCGTCGGAGGCGGCCGTCTCGACTACCGCGTCTCCCGGCCCGTCGGCGACGACAGGCTCGACGACTTCTTCGTGCTCGATGACCCGGCCTGGGCGGCGGAGCTGCACGAGCCGACCAGCGGCCGCACGATGCGGATCCTTACCGATCAGCGCGGGCTCGGTGTGTACTCCGGCGACCGGCTGGACCCACCTCGGACGGGCTTGTGCCTGCAAGCCAGCGGGTGGCCGGACGCACCGAACCGGCCCGACTACCCGCCGTGCCGGCTCGATCCGGGAGAGGTTTACCGCCGGCGCACAGTACACGAGTTCACGATCTGCTGAGCAGGTTGCGCCCATCTAAGGTTCCCTCGGCCCGAGCCCGTGTACCAGGTCCATGTACGCTTTGACCCGGTCCACGTCGATCTGCCCGCCCCACCCGCCTCGTTCCAGGCAGGTGCCGACAAACGCGCCGTCGACCGCTGCCAGCAGCCGTGCCGCGTTCTCGTGGCTCGTGTAACCGCCCAAGATGACCGGCATGTCGGGTACGGCAGCGCGGACGGCGGCCACCATCGCGAGCGCCCGGTCCTCCTCACGGTGCGCCACGACTACCGCGTCCGCACCGACCAGCCTGGCGCCACGGGCCACGTCCTCGGGTCCCGCGCCCCCGCCGAACCAGCTGAAGTGCATCGAGCTGACGTCGGCCAGAACGCGAATGCGGCTCGCGCCGATCCTCTCCCGGTACTGCATCACCTCCATCGGAGCGGCGTGCACCAGGCCGTGCGGGGTGAGAGTCATGCCGACCAGGGCGCTGGCGCGGACGAACGAGCCGCCGGCCACCTTGGCGACGGCCAGCGACGCTTTCACCGCGTTGTGCATCAGCTGCACGCCGACATGGAACTCCGTGCTCGTGGCCTCGACGATGGCCCGGACGATGAGGCCCACCGCAACCGTGCGAGCCGGGTCGGAGTCGTCATCTACCTGGTAGACGCGGTCAACCGTCTGCACCAGGCAGCCCGCTGCCCTGCCCTCGTAGAGCGCGCGCGCCGAGAGCACTGCCTCGTCGAGAATCCGCGGGAAGCTCTCGTTCTCGTAAAACGGCGTGCCGGGCAGCGGGCGGAGATGAATCATGCCAAGGACCGCCTTCGTGGTGCCCAGCACAAGCTCACCCACGGTCGGTCTCTTGACCGCTCAGTAGAGACTGAAATCGCGCCAACGCTCGCGACAGATCTGCCCAGCGCCGCGCTGTCGTGATGCGGACCACTCCGCCGGACAGACAGAAATTGAGTATACCAGGGTATACCGAAACGCCAGTTCGACGTAGTAGGTCTCTGAAGCACAGGTAGGAGTCGTCGTAGCCGGGGAACGTGACGGCGACGTTGATCGAGTACCTGGGCCGTACCACGTCGGTCGGCACCCCCGCCAAGCGGCTGACGACGGCGGCCCTGGTCATGGTCAGCTCTTGCTCACGAGCAAGCCGGTCAAGCCGGTAGGCGCGATACGCCGCGGCCAGGCCGACGAGGTCGATCCCGTACGAGTCCTCGAACTCGGCCAGCTCCGTCGGACCGGGCCGGTCGATGCCGGTGATCACCCAGCGCTCCATCCGGGCCAGCACCTCGACCATCGTGTAGAAGAACGACGGCGGGCCGCCGAATGAAGTGGACGCGTACTCGTAGTAGGCCTCCACGAACCGGCAGTCGGCGAGGATCCACCCAACCTTGAGGCCCGGTGCCGACCAGGTCTTCGACAGGCTGGAGACCCTGACGACGTTCGGCGCGGCGCGCAGTAGCGAGCGCCGCTGGCTCGGGCCGAGCCATTCGTGGCACTCGTCCAGCAAGATCATGGTCGACGGCGCGGTCGCGCAGATCAGTCGCTCCAGTTCCGCCTCGGCGACCCCGACTCCGGTCGGGTTGGCCACGGTCTGCAGCATCACCAGCGGCGTGTGCGGTGTCAGGGCGGCGATCAGGCCATCGACCGACGCGTGCCCGTCGCGAACGGGCAGCGGCACGAGCCGCGTCTGCCGTCGCCGGGCGATGGCCTCGACCAGCGGCGGGTAGTTAGGGATTCCGCACAGGGCAGGCACGCCCGTGGCCTCAGCCTCGAGCAGGATGAAGTCGGCCAGCGTACTGATCGCGAACGTGCCGCCCAACGTCAGGGCGACATTGCCGACGTCATACGGCGCGCCCTCAATGCGAACGTTTTCGTACCTGGCCACCGCCTCCCTCGTCGGTACCCGGCCGCGCGAATCGGAGTAGCCGTACCAGTCGCGGTCGAGCGCGAACCTGACGCACTGCTTCAGCGTCTCCGGCAGTCCCCAGGCCTCCTCGTCCACTGCCCCGCCGGAGAGGATCAGTTGCGCCTGCGGCCGCAGGTCGCCATACACGTCGTTACGGAAGAACCAGTTGAAGAGCTCCTTGACGAACCGCACTGTAGCGCGCGAGTTGAGGACGTCGTCGGGCTGGACGCGGCGGCGCACCCGCGATCCCCGCCATCGCTCGGCGAGGTCGAGGCGGCACGCGTGCGGACCCAGCTCGTGCTCGACCCTAGCAAGCCAGAGGTCGCGGAGCTCGAACGGGTCGTCCGGGTCGCTGGCGCGCGCGTAGACGTCGAGCACCCGCTCGTCTACGAACGGCAGGAAGTCGTCCCGTATCTGGCCCACGGCACGGGCGCAGTTCGTAACGGCGGCCAGGTCCGGCGTCAGCGTCGGCGGGCGCCGGGCGGGGATGATCTTGAAGAGCGACATGTCACTGCCCGTCCCCGTCTGATGTGGTCAGCGCGGCGAGCAGTTGCACCCGGAGGATCTTCCCCGTCGCCGTCCTCGGGATCGCCTCACAGTGCACGACTCGGCGGGGCAGGGCGACGGAGGGGAATCTGCTCCGCAGCCGGTCGCGGACATCAACGCGGGCGCCAGGAGTGAGCACCACCGCGACCACGATCTCCTCTCCGTAGAAGCGATGAGGGCGGCTCAGACACGCGGCATCCCGCACCTCAGGCACGCTGAGCAGGACGCGCTCCATCTCCTCCAGCGAGACGCTCTCTCCACTCACCTTCGCGATGTTCTTGCTGCGTCCGGTGATCACAACGAAGCGGCGGCCGAGAGCGGCGTCCGCGACCTCGAAGCCGAGATCCTGCGAGTGAAACCAGCCGCCGCGGAATGCCTCGGCGGTGGCCTGCGGATTATTCACGTACCCCGTCATCACGTTGTGGCCGCGCACGCAGATCTCCCCGGCTTCTCCCGGGTCCGCGCGCGCGCCGTCAGGCCGAAGGACCGCGACCTCATTGCCGGGCAAGGCGACCCCGACCGAGGGGATCGCCGCGTCGGTCGTCAGCCGGCGGTAGGCTTCCGGCGGCAGTCCGAACGGCATCATCGTGGCGAAGTTGGTGGTCTCGGTGAGCCCGTACCCCTGGAGCACGCGGACGCCCATCGCCTGCCATACCCGCCGCGCGGTCTCGGTGGACAGCGGCGCGGCAGCCGACACGAAGTAGCCGAAGCCAGCCAGCTCACCTGGTTTCCGCCATGTCGCAGTCAAGGCTTCGAGCAGGCTCGGCACCACGCTCGCGATGCGCGGTCGGAAGCCGCGCAGGAACTCCGGGTAGCGGAGCGGGTCGAAGTCCTGCGCGAGCAGAACGTGCCCGCCGGCCCAGAGCGTGCCGAAGAGCGTGAGATGCAGCCCGTTCACGTGGTGGATGGGCAGGCATCCGACTATGCGGTCGCCGCGGCGCAGGCGATGGTGCCGACCCACGGCCGCCGCGTTGACCGCGGCGTTGTAGTGGGACTGCGCGACAAGTTTGGCTGTCGCCGTGGAGCCGGAGGTGCCGAAGAACAGCGCGTCCGCGGCCGGGTCCAGGTCGGGGTCGCGCCACTGCCTGTCCTCCGGCAGCGTGCGGGGGTCGGGCACGGCGCAGGAGCCCGGAAGGACGTCCGTGCCGACGGCTGGGCTGCGAAGCACGAACTCGCAGCCGATGGCCTCGGCCTGGGACCGCAACCTGGCTACCGGATCCGCGGGACTGAGCAGGAGCGCGGGAGAGCCCGAGCGGAGCACGCCGAAGATCGCCGCGATCGATGCGGCGTCATTGCGCGGTATGACGGCGACCGCGCCGCCCTGGCGCACTCCGACGTGCCGCCGCAGCCAGCTCGCCAGCCGGCTGCTGTGCCGATCAAGATCGCCGTACGTCGTGGTGGTCATCTCGCCGCCGGGATTCGCGAGGATGCCGCTGCCCTGGCCGGCTATCACAGCATCAGGCGGGCGTTGCATGCACGCGCCTTGGCCGATAGCTCCTCCAGGTGCTCCAGGCTGCGCTCGCAGCCCAGGTCACCGGCATCGTTGACGACCGTCTCGATCCGCAGCGCGCGGTCTTCCTTGTAGATCTTGATCCGGGAATGCCTGAAGCTCAGGTTCACCGTGACCTGGTCGCCGCGGTTGAGCAGCCGGGTGGAGAACTCCCCGGGCGTCCTGCGGGTCACCTTGGAGGCGAAGATGATCTGCATGTGCCCGGGCCGGCCCAGGTTCATGTTGCCGGCCAGCAGTTCCTCGAAGACCGTCCGGACGCGGCGGGGGTCATCGAAGACCAGGGTGCGGGATACCTCGACCTGGCGCATGGACAGGTCCCACCAGAACCCGGCCGCCCGGTCTGCCGCCGTGAGCGGCAGCGGCAGCCCCCCATCCACCGCTCGAAGAAGGTCCGCAGCGTCCCGGCCTGGATCATGTCGCACGGCTCCTGCAGCCGCCCCGGATCCGAGGTCGCGGCGAACCCGTTGGCCAGCGGCGTCACCTCGATCCCCTCAGCCGCCGCCATCCGGCGGGCGATCTCATGGCCGTTGCACCACACCTTCACCGGGTACGGCGCGTACGCGCAGACCTTGATGAACGCGGGACCTATCTTCCGGTCATGCAGGTAGAAGTAGTAGCAGGTCACCAGCCGCTCCGTGCGGTAGAACCTGAACCACGGCACCCCGCCCGCGCTCTGTTTCTTCGTGGCGTCGAAGACCCACTGGAACTCCCGCGCCTCCCCGACCGCGACCACCCTGGACTGCCCCGCCGCCTCGGCCGCATCCAGCAGGGGGCGGACCACGTCCAGCTTGCGGTCACCCTTGCGGAAGCTGACCCACGCGATGTCGTTGTCCCGCGCGTACCGGCGGACCCCGGCCCGGAACAGCTGCCCGTTCCGGCCCAGCGCCGCCGGGGACGCGATCGGGAACCCGCGCCAGTCTAGGAACCCCGCCACCTGCCCCGGCGTCTGCATCGCGGGCACGTACCCGTTCAGGTAGATCCGGTCGAAATTCTCGATCTCCAGGCTCACATGCCCCGCGACGACATCAGACAGCGTTACCGGACGCTTCGCCATAGCCACCCTCCGCAACCGTGCCTACGGTTGCCAGGATGACCCCGCCCGCACGATCACACCTGCAGAACCGGGAACCTCGATGGTCTGAGGCGCAGCCTCGTTAGGTCCCTGTAACGGGTCGACGGTGTCCCTGCGGAGCCATGCCGCTCGAAAATCGCACAGACCTTATCCGCGACATGATCGACAAGCGGATAGGCCAGGTATCCATGTTGCTCTACATCGGGCATGACCACGCGAGCCAGTGGCGGGACGTACTCCGGGTCGCTGGTCATGCGGAGATCCTCTCCGACGAGATCGACGTGAAGGCTGCCCATTCCGTATTCCCCACGAAGGCCTTTATCGGAAGGCGGGCACCGCCGATACCTGCCAGCGGCCGTGGAGGGCCGATCTCGAAGCGGAACCAGTCGCCAATTTCCAGGGCGGCCGCCCGGCGCAGGTCCGTCTCTGCAATTTCCCGGGCCACCTCGCGGTATAGGTCAATGTCGATAGTCCCCCGGACGCCGATGTCACGGGCGAGCAACGCTGTCGCGCCTTTGATGATCCAGCCCTCGTCGACGAGGTAGAGGCGCTCCAGCAGCCGGTCGTACGCCATCTGCCGCTGGAGCTGCTGGAGCGTCCAGCGGCTCTGGGAGGCGAGAACCCTGAGCTTGTCGGTGAGAGCCCGCCGGAAGGCGCCAGGGCTTCCGTATGAACGACCGCCGGTCATCGCCGCCTGGCTTCGACGCGGAGACCAGCTGGCGACTTCCCGTCCTTCCCGGCGGAACGTTCGAGATGCCCCCTCGCCTCCTCTATCCATCGGGACATTTCCGGATCACCGGCCGTGTCGAGGAGCCAGCGGAGGAGCGCTAGACCATCCCCTCGCCTGAGCCTGAAACTGGCGGCGTACGGTGCGAGGGCGTCCGCGAACGCGCCCGGGTAGTCGTAAACGGGCCGGAGAGCGTCGACAATGACCTGTGCGACTGCTTCGGGGTCTTCCTTGTCATCCAGCATGTCGGCGGCGATGCGCGACGGCCTCGTGACCGGCATCCCATGAAGACCGATCCACTCTTCGGGGCGGACCGCGCGGTGGTGGAGCCGGATGTCTGATCGGCGAGATTGCCGCCGCTCTGGCAGCGTGAACTCGTGCCGGTCTGCTGGCAGGTGGCCAAGACCGTACAACGCCGCGGCCGAACGGTGGGATATGACCCCCTGCTCCGGTGTCCGTTCCCACGCCGGAACCTCTGGGGCGAGCTGGAGCCATGCGGCACGAAGGCCGAGGTAATCCGGCGGCGGTGCCCCGGTCAGGCGGTACACGCCGTGCGCAACCCGGTCAAGGATGCCCGTCTTGGCGAGTCGTTGCAGCGTAGCCTGGGAGACACCGGCATTTTCGGCCTGGCGGCGCGTGATGAGCCCCCATTGATCCTCAGCGATCCGGGCGATGCGGCTGAGCGTCGAGTACTGGGCCACTACTGCAGTATAGCTCATTTTCGATTATTTTTGCAGCATATCCTGCAGGCAGTACTGCGATGCAGCTCAAATCAGAGCTATCCTGCAGGTCAGTAGAGGTGCGCGCAGCTCTCACGCCCACAGGGCACGCGCCGCTTTGGGAGTACGCCGGTCAGACATCGGGATTCCACTGTGCCGAGAGCCACTCCAGGTCCGTTTCATCCCTGGTCCTCGCCTCCTCCTCGCGGGCGAAGAGCGCGTCGGTCTTCGTCAGGACGAGCGTGTAGGGGCTGCCTTGCCGCCTGGTCAGGTGGGTGACGGGCAGTTCGGCCGCGTCGATCCGGGAGTGGACGTGCTGCCTGCGCTGCTTGGCGAGCGGCCACTCGAAGGTTCGCCTGCCCTTGTCTTCCAGGAACACGTGCAGGGTGTCGCACAGCTCGCAGGTGCAGCCGCCTGTTGGCAGTTCGATCGACCAGTCGCCGGATGCGCGCCGCGGCCTGGCAAGCCGGGCGCGGAGCCGTGCCCCGCAGTCGGCGGCCAGGTCGCCGAAGCCGGCGTCGCCACGCGCGCCGTCCCGGGACAGCTCCGCCGCGGCGCGCAGCGCGGACATCTCCAGCGCGGTCACCGCGTCTCCTTGGTCCCGGGTATAGCCAGTCAGCATGTCCCGGGTGCCAGCCGCCCCGATCACGGCGGCGGCCGTCAGCACCGAGGCGAGCGGTTTACCCAGGCGGCCGAGTTTCTCGTCGCGGCGGCTGGGCGACGACGACGTCAGTCCTGCACCGATGTCCTGGCCAAGCCATTCCCACGCCAGGTCAACGAGTCGGCGCGCGGCCGCGGCGCCGGTACTGCCGGTGGCATGCAGCCCCTCGCACAGGCCAGGCATCCAGTCGGCCACCCATCGCGGCCGTTCCTGTCCCCCGCCGTATACCCACGCCGGCCGATCCCCTCCGAACCACGTCCGCAGCAGTTCCGCCGTCCACTGCTGCCCGTACCCGCCGGCGATCTTCGCGAACGCCTTCACCTGCGCGTCGGTCAGGTCCTCGATGCGGAACGGGCGAAGCAGCAGCGCCGCGGTCCCGGGGTCCGCCACGGCATCGGCCGCCCGCAGCGCCTTGCCGAACAGCCCGGATGCCCTGCCGCCTTCGCCCGGAGCCCGGCCGCGCACCGTGCCGTCCCAGAATGGCGCCAGCGTCGCCGCGGCGGCCTGCGCACCCGGCACGTCGCCTGTTGACGCCACTGCGGCGAGCTCGTCCAGAGCCCAGGCCGGGGAGGTCTCGGCGCGGTTCGCGAATGCCTGGTCACGAGGCCACACTGCGACCGCCGCCCGGTGATACCAGCGGTCCAGCGTGTTGCCCCAGTTGCCCATGTAGCCCTCGTAGTCCGAGGAGTACGGCGTGAGGTCGCCCGTCGAGGTGGACGCGCACACCTCATCGCCGTCCACCGACAGCGAGGTCTCCTCCAGGCGGGTGCCCTCCGGCCCGGTCCAGTGGGTGAGGGCCACCTCCGAGTCGATCAGATCCTGAATCTCATACTCGCGGTCGCTGCCACTCGCCTCCTCGTCGTACTCGTCATCGTCGTCGTACCAGCCCCGGCGTCGCCGGTATCCGTAGCCTTCATCGGCCGGGAACGCGCTGTGCGTCGTCTTGATATCGGCGAGCGCGAGGACGGACTCACAGCCTGCCCTGTCCGCCGCTGCGCGCAGCAGCGCCACCCGGCTCGCGTCCGCGCCCTTCAGCCGCCGCCAGTTCAGCCCGCGGGGCGTGTACTCATGGTCGAGGAGGTAGACGAGCCGGTTCGGCGGGTCACTCGCGGGTCCGCCATAATAACGAGGCACCGGCGTGCTGAAGTGCTCGCGGAGCAGGTCAGCCAGTTCGGCGACGGTTCCGTCATCGCCCTCCGGGCGGCTGGTGACGCCGTGCAGGAGCAGGTTGTAGGTGAGCGTGATCCGGTAGCCTGATGTCACCCTGAGCACCTCGTGCCTGCAGTCGGCGTAGAAGGCGACGAGCGACAGCGCCGTCTTCGATCCCCGGTAGGCCTTCCACTCCTGGTTGTGACCCACCATCAGCTCGCCCCCGGCGTAGCTGGAGGGCAGGGTCACCACCAGGGTCCCGACCATCGAGTCGTCCTTCTCGGAGTCTTGGTGGACGAGAAAGAACTGGTTCGGCTCATAGACCAGGAGGGAGTGAAGATCGGCGGTCAGTTCGGCGGCGTTCGGCAGTCCCAGCTCGTCTTTTACCGTAACGAGAATGTCCGTCAGCGCGGCGTCGTCCCACTCGGCGCGGACGAGGTGCTTCGGGATCTCCCATGTGTCACGCACATCCCGATTGGTCAGCGTCTTTTCGCCACGGCCGAACCTGGCCGGCTGACCGAGGCCGGCAAGCTTGCGAGACTTCGCCGGCGTCACAGGGAACCTGACCTGCCCGAAGCCCTCAACCTGCAGGCTCAAGTCGACCGTCTTGGCCGTCACCTCCACGCTGAATGCGCTCTGCGCATCGCCGCGCAGCGTCCTGGCCAGCCGCTCACGCGCCGCTGTCACCACAGCCCTGATCCTCCCGCATCCTCGGAAACCCGCTGTCCTCCAGCGCGACTGTAACGAACCGCCCGGAGCCACAGCCACGCTTCCGCGATTGCGAGCGGGCGTTGAGCCCGGTCCGCGAGTGGCTACGAGTTGCGGAGTAGACGAGGAATCCGTGCATCGCAGCGGGATGATACGGGGGCTCACCCAGACCGATCATCTCCGCCTCAGGTATCCGCGTAGCACATCCGAGGGGAACCGGTGCTATAGAGCGCTGCGGCCATGCCCGGTTCCCAGAACGGGCTGTCCCGGGACATTGGCCAAGTGCCTCGCCAGATGCGCGCCTCCGGTGCGGTCCGCTTCGTCTCCGCGAGCCTATGACAAGCCAAGGGATGGCAACGGCCCCAAGCCACGGCAGAGGTGGCCAGACGTCCTCAGACGGCCCATCACCTCGGTCGCTGCTAATCTGACCCGACGCGACCTGGCCGGACGAAGCCATTATCCGCGGCACGGAGACGCGCTACGGCCGAATGCTGTATTCCCGGTTTGCCCATAGGGGATTACCGCAGGCCAGAGGGTCCTGGTGCCGGGCGCGTCACGCTGTGGGCGCTGGCCGGTCTGAGCCGTACTGCCATAGATAGTCACTTGATCTTGGAATCAGTGTTAGAAATCAAAACCGAAATACTGCGATAAGCTAGAGCCCCGTTACGGAATCGAACCGTAGACCTTCTCCTTACCATGGAGCTTCCGACATCCGGTTGTCCAGAAGCTACATGAGTCGAAGTGCCATTCAGCTGCGAGTATATGGTCTGGATGAGTCTGGAAGTGTCTCGGAATGTGTGGCCGTTGTCCCCACTTTAGTCCCCACCCAGGGTAGACTGTCACCATGACCGCTCGGCGCAGACGCGGTGAAGACGGCATCTCTTTCGAACACCGAGGCGACTGCCGTGACCCGAAACGCCACCGGAACTGTCCGGGGCTATGGCGCGGTGAGGTGACGCTGGGATACGCCGAAGACGGCAAGCGCCGCAAGCGCAAGGTCAGCGGCCAGACCAAGGCCGCCGTCGTGGACAAGCTCAGGGATCTGCATAAGACGCTCGACGAAGGGATCATCCCGAAGACGGGTTACGCCCACTACACCGTGCGGCAGGCGGCGGAGGAGTGGCTCGCGCATGGGCTGGACGGACGCTCGGCCAAGACGATCAAGAAGAACCAGAACGTCCTCGAGCCGATCTTGAAGGTTGTCGGCGCCTGCAAGCTTCGCGAGCTATCGGCGGCCGACGTGCGGCAGGCGCTGGCCGCGATGGCTGCCGGGTACTCCAGCGCGGTAGTGACGATGGGACACCTCGCGCTGAAGCGCGCCATCCGGCACGCCGAAGCCGACGACCTGGTCAGCCGCAATGTCGCGGCCTTGGTCGACACCCCCAAGGGCCAGGAGGGCCGACCGTCTCAATCGCTGACCTTCGATCAGGCGATTGCGGTGATCACCGCCGCCAGGACTCTGCCGGTGATGGAACTGCACCCCGGCCTCAAGGATGTCCGTCGCCCGGCCGAGCTGATGTACGCCTATATCGTGCTGAGCCTGCTGTGCGGGCTCCGCACCGAGGAAGCAAGGGCACTGCGCTGGCAGCACGTGGACCTTGATGGCGACCAGGCCGCTAGGCCGCCTATACCACCTCATGTGGCCGTGTGGCGATCGGTGCGCGTGCATGGCGAGACCAAGACCGAGCGGTCACGCCGCACGCTCGGCCTGCCCCAGATGGCGGTGGAGGCGCTTCGCGAACTCTGGGAAAGCCAAACCGATGAGCGGCTCCTGGCCGGTGAACGATGGCAGGACACCGGGCTGGTGTTCACCACTCACCTCGGCAGTGCACTCGACGCGGGGAACGTCCGAAAGATGTTCAAACGGGTCTGCACGGCAGCAGGCATCGGGGACGGCTGGACGCCGCGCGAGCTCCGGACCTCGTTCGTGAGCCTGATGAGCCACCGTGGCGTCAGCATCGAGGAGATCGCCCATCTCGTCGGGCACGCCTCCACCCGGACCACCGAGGTTGTCTACCGCCGCGAACTGCGACCGGTGATCACGACCGGCGCCGAGATCATGGATGAGGTCTTCGGGGAGGCTAGCCGTTTGTAGCAAGCCAAAGGCCAGCGCAGTCATCCGCACCAGCGAACTCTGACCGAGCTGTCCGTCGGCGCTGCAACCATCCAACGGCAAACTCGGATCCTCCAGTGTTAGTCCTAAAGTTACAGAATCATAACATCAGGCCATGTTACCGTTAATAGGTGCGTGCCAGGAACGACGATTCTGGGCCAGTCCATGGTGAAAGAGCGCTAATATGCTCCTTGCAATAATTTGTCGGTTGTTTAAGCCCTTCCTATCATCCGGGGGTTGCCGTGCCCGTCGCTCAGTCGTCCCGTCGGCACCGTGCCTGGTGGTCAAAAAAGCCTTATCGGATCGCCATCATTGGTGTTGTGGGTGGGATCGTGGCCGCTGTGGCTGGTGCTGCTGTCGATGGCGCGTTCGGGTCGACCACGATCGTCGTACAGCCGACGCCTGCCCAGTCTCGGCAAGTTACCTACCCTGAGACTACCGGGGGGGTCGCGCATACATGGTCTAATTACACTATCGGCGGAGGTCAGCAAGGTCCTTTGATAGGGGCATACGCGACGGTCCAGGTGTCATGCAGGATCGCCGGATTGCCGGTCAAGCCGGACGGGAATCCGTGGTGGTACCGGGTGGCGTCTGCGCCGTGGAACGAGAACTTCTACGTCTCAGCTGACGCATTCTATAACAATGGCCGGGTTACAGGAAGCTTGGTGCATACTCCTTGGTTTGATAATCGGGTTCCCAAGTGTACGTAGCCACGACGCCGACAGTCTGGGCCTCTTGCACCAGTGGCACGGAAGGACCACGGTACGAACGGCGCGGATAGCCGGACATTCCCACGAACTGGCCGGATCTCGCTGCATAGTCGCCCGACGCGTTCTACTGTGAACTCTGTGCTTATGCAGGGGGACCCCAGAGTGGGAGAAGAGCGCAACGTCCAGGCACAACGCCTGATCCGGAGGTACCGGGAATCCTGGCCGCCGGGAAGCTTCCTCGCGCGCTTGACCCAAGAGGTACTCGACGATCTCGTCGCTGACCGGGAGGTCGCCTGTTTCGCGGCCGGCCAGGCTCTCGTCGTCGAGGGCGACCCGGCGGGTGAAGTGTTCCTGCTCATCAACGCGATCGTGAAGGTCACCGTACGGCTCAGCCGGGGAACCAAGCTCTTGGCCGTTATGGCAGGCGGCGACATCGCCGGGGAAATGGCGGTCGCTGAGGGGGGCATCTGTTCTGCCACGGTCACCGCCTCCCGCGACAATACGGTGGCCGTCGCCGTTCCGGGCGAGGAGTTCAAGGCGGTCATGAGCAAGTTCCCCACCGCAGCGCTGCTGCTCGCCGCCGAACTCTCCTGCAAGCTCCGCGCCGCCAACCGGCGCAGAGCGGACTTCACCGCGCACAAGGTGCCTACACGTGTCGCGCGGGTGCTGGCGGAGATGGCCGACGACTACGGCCAGGCCGTCCCCGGCAGGACGGAGTGCCTCCTTCATCTCGGGTTCTCCCAGCAGGAATTCGCCACCTTAATTGGGGCGCGGGAGGCGGCTGTCTCCGACGCGCTGCGGGATCTCCGCACGCGCCGCATCCTGAGCTGGGGCTACAGGGCGGTGACGATCCACGACATGAATGCGCTCCGCGCGGCCTGCGGCACAAGCTGAGCCGGCTTGTTTCGGATCCGGGCGCTCGGGGTACTTGGATCATTTACGCATGAGATGACCAGTGCAGTAGATTCCCTGAATTCGTAAATTTTTTGCATGATCGCGATTCGTCGGGCATGCTTTAGCAAACTTACGTACGGTGCAGACGTTACCTCTGATCACTCGGAGGCAAGAGTGGAACCACAGAGGCCATGGGATATAGGTAACCCGGAGAAACCAGCGCGCGGCAAGAGCAAAGCCGGACGGCGACGGAAACGCCTCAACCAGGCGGTCGCCACGGTCATCGCCGCCGCCATCACCGGGGGCGTGAGCCTGGCGATCGCGTTCTCCGACGGAAACTCGCAGACTCAGTCGCCCACAGACGGAAACTCGCAGGGCCAGTCGCCGACGGTCGGAACTACCCAGTTGCCGTCTTCGGGCTCTGCCGAGCAGTCCGGCGCTCCAAACCGGTCGACAGACAAGCTTTACACGGAGGTAACCGACAACCATCTCGGGACGGACGTATTCAAAGATCCAATGGGGGATGCAGTTACCAGCGCCCCGATATCTATTCCGTATGGCACGCAGGTGTTGGTTAAATGCTGGGCACCGAATGAATCGGGCATGGGTAGTATAAACGTTTTCTATCTGATAGAAACGAGGCCATGGGCAGGTGAGTATGCTCCCGCGAACACCTTCCTCAATGCGGACACCACGGGAGCGCTAGACCCCGACGTTCATGAGTGTCCAGCAACGTGAACCAATATCTGCCTTACCGCATGTACTACCGACAGCCCGCACTTCCGACAGAACAGACCGTAGCGGGATTCGTCAAGCCTCAAGGAGGGTTCAGGATGTCCCTATCAAACATTAAGCGATACGTGCGCGCATCTTTCCGGGTCTGGATGGCAGTCACCATAGGTGTCTCGCTCTCAATACTCTCTGCCCTGACAATGACCGCGTCATCGGCTTCGGCTTCCGTCGGCCAGAATCCGGCAAATTGCGCAAATGCCGTTACGTGGAAATATAAGGACTTTAACGTCGCAGGCGACATTGTCCGTGTGGAGTTGCGTCACTCCTACCCCTGCATGGCGGGATGGGCTCGGATGGAAACACTCAGGTATGGCACGGCACTCATCATCCACCTGTCCGCATGGAACCCAGATCAGCCCAGCCAGTACCAGATCGATAACACAGACTGGACGAGCGAGGTCGGCGCCGTCGGCGGGGAACAGGTTTGCGCCGGCTTCCAGGCGTGGTCCATTAACGAACTCGGCCAGAAGCACTACATCAACTGGTTCTTCGCCGGATGCTACACCACGCCAACCTTTACGGAGACTGTAGGCGGTCCGACGCACACCTGGACAAACTACTCCAATGCAGGCGGCTACGAAGGCGCCACGATACCCACAGGCAAAAGCGTCCAGATAAGCTGCGTCGTACGGGGATTCAAGGTCGCAGACGGGAACACGAACTGGTACCTCATCGCGTCAAGCCCGTGGAATAATGCCTATTACGCAAGTGCGGACGCTTTTTACAACAATGGCGCTACTTCAGGAAGCCTCCGAGGAACTCCTTACGTGGACCCGAACGTTCCCGCGTGCTGATGAGCCAACGAGCAGTCACAGGCTGACGCCCATTCTCGCGACCCTCGGTGTGCCGCCATTGCGATCGGTAGTCGCCGCAATGGCGGCACACCTTTACAATAAGCGGGCAAGGCCGCCCTCCCGTTGCTCTGCAGGGCCAACCGGAAGGCACGTCCTATAGTAGGCATGCCCTTTATCTGTCGCTGGCGTGTTCATCCGGTGCTTCCGGGCATAGAGCACCTGGCAAGCAGTTGTTGCCTCACGGTTCGCCTGCCAGGAAGGCTTCAAGGTGGTGTTTGGCGATCAGCCTGCGGCGTCCTGCTTTTACCGATCTGAGTTGACCGGTGCGCAGCAGGTCGTGGACGAGTTCTCTGGAGATGCCTAGTAGTTCAGCGGCTTCGTCGGGGCTGTAGGCGAGTCGCTCGGCGAAGGCGTTGCGCTCGAGGATCTCGCGGACGATGGCGAGCAGGTCGTCCCGCATGTCAGTGGCGAGCAGTCGCGCGATTGCGTTGGTGCTCAGCCCGACTGGGTCGACGGCCTCCGGCACAGACATGCCACTCCTGCGGCTGCCTCGTCGGCGCTGCCTCACTTCGGGTGCGGCGGGGGCCTGCTTCACGGCAGCGTGACCGACGTCGGTCATCGAAGTAGGGATCCCGGTGGTTGCGCGGCTCGAAGCCAAACTACCCGGCAGTCTCGGTGACTCTTCAGCCCTGCCGCCGCGCACGGTCATCTCCAGCCATTTGTATCTGAGCGGACAACTGCTCCTGGCAAAGGCGGACCTGGACGAAGATCCATGCGACGATGCGTGTTATTCCTGCCTCGATCGTCGTTGATGGCCGCACTTTCGCGGGTCACGGCTCGGCCTCCATGTCGAGATCTCTGGCGATCTGATGCTCAGGCGAGCGGGGTATCCGGGTGGGCTCGGGCGGACCGTACGTGGTGTCGCGGTCGGTGGCGGCGCGGTAGGCCTCTTCGACGGC
Source organism: Streptosporangiaceae bacterium (assembly GCA_050698735.1). Classification (GTDB taxonomy): domain Bacteria; phylum Actinomycetota; class Actinomycetes; order Streptosporangiales; family Streptosporangiaceae; genus Palsa-504. Next base: position 5,289 of record JBOHCG010000001.1, on the reverse strand, counting down.
TCGCAGGCGGGTGGCGACGCGGGTTTCGCGGGCGGCGATGGCCTGGCGGTTGCGGCGGCCGTAGGAGTCTTCGGGGAGAGTGCGGCCGAAGCGTTCGACTTCGCGGACGTGGGCTTCGCGTTCGTCGGCGTGGGCGGCGATGGCGAAGAGGGCGATGTTTCCTGTGGTGGTGTCGAGGACGAGCGTGACGGTCTGGGTGTCGGGGTCGCGCCGGGCTAGGGCGAGGATGCGGGGGCCGTCGGTCTCGGGCCAGGAATGGTCGGGGTGCACGCGGCCTTGCCGGACGCGGTCGCGGTAGCCGGCGAGGAGGACGTCGGCGCGGTCGATCTGGTCGCAGGCGGCGGCGAAGTTCTCGCCGACAGGCCCGAGCTCGGTGCCCCGGTTGTTGCAGTACTTCAGCAGCCGGGCGGCCTGCGGCTGGTCGGGGTAAGCGGGTGAGAGGGCGTGCTTGCGCAGGTGGGTCTTGAGGTCCGCGCGGATCGCTCCGGTCTGGACGAAGCGGACCAGGCCGCGGGCGAGGTCCGGTTCCTGGCGGTGGGCGGCCAGCCAGATGGCCAGCCGTCGGGCGGTGAGGTGGTCGACGATGGTGCCGCGGTTGTCGGCGGCGGCGATGCCGTCGTCGATGAGGCGTTCGTACAAGGGGAGGTCGGGGAGCGGGCCGCGCTCGGGCAGCCGGTAGCCGGGTGCTGCCGGAGGTGCGACGCCGTTATCGGTCTCATACATGGGTCACGCCGTATTCCGTGAACAGGGAGCTGGGCACGCGCCGCGTGGCGGTGCGGCGGGTCCTGCTGGTCTGGGTGCTAGGTCTGGCGTTCAATCGGCTGCCTCGCGGTCGGGCTGGCGCGCGGCTTGTTCCTGCTGGCGGGTGCTGTCGCCGGGTGGCTGGGCGGCCTGGGCGATGGCATCGGGGGCGGTCAGGCCGAGTTCTGCCGCCCAGCCCTGGATGTGGGGCCAGAGCCGGTGGCCCTCGTGCAGGTCGGCCGCGGCGGTGGTGTCGGCGAGGATCATCGCGGTGATGGCGGCGTTGCGGTCCAGGGTCTGGCCGGGCAGCCAGGACACTTCCCATCGCTGCTGGCCGCCGGGTGCTTGCCGGGCGGCGTGGGCGGAATGGTCGCTGGTCATGGTGGTATCGGTGATGGTCAGGCTCATGGCGTCACTTCCAGGTCGGGGTCATGGTTCGGCTTCCAGGTCGGGCTCGGGGTCGCGGTGGCGGTCGTGGCCGGTGCGCAGGGCGTCGGTGAGGTTGGCTGCAGCGGCGGGGAAGTGCTCCTTGACCCAGTCGCTGGCGGCTACGACGATCACGTAGTCGGGCGGCCTGCGGCTGCCGCGGGGACGGCTGGGGTCGTTGTCTTGGTGCTGGCTCATGCCGTTGCCCGCCGTGTCTGGGGCGCATAAGGCTGAGCCGGGTCGGCCTGGTGGTGTCGAGCGGGCGGGCGGATGTCGGGGGCGGTGCCGGTGCCGGTGGCGGGTTTCCAGCCGGCTTTGGGCCGGTAGCCGGGGGTGTCGAGCAGGTCGTCGTCGAGGGCGGCGGCGGCGCACCAGTTCCCGGCGATGGCGCGTTTGCGGGCGGCGGTCGCCGCGGCGCGCTCGGAGGGGGTGCGGGCGGGGGCGCGCTTGTCCCACCAGGCGTCGTAGACGGCGGTGATGGCGTCGCGCAGGCGCGGGCTGATCGTCGTGGTGTCGCCGCGGACGAGTTTGCGGATGGTTCTGGGGTGGGCGCCGACGGCGCGGGCGATGCGGGCTGAGCCGTGGCCCATGATGTGCAGGGCACGCAGCCGCAGCCGGGTGCCGTTCGTGTCCGGCCGGGACCTGGGCAGGGTGCGGGCGGTCACGGTGAGGACGGCGGTAGCGGTGGCGGGGTGTGCTCTCCTGCGGCCGGTGGCCAGGGCGCTGACAGTGGCTGGGGAGAGCGCGGCCGCGGCGGCGATCGAGCGGTAGGTCCCGCCGTCGTGCCGAAGCTGTGTCACGTGGTCGCGAGCGACCTGGTGCAGGCTGGGGCTGGCAGGGTTCTCGCTGGTCGGCGGGATGTTGGGGGCGGTCATGACGGGTCGCCTGCCTCGGCTTGGTGGTCGGGTGCGGGCGGGCGAGGCTGGCCTGTCTTCCGGGCGGAATCCAGGGTGCGGGTGATCTCCTTGTCGCCGAGGCCGGCCTGGCGGGCGGCGGCGGCCAGGGGGCTGAGGTCGGCGGCGGGGTCGGCGTCGAGGGCGCGATTGGCGGCCCAGAACAGGCCCGCGTTGCGGTTCCCTTGATGCTGGCTGGCGACCCACCGGGCTAGGTGGGCCAGGTCGCGGCCGGGGGCCAGGTGCGGCTGGAGCCGTTGGACTTGCCGCTGAGGTTCCAACAGTTCGGTGACGGTGGCCCAGTTCAGTCCGCCGTCGGCGTCCACTGCACGGATGAGCTGGTAGGGCTTGCCGTCGACCCGGGATGGAGGGGCAAGGACGTAGCCGCCGCTGGAGCGGAAGTCCAGGTGGTGGGCGGGCAGGTGGCCGTTGCGCTGGGCCGAGCCGCGGAAGTAGGCGTGCAGGCCGCCACTGGGCGTGCGCACGTAGACGGATGCGCTGTCCAGCAGCCCGGCGCGGCTGAGCTCAGCGAACGCGGCGTAGCCGTTGCCGGCCGGGCCGTGGTCGTCGACGTCGAGGACGTCGGGTCCGGGCGCGCCGGTGGCGATGGCGAGGTTCCACAGCGGGTTGCGGGTGAACCAGGCGGTGATTTGTCGCTGGTCTGTGGTGGCGTCGCGGTGGCCGTGCGCGGTGGCGGGGGTCTTCTGGTCGGGCTGGCAGGGGAACACCGGCCAGCCGCGGGCGGCATACGCCAGAGCCTGGTTGAGTCTCGCACTCGTCATGGCCTGCTCCAGGGCTGGCCGATGGCCGGTGCGGGGTTGCGGAGATGGGCGCAGTCGTTGGTCTCGGTGCGGAGCTGGTCGGCCAGGGCGGGCAGGAGGCGGGCCTGGTATTCGGCTTGGGCTGATATCAGGCCGGGGCTGCGGACGGGCTGCAGGTAGAGCACCTGCCACAGTTCGGCCAGGATGTCCAGGGCGTACAGGCAGAGGTCGTGCTGCTCCCAGCAGGGGCCGAGGGCGGCGGCCAGGTGACCGTAGCCGGGCCGGTAGACCTGCTCGACCCAGGCCCTTAGCCGGGCGACCGGCTCGCGGCGGTCGTCGGCCGTCAGCTTCCACCAGCCCGGGGCCGGGTCTGGGTGGTAACCGTCGGCGTCAGGGGCGGTCTGGCTGGGTGCGGTGAGGTGCCCGAGCGCGGCAGCGTGCTCCTGAACTACCTGACCGATGCTGGCGGTCTGGTCGGTGAGCTCGGTCAGCCGTCCGCTGATGGCGGCGTGATGGTCGGCTTCACGGGTGTCGAGGCGGGTGAGCTGCTCGGCTTGGGCGGCGAGTTGGTCGACGATCGCGGTGATCGGGTCGTTGCTGGTCATGGTCATCAGCTCCAGGGGAAGGAGGTGTCGTCGCCGGGGAGCCACTCGGCGGGCACGTAATCGGGGAGATCGGGCTCTTGTTCCGCGTCGGCGGCCGTGAGTTCGGCGATGGCGTTCCATGGGGCCTGGCCGAGGCGGCGGGCGCGGCGGTAGGCGGGGTTCTTCCAGGCGCGGGGCAGACGGGCGATCACGGGGGCGTAGCCGCCGCGGATGATCAGGGCGAACCCGGCAGGCAGCTGGCGGATCATGTCCGGAGTCGCGACGTCGTGGCGCGTGGCGTGGTCCTGGCCACGGAGCTTCCATGACGCTTGACCGCACAGGGTGCTGGCCGTCTGCAATGTGGTGGTGTCGCTGATGCCGGGCAGGAACACCTTTACCGAGCTCGTGTCCAGGACGACCTGGCGGCCGTGATCGCCCCACCGTTCGGCCAGCTGGGCCTCGCCGTGGACGACGGCGCAAACCTCAATGCCCTTGCCGCCGGAGTCGGCCAGCCAAAACGGAAGCGGAACCGGGCAGATCTGGGTCACCTCGTCCAGGCCCATCAAGAGCGGGGGGTCTAGGCGCGTGGCCTCGGATGCCTGGCCGATCTGCGTGGCGGTGTAGTGGATCTCCGACGCCATCGCGGCGAACAGCGGAGCGACCGGCGCTTCCTCGGAGACGGACTCCGCGATCAGGTACACGGTCCCGGCCTGGCGGAGGAAGACTGGGATGTCGAACCCTTCGCCGGGGCCGGGCAGCACGCTGGCGGCCAGGGCAGGGTCGGCCATGAAGGCCAGGGCCCTGCTCATGACCATCCGGACTGTCGCCGCTGTCTTGTGGGCCTCCGACCGGAGTTCGGCCAGGGTCAGCGCCCACTGGCGGGCACCGGCGGCGGCCAGGATCCGCTCAGGGACGTCTGGGTCGGCGCCCGACACCCACGCGGCCACCGCGCGCAGGTCATACCGGGCCAGGGCGGCGGCACAGAAGTAGCCGCGCAGGTAGTCCGAGGCCTTGGCGGACCAGAACGTGCCGTCCTCGACGCCTTTCTGCGAGACGGCGAACGCGAACGCGTCGGCGCGGCGGATCGCGGTGGCGGGGTCCTCGCATCCGTCGACCGGGGACCAGCGGAAGGTGGAGGGGACGGCGCCGATGTCTTGCGGGTTGAATACGTGCACCGGGCCGCGCTGGGCGCGCACGGCGCTGGTCAGGGCGTACACGTCGGGTTTGGTGCTGGTGGCGATGACGGGGCCGGGGTAGCGCAGGATGACGTCGGCCAGGAAGGCTGATTTATAGGTCCTTGGTGGCGCCATGACGAGCAAGTGCTCTTCCAGCGGGACCCGCAGGCCGTGTCGGTAGTGGGCGCGACCAAGGAACACCGAGTGCTGGCGAGGGTCGGCGATCCGGTACCGCAGCGGAAGCGAGGCGCGGATCCGGCCGGAGCGGCGCAGGGAGGCTAGGCGGCTCCAGCGCAGCCACAGGGTGAAGACGTGGGCGAAGCCCTTGCCGGGGTGCAGCCGCAGATGCAGGCGGATCCGCAGGTGGCGGGCGCGGTTGCCGGGCAGGTACCGGGCTGGCAGGAATGCCCAGGCGAGGAACGCGGCCAAGGCGATCACGATGACCAGGGCGACGGCGAGCTTGATCATCATCGGGGGTCTCCGTTCTTCGCGGACAGGACCGCTTTGCGCAGGGCGGCGCGGGCGGCGCCGGGGTGCAGGTGGACTTGGGGGGCAAGGTCTGCCGAGATCCCCGCGACACGATCGAGCGGGACCGAGGCGAGTTCGCCGTTTCGTTCGGTAACTAGGGAAAGGAATCGGGCGGTCTTGGTCGCCTTCCTCGGCTGCGTCCCCCTCCCCCGGCCCGGGCGGGCTGGGGCCGGGGCCGGCG